>NZ_CP107921.1:2697500-3020000 GCF_036014215.1 Streptomyces sp. NBC_00440
CGGACACGGACACGTCCGCCGTGATGCCAACAACGCGGGCCGCCTCTTCGGCGGCCCGCGTCTTCAGTCTGGCGTCTTGAGCCTCGATCGACTCACTCTTCTCGTCCCGGCTGTAGGAGATCCGTTCAGCCAGTAGCACACGTCTCACGGTCACTTCCTTACTTTGACCTGCACTTATGCGTTTGTCAAAGCACTGGGATCCGCTCCAGGACCCCTTCCAGCACTGCCATGTTGGACATGGTGCGACGTTACCGCCGGGGTCCGACAGCCCGGTACGGGGAAGCGGCACCGGCCGGTGGGCGTGACCGTCCGGGCGCCCCGGCCGCACCGTCACGATCGGATTACGGAATGCCGGACTCCTCTTGACCGCCACCCATGTAATCGATTCCAATCTCCCGTGTAATCGATTCCATGCGGCCCACAAGGAGGTGGTCCAGCGATGGCGAGCATCAAGGACGTCGCAGCCGGCGCGGAGGTCTCCGTCGCCACGGTGTCCCGGGTACTCAACGGTCATCCGTCGGTCAGGCCCGACACCCGCACCCGGGTGATGGCCGCCGTGGAGGCCCTCGGTTACCGGCCGAACGCGGTCGCCAGGTCGCTGCGCACCCAGCAGACCCGCACTCTCGGCCTGGTCATCAGCGATGTGCTGAACCCGTACTTCACCGAGCTGGCCCGCTCCGTCGAGGACGAGGCGCGGGCGCACGGCTACAGCGTGATCATCGGCAACGCCGACGAGCAGCCCGCCCTCCAGGACCACCACATCCGCACCCTCGTCGACCGCCGGATCGACGGTCTGCTGGTCAGCCCCACCGACGGCGGCTCACCGCTGATGCTCGACGCGGTCAGGGCAGGCGTGCCGATGGTCTTCGTGGACCGCTGGATCCCGGGCGTGGACGTCCCCGTCGTACGGGCGGACGGGCGCGAAGCCGTCCGCGACCTGGTCGCCCACCTGTACGCGCTGGGCCACCGCAGACTCGCCATCATCGCGGGCCCGGCCACGACCACCACCGGCAGCGAGCGGGTGGACGCCTTCCGGGAGGCGCTGCGCGAGCACGGACTGCCGCTGCCCGACGCCCGGATCGGGCACGGCGACTTCCAGGCGGGCAGCGGGCACCGCGAGGCGACCCGGCTGCTGGCACTCGCCGAGCCCCCCGACGTGATCTTCGCCGCCGACAACCTGATGGCGCTGGGCGCGATGGACGCGATCCGCGCCCACGGTCTGCGCATCCCGCAGGACATCGCGCTGGCCGCCTTCGACGACATCCCGTGGTTCGTGCACACCGACCCGCCGATCACCGCCATCGCCCAGCCGACCGGCGAACTCGGCCGGGCCGCCGTACGCGCGCTGATCGACCGTCTCGATGGCCGCGAGCCGCACTCCGCGATCCTCCCCGCCCGGCTGGTGGTCCGCCGCTCGTGCGGCGAGCCGCCGGCCCCCGTGACCACGGCCCCCGCCGGCGCAACTCCCGCGCCCACGACCGGCGTCCGTGCGACGCCCGTGACCATGCCCCCCGCCGCGGCACCCGGCTCCACGACACCCCCCGCACCCCCGTCCCCCGCCCCCACGCCGAACAGGAGCAACCGGTGAGCGTCCCCGACGAGTTGCTGCGTATCGAAGGCATACGCAAGACCTTCCCCGGAGTGGTCGCGCTCGACAGCGTCGACTTCGACCTGCGCCGTGGCGAGGTCCATGTCCTCCTCGGCGAGAACGGCGCGGGCAAGAGCACCCTCATCAAGATGCTCTCCGGCGCCTACCGACCCGACAGCGGCAAGATCTTCGCCGAGGGCCGCGAGGTCCGGATCCACGGCGCGCAGGACGCCGAGCGGCTCGGGATCGCCACGATCTACCAGGAGTTCAACCTGGTCCCCGATCTGACGGTCGCCGAGAACATCTTCCTCGGCCGCCAGCCGCGCCGCTTCGGGATGATCGACCGGGCCCGGATGGAGCAGGACGCCGCCGGGCTGCTGGCCCGGGTCGGCCTCGACATCGCGCCCCGCACCAAGGTCCGCGAACTGGGCATCGCCCGGCTCCAGATGGTGGAGATCGCGAAGGCGCTGAGCCTGGAGGCCCGCGTCCTGATCATGGACGAACCCACCGCGGTGCTCACATCCGGCGAGGTGGAGAAGTTGTTCGGGCTCGTCCGCGCGCTGCGCGACGACGGCGTCGGCATCGTCTTCATCACCCACCACCTCGAAGAGATCGCCGCGCTCGGCGACCGCGTCACGGTGATCCGCGACGGCCGCAGCATCGACCAGGTGCCCGCCGACACCCCCGAGGACGAACTGGTCCGGCTGGTGGTGGGCCGCAGCATCGAGCAGCAGTACCCCCGGGAGCGTCCGGCCGCCGCGGACCCCGGCACCGAGGCCCCGCTGCTCTCCGTACACGGTCTGGGCCGGGACGGCGTCTTCCACGACGTCAGCTTCGAGGTGCGGGCCGGTGAGGTGGTCGGCATCGCCGGACTCGTCGGGGCCGGCCGGACCGAGGTCGCCCGCGCGGTCTTCGGCGCCGACCCGTACGACAGGGGCACCGTCGACGTCATCGGCAGACGGCTTCCCCGGCACGACGTGAACGCGGCGATGGGCGCCGGGATCGGTCTGGTCCCCGAGGACCGCAAGGGCCAGGGCCTGTTGCTCGACGCCTCGGTCGAGGAAAACCTCGGCCTGGTCACGCTGCGCTCCGCCACCCGCGCGGGCCTCGTCGACATCAAGGGCCAGCAGGCCGCCGCGGCCCGGGTCGCCGGACAGCTCGGCGTACGGATGGCCGGGCTCGGCCAGCATGTGCGCACGCTCTCCGGCGGCAACCAGCAGAAGGTCGTCATCGGCAAGTGGCTGCTCGCCGACACGAAGATCCTGATCCTGGACGAGCCGACGCGCGGTATCGACGTCGGCGCCAAGGTCGAGATCTACCAGCTCATCAACGAGCTGACGGCATCGGGCCACGCGGTCCTGATGATCTCCAGCGATCTGCCCGAGGTGCTCGGTATGAGCGACCGGGTGCTGGTGATGGCGCAGGGCCGGATCGCCGGTGAACTCCCCGCGCACGAAGCGACCCAGGACGCGGTGATGGCACTCGCCGTCAGCGCGGCAACCTCCCACAACGAAGTGAAGGAAGCAGAGGGTTCCCGTGACCACTGACACGCTCAAGAGCAATACGGGCGCGAGTGGCGCCTCTGCGGTCGTCCGCCGCATCCTGCTCGACAACGGCGCGCTCAGCGCCCTGGTCGTCCTGGTGGTGGCGATGTCGCTGCTCTCCGGCGACTTCCTGACCACTCAGAACCTGCTCAACGTCGGTGTACAGGCCGCCGTGACCGCGATCCTCGCGTTCGGTGTCACCTTCGTCATCGTCTCGGCGGGCATCGACCTCTCGGTCGGCTCGGTCGCCGCGCTCTCCGCGACCGTGCTGGCGTGGACGGCGACCTCCGAAGGGATACCGGTCTGGATCGCGGTGATACTCGCCGTGGCCACCGGCATCGCCTGCGGCCTGGTCAACGGCGTACTGATCTCGTACGGCAAACTCCCGCCGTTCATCGCGACGCTGGCCATGCTCTCCATCGGCCGCGGTCTCTCGCTGGTCATCTCGCAGGGCAGCCCGATCGCCTTCCCCGGCTCGGTCTCCTCGCTCGGTGACACGCTCGGCGGCTGGCTGCCGGTCCCGGTCATCGTGATGATCGTGATGGGGCTGATCACCGCGCTGATCCTGGCCCGTACGTACATCGGCCGCTCCATGTACGCCATCGGCGGCAACGAGGAGGCCGCCAGGCTCTCCGGGCTGCGGGTCAAGCGGCAGAAGCTCGCCATCTACGCGCTCTCCGGGCTCTTCGCCGCCGCCGCGGGCATCGTCCTCGCGTCGCGGCTCTCCTCCGCGCAGCCGCAGGCCGCCGACGGGTACGAGCTGGACGCCATCGCCGCCGTCGTCATCGGCGGGGCCAGCCTGGCGGGCGGTGTCGGCAAGGCGTCCGGCACCCTGATCGGCGCGCTGATCCTGGCCGTGCTCCGCAACGGCCTCAACCTCCTCTCGGTGTCGGCGTTCTGGCAGCAGGTCGTGATCGGCGTGGTCATCGCGCTCGCCGTCCTGCTGGACACGCTGCGCCGCCGTGCCGGGTCCGGTGCGGGCTCCGGTGCCGGTCAGGCCGGTGCGGGTGCCGGTGCCGGCGGCCCGGGCGGCAAGGGCAGGCAAGCGGCACAGGCGGGCATCGCCGTCGTCTGTGTGGCGGCCGTCGTCGGCGCCGTGACCTGGTTCAACTCCGGTTCGTCGTCGGGCGGCCGGACCAAGGTCGGGCTCTCCCTCTCCACCATGAACAACCCGTTCTTCGTCCAGATGAAGGCGGGCGCCCAGCAGGAGGCCAAGGCCGAGAACGTCGACCTGACCGTCACCGACGCGCAGAACGACGCCTCCCAGCAGGCCAACCAGATCGAGAACTTCACCAGTGCCGGCGTCAAGGCCATGATCATCAACCCGGTGGACTCGGACGCAGCGGCCCCCTCCGTACGCGCGGCCGACAAGGCGGGCATCCCGGTGGTCGCGGCCGACCGCGGCGTCAACAAGGCGGACACGGCGACCCTCGTCGCATCCGACAACATCGCGGGCGGCAAGCTCGCCGCGAAGACCCTGGCGGCCAAGCTCGGCGGCAAGGGCCGGATCGTCGTCCTCCAGGGCACCGCTGGCACCTCGGCCAGCCGTGAGCGCGGCCAGGGCTTCGAAGAGGGCATGAAGGCGTACCCCGGGATCAAGATCGTCGCCCGGCAGCCCGCGGACTTCGACCGCACCAAGGGCCTGGACGTCATGACCAATCTGCTCCAGGCGAACCACGGGCTCACCGGGGTCTTCGCCGAGAACGACGAGATGGGCCTCGGCGCCATCAAGGCGCTCGGCTCCAAGGCGGGCACGTCGATCCCGGTGGTCAGCTTCGACGGAACGCCCGACGGGCTCAAGGCCGTCAAGGCGGGCACCCTGTACGCCACGGTCGCGCAGCAGCCCGCTGAGCTGGGCAAGCTCGCGGTGCAGAACGCGGTCAGGGCCTCGCACGGCAAGAAGGTCGGCAGCATGGTGAAGGTGCCGGTCAAGGTCGTCACCAAGAAGAACGCCGCCGACTTCTCCTGACAGGCCACCACCGGCCCTGTCACCGCCGCCGGTGAGAGCCGCTGAAAGACCGCCCACTCCGAAAGCAGGACTGATATGAACGACTACGACCTGCTGGTCGTAGGGTCGGCCAACGCCGACCTGGTGATCGGCGTCGAACGCCGCCCCGCGCCCGGCGAGACCGTGCTCGGCTCCGACCTCGTCATCCACCCGGGCGGCAAGGGCGCCAACCAGGCGGTGGCCGCGGCCCGGCTCGGCGCCCGCAGCGCCCTGCTGGCCCGGGTCGGGGACGACGCCAACGGGCGGCTGCTGCTGGAGTCCCAGCGCGCGGCGGGCGTCGACACCGTCGGCGTCCTCGTCGGCGGCGCGCCCACCGGTGTCGCCCTGATCACGGTGGACCCGTCGGGCGACAACAGCATCGTGGTCTCCCCCGGTGCCAACGCCCGGCTCACCCCGGCCGACATCCGCGCGGCGGGCAGCCTGTTCGAGGCGGCCAGGGTGGTGTCGACGCAGCTGGAGATCCCGCTGGAGACGGTCACCGAGCTGGTACGGGTACTGCCCGACGGGACCCGGTTCGTACTGAACCCGTCCCCGCCGCAGCCGCTGCCCGACGAGATCCTCGCGGCCTGTGACCCGCTGGTGGTCAATGAGCACGAGGCCAGGACGGTGCTGGGCGACGCGGCGGGCGACTCCCCCGAGGACTGGGCGCGGGCGCTGCTCGCACTCGGGCCGCGCTCCGTGGTAATCACCCTCGGCGCGGCGGGCGCACTGGTCGCCGACGGCCGTACGGGGACGAGCGCGCACGTACCGAGCCTCAAGGTCGACGCGGTGGACACCACCGGTGCGGGCGACGCCTTCACGGCCGCGCTGGCCTGGCGCCTGGGACAGGGCGAGGACCTGGCGCAGGCCGCCGCGTTCGCCGCCCGGGTGGGCGCGACCGCCGTCACCAAGCCCGGCGCGCAGGAGTCCTATCCGACCGCCGACGAGGTGCGGCCGGAATGAAGAAGTCCGGAATCCTCAACCGCCATCTCGCGGGCGCCCTGGCCGAGTTGGGCCACGGCGACGGTGTGCTGATCTGCGATGTGGGGATGCCGGTCCCGGACGGGCCCCGCCTGGTGGATCTGGCGTTCCGGGCCGGGGTCCCGTCGTTCGCGGAGGTGCTCGACGGGCTGCTTGCGGAACTGGTCGTGGAGGGTGCGACAGCCGCCCACGAGGTACGGGAGGCGAACCCGGCGACGGCGGACCTGCTGGACGCCCGCTTCCCGGACCTGCGGCTGGTCCCGCACGACGACCTCAAGGACCTGTCGGCGGGCACCCGCCTGGTGGTCCGCACGGGGGAGGCACGCCCGTACGCGAATGTGCTGCTGCGGTGCGGGGTCTTCTTCTGAGCAGCAGCCTGTGCCGGTCTGTTCAGGACGTGCCGGTCTGAACAGAACGTGCGGAGGGGGCCCGGTCCACCGGACCGGGCCCCCTCCGCATTCCCCTCCCCTGACACCAGAGCTTCCCGTTTCCCCCCGGATCCGTCCCCCTGAAGCCCTGATGCCACCTACGACTTCCGTTACGGGGCAAGGGTTGTACGGATGCGGGGAGTTATTTTTCCGGCTGTCCGGATCGGCTGCTCTCCGGGCGGTGGACCGGTCAGACGCGGTCGGCCGCGATCAGGAGGTACTGGAACGAGCCGTCCTTGTACGAGTTGATGAACGCCTCCTCGATGCCGGTGACCAGCGAGGACGTGGCCCGCAGCTCCCAGTAGGGCAGCGTCGCCGCCGTCAGGTCGACGATGGCCTGCGGTACGAGACGGTTGTCGGCCATGGCCTTCAGGTACTCCCGGCGGGAGTGGATGTTGCACTCGAAGTGCGCGTTGATCTGCGAGACCCACTTCGAGGGCTGGCCGTAACGCGGGTTCCAGCAGCCGGTGATGGTCACATAGCGGCCGCCGACCCCGAGGACACGGGAGTGCTCGGCCATGAGGTCGTCCAGGTCGACGTACATGCTCGACTCGTTGTTCCACGAGCCCGCTGCCTGCCCCGTCTCGAAGGGCGTGTCGAGCATGTTGCACACCCGGGCGTGGACGTGGTCGTCGATGCCGAGTTCATGCGCACGCCGGTTGCCGAACTCGGCCTGCTTGGCCGACAGGGTGACGCCCTCGACCTTGCATCCGAACCGTTGGTGCGCCATCACCATCGAACCGCCCCGGCCACAGCCGGCGTCCATGAGCATGTCGTCACGCCCGATGGGGCCGAGGTGGTCCAGGAGGACTTCGGCCTGTGCCGACTCCAGGCGGTGCAACTCGGCGATCAGCCTCTTCTCGTACTCGCTGTCGCGAGCGTCCCCGAGTGCGGCGTGGTCGACGTCGCCGATGCCGTAGTGGTGGTGGTAGAGCCCGTCGACGTCGCCGAGACGCAGGTTCACGGGCCTGGCCTCACGGTCCCAGTATCGGGCGATGTCACCCTGGTACGGCGACGCCGGGCCCGGGATGTAAACGGGGGCGTCAGTGGTGAGCTCGGTGCTGGTCATGGTGAAGTCCGCTCCTTACCAGAAATCGGGCAGGCTGTATCGGTAGGTGTTGGTCTGGTGCCAGTAGTGATTGCCGTCGACCCACGCGGCCACTCCCCGGAGGAAACGCAGCACGCTCGGGACGGGGCACTCGGCCGCCAGCGCGGCCGCTTCGCTTTCGAAGCCGTGCATGAGGTCGTTGTGGACCTCGACCGCCTTGAGATAGGCGTCACGGTCGGAGACGCCCTCACGTTCGGCGATCACCACGGGCAGGTTCAGGTGTCTGCCGGGGCTGTTGAGTTCCTTGGTGTACGAATAAAGGTCGTTGACGATCGTGGTGGCGTTGCCCGCGAGCGCGATGACCCGCTGCATGGCCGGCTGGGCGTGCAGGTCGGCGGGCAGTTCGTAGCCGCCGACGGTGTCGGTGATGGTGGGGCAGGGGCGGAAGTTGTTGAACTGGCGCATCGCCAGGTACTCCCACACCTCGGGAACGTGATCCGTCTCGGCCCACGCGGCCTCGGCCAGATACCCCAGATGCAGACGGGCCATGTCGTGCCGGAACCGGTCGGCCTGCGAGGGGGTGGCCTGCCGGCAGAGGTACTCCATGGCCGAGCGGTAGGCCCGCCGGGGCGCGTCCGACTGGAGCGAGTCCGCCCACTCCGGCGCGTACTCCCCCGTCGTGTGCAGAGGGTCCAGAGCCGTGTGTGCCAGCAGGAGCCGGCTGCCGAGTCCGACGGGTGAGCCGCCGTGGTCCTCGCAGTAGCAGTCGTCGACCGCGTTCTCGGCGACCATCAGCCGGGTGGCGACCATCAGATGGTCGACGGTGGGCGCGTCCGGGTGGCAGGCGACCATGTAGCGGCCGACGGAGAAACCGTCGAACTGGTCCTCCCACTCCGGGGGGTACGCCTGGACCTCGTCCACCGCCCACACCTTGATGCGCCGGCTGACCTCCTCCACCCGCGCCGGGTCGGGGGGCGGCACCGGGTGGTAGTAGAGGCCCGGGATCGGGGTGCCCTCCACCGGCGCCTCGGCCTCGGTCCCGGGCTGGGTCCCGGGCTCGGCAGGAGCCGGCAGTTCCGCGCGCCGTCCCAGGTGCAGGCTCGCCGTACCCAGACCGCTGGGGCCGCACAGGATCCGTTGCAGAGCAGCGCTCGGCTGCAGAAGTGATGGCCCAGGATCGGGCATCCGTAGCTCCTTGGTCAGGTGGGTGGACTGTCCCGGGACTGGGGGCCGGACAGCCCCTAGGGCCTGCGGGCGATCTGTACGTTCTCCAGCACGCCGAGCGCGTCGGGCAGCAGGACGGCGGCGGAGTAGTAGGTGGTGACCAGGTACGAGATGATCGCCTGCTCGTTCATGCCCATGAAGCGCACCGAAAGGCCCGGCTCGTACTCCTCCGGCAGGCCGGTCTGATGCAGCCCGATGACGCCCTGGTCGTCCTCGCCGGTACGCATGGCAAGGATCGAGCTGGTGTTGTCCTTGCTGATGGGGATCTTGTTGCAGGGCAGGATCGGAACCCCGCGCCAGGCCGGGACCTGCTGGCCGCCGAGGTCGACGTGGTCCGGGTAGAGCCCGCAGGCGTTGAACCCGCGCCCGATCGCCGCGATCGTCCGGGGGTGGGCGAGGAAGAGCTTGGTGCCGCGGCGGCGGCAGAGCAGCTCGTCGAGGTCGTCGGGGGTGGGCGGTCCCGACTGGGTCTGAATCCGCTGCTTGAAGGAGGCGTTGTGGAGCAGACCGAACTCCCGGTTGTTGATCAGCTCGTGCTCCTGGCGCTCCCGCAACGCCTCGACGGTGAGCCTGAGTTGCTCCTCGGTCTGGTTCATCGGCCCGTTGAAGAGGTCGGCGACCCTGGTGTGGACGCGCAGAACGGTCTGCGCGACGGAGAGTTCGTACTCGCGCGGGTTGAGGTCGTAGTCGACGAAGGCACCCGGCAGCACGGCTTCGCCGGTGTGGCCGGCCGACATCGCGATCTCGGCCTCGCCGTGCCGGGTCTGCGGCCGGAGAGCGAGCGAGCCGAACTGCTCCAGGTGGGCCTGGAGACCCGGCGCGCCGGACACCACGGCGTCGAAGTCCGCGCGGGACAGGGTGAGGAGGGTGCCGGAGGTCTCGGCAGTGGCCGTGTAGTCCCACCTCGCGTCGGTGTCCAGAAGGGCGTTCTCCCCGAACCGGTCGCCGTCGGCGAGCAGGGCCACGGAGACCTCGTCGCCGTACTTGCCCGCGGAGGTCTGCTTGATCCGGCCATGGGCGACCAGGTGGATCTGCTCGGCGAGGTTCCCCCGCTCGGCCAGCACCTCGCCCGCGCGGAAGTCGCGCTGGACGCACCGGTCGGCGATCGCGGTCAGCACGCCGACATCGTCGAAGCCGCGCAGCAGGGCCAGTTCGCCCAGCTCGCGGGGGATCACCCGGACTCCGGCACCGTCCTGGACGAACTCGATGAGTCCGTCACCGACGGTGTAGGTCAGACGACGGTTCACCCGGTAGGTGCCGCCCTTGGTCTCCACCCAGGGGAGCATCCGCAGCAGCCACCGCGAGGTGATCTCCTGCATCTGCGGGGCGGACTTGGTCGTGGTGGCGAGGTTGCGGGCAGCCGCCGTGCTCAGACTGGACTGCGGGGATGGCTCCAGCTGTGCTTCCGGGCCGGTCTCAACGGTCATCAGGCGAGCTCTCCTTTGCGACGGCGTCGTTCGGCGCACGCGCGCCGAACGCTGGAAGAGGAACGAAGGGGGCGAATCGCAGGTAATCCGTCCAGATCCACGAGAACGGTAACGGCCTCTTCGCCCAACCCGCCCGGAGAGACAGCCGAGTTACTTCGATGCAGCGATCTCGCTCCGCATCAGGTTTATCGGGTGACCGACGAAATTCGGACAGTACGAGCAATGTGAGGGAGGGGCACAGCGGAAGGGGGTCACAGCGAGGGGGCACAGCAAGAAGGGCGACCAGCCGGCTGGTCGCCCTTCTTGCTGTGCCCCCTCGCTGTATTTCTGGCCTGCTGCGGCGCCGGTCCGCGGTCGGCTACAGCGCGTACCGCACGAACCGCTCAGCGGTCTCCCGCAGCAGTTCCACGCCGTCCCGCGCCCACAGCTCCTCGTTGAACAGCTCCACTTCGACCGGTCCCGTGTACCCGGCCGCGTCCACCCGCTCCCGCCACTCCCGCATGTCGACCGACCCGTCGCCGATCTGGCCGCGGCCGTTCAGGACGCCCGCCGGCAACGGGGTGGTCCAGTCCGCCAGCTGGAACGTGCAGATGCGGCCGCCGGCGCCCGCACGGGCCACCTGCGCCGGCGCCTGGTCGTCCCACCAGATGTGGTAGGTGTCCACGGCGACGCCCACCTGGTCGGCCGGGAAGCGTTCTGCCAGGTCCAGGGCCTGGGTCAGGGTCGAGACCACGCAGCGGTCCGCGGCGAACATCGGGTGCAGCGGCTCGATCGCGAGACGCACACCACGCTCGGCCGCGTACGGGCCCAGTTCGGCCAGCGCGTCCGCGATCCGCTCGCGTGCCCCGTGCAGATCCTTCGAGCCCGCCGGCAGGCCGCCCGAGACCAGCACCAGGGTGTCCGTGCCCAGCGCCGCCGCCTCGTCGACCGCCGTACGGTTGTCCGCCAGCGCCGCCGCCCGCCCGGCCGGATCGGTCGCGGTGAGGAACCCGCCCCGGCAGAGCGTCGTGACGCTCAGGCCGGCATCCCGTACGAGTGCGGCTGCCGCCTCCACTCCGTACTGCTGGACCGGTTCGCGCCAGAGCCCGATCCCCGGAACGCCCAAGTCGGTGCAGGCGGTGACGAGTTCGGGCAGGCTGAGCTGCTTCACGGTCATCTGGTTGATGCTGAAGCGGGCGAGGTCCGCGGTCACTGGGCGACTCCGTACACACTGAGCAAGGACTTCATCCGGCTCTCCGCGAGCGCCGGGTCGGGGAAGAGGCCGAGGCGGTCGGCCAGTTCGTACGCCCGCGCCAGGTGCGGCAGTGAGCGCGCCGACTGGAGGCCGCCCACCATCGTGAAGTGCGACTGATGTCCGGCCAGCCAGGCGAGGAGGACCACGCCCGTCTTGTAGAAGCGGGTCGGGGTCTGGAAGAGGTGTCGCGACAGCTCGACCGTGGGGTCCAGGATGTCGCGGAAACCCTGGCTGTCCCCGGTGTCCAGGACGCGGACCGCCTCGGCGGCCAGCGGGCCGAGCGGGTCGAAGATGCCGAGCAGGGCATGGCTGAAGCCGCGCTCGTCGCCCGCGATCAGCTCGGGGTAGTTGAAGTCGTCCCCGGTGTAGCAGCGGACCCCGTCGGGGAGCCTGCGGCGCAGCTCCACCTCGCGTCGGGCGTCGAGCAGCGACACCTTGATGCCGTCCACCTTGTCCGGGTGGGCCGCGATGACCTCCAGGAACGTGTCGGTCGCCGCATCCAGGTCCGGTGAACCCCAGTAGCCGTCGAGCGCCGGGTCGAACATCGGGCCGAGCCAGTGCAGGATGACCGGTTCGGCACACTGGCGCAGCAACTGCCCGTAGATCTCCAGGTAGTCGTCGGGGCTCTTCGCGGCGGCAGCGAGCCCGCGCGAGGCCATCAGGATCGCCTGCGCGCCGGTCTCCTCGACAACGCTGAGCTGTTCCTCGTACGCCTCGGCGACCTGCTTCAGCGTCACTTCGCCGGGCGGGAGCTGGTCGGTGCCGACGCCGCAGGCGATGGCACCGCCCGCCGACCTGGCCTCGGCCGCCGACCGGCGGATCAGCTCCGCCGCGACCGGCCAGTCCAGGCCCATGCCGCGCTGCGCGGTGTCCATGGCCTCCGCGACGCCGAGTCCGTGGGACCAGAGGTGGCGGCGGAAGGCGAGGGTGGCGTCCCAGTCGACGGCGGGCGGACCGTCGGGCGAGACATCGGCGCACGGGTCGGCGACGACGTGGGCGGCGGAGAAGACGGTACGGGAGGCGAGCGGCGCGCCGCCCACGGTGAACGCGGCGGGTTCGGTGCGGGGCGTGTAGGCGTACGTACCGCCGGCGTCCCCGCCCGCGCCCGCGCCCGTGCCCGTGCCCGTGCCCGGAAGCAGGATGGTCACAGCGTGATCTCCGGAACGTCGAGACGGCGGCCCTCGGCGGAGGACTTCAGCCCCAGCTCGGCGAGCTGCACACCGCGCGCACCGGCCAGCAGGTCCCAGTGGTAGGGCTCGTCGAGTGCGATGTGGCGCAGGAAGAGTTCCCACTGGACCTTGAAGCCGTTGCCGAAGTCGCCGTTGTCCGGGACCTCCTGCCACTGGTCGCGGAACGCGTGAGTGGCGGGCAGATCCGGGTTCCAGACCGGCTTCGGAGTGGAACTGCGGTGCTGTACACGGCAGTTGCGCAGTCCCGCCACGGCCGAGCCCTCCGTGCCGTCGACCTGGAACTCGACCAGCTCGTCGCGGTTGACCCGCACCGCCCAGGAGGAGTTGATCTGGGCGACCGCACCGCTCTCCAGCTGGAAGATGCCGTACGCGGAGTCGTCGGCGGTCGCCTCGTACGGCTCGGACCGCTCGTCCCAGCGCTGCGGGATGTGCGTGGTGGCGAGCGCCTGTACGGAGGTGACGCGGCCGAACAGCTCGTGCAGGACGTACTCCCAGTGCGGGAACATGTCCACGACGATGCCGCCGCCGTCCTCCGCCCGGTAGTTCCACGAGGGGCGCTGCGCCTCCTGCCAGTCGCCCTCGAAGACCCAGTAGCCGAACTCGCCCCGGACGGAGAGGATCTTGCCGAAGAAGCCGCCGTCGATGAGCCGCTTGAGCTTCAGCAGGCCCGGCAGGAACAGCTTGTCCTGGACCACGCCGTGCTTGATCCCGGCGGCCCCGGCCAGCCGCGCCAGCTCCAGCGCGCCGTCGAGGCCGGTGGCGGTCGGCTTCTCCGTGTAGATGTGCTTCCCGGCGGCGATGGCCTTCCGCAGTGCCTCTTCACGGGCGGAGGTGACCTGGGCGTCGAAGTAGATGTCGACGGCCGGGTCGGCCAGGACGGCGTCGAGGTCGGTGGACCAGTGGTCGAGCCCGTGCTTCTCGGCCATCGCCCGGAGGGCGTGCTCACGCCGGCCGATCAGGACGATCTCGGGCCAGAGCACCGTGCCGTCGCCGAGGTCCAGGCCGCCTTCCTCGCGGATCGCGAGGAGGGAGCGCACCAGGTGCTGGCGGTAGCCCATCCGGCCGGTCACGCCGTTCATGGCGATCCGCACTGTCTTACGTGTCACGAAAGGTCCCTCCACACGGTCATAGCAAGCGCTTTCTACGCGGTAAGAAGCTAACCTGCGCACACCGGCCCCGACAAGAGGCACGGGCAAGCGGCACGCACAAGGGGCGCGGGCAAGAGGCGCGGACAGGCGCACGGGCCGCGACCACATGACAGGAGACGCGGGCGAGTGACACGGAGGCAGAGATGACGGCGACCCTCTCGGATGTCGCGGCCCGCGCACGGGTGTCCCCGGCGACGGTGTCCCGGGTGCTCAACGGCAACTACCCGGTGGCGGCGGCCACCCGGGAGCGCGTGCTGGCGGCCGTGAACGAGCTGGACTACGTACTGAACGGCCCGGCGAGCTCACTCGCCGCCGCCACGTCCGACCTGGTCGGCATCCTCGTCAACGACATCGCCGACCCGTTCTTCGGCATCATGGCGGGCGCCGCCCAGTCGGAGATCAGCGGCCAGGAGGGCAGCGGGCGCGCGGGCGGCGAGAAGCTGGCGGTCGTCTGCAACACCGGCGGCTCCCCGGAGCGCGAACTCACCTACCTCACGCTCCTCCAGCGCCAGCGCGCCGCCGCGGTCGTGCTGACCGGCGGCGCCATCGAGGACCCGGAGCACACCGCGGCGGTCTCCGCGAAGCTCGCGAAACTCACCGGCGCGGGAACGCGTGTGGTGCTCTGCGGGCGCCCGTCGATCCCCGGCAGCGAGTCCACGGTGACCGCGCTGCCCTTCGACAACCGGGGCGGCGGACAGCGGCTCACCGAGCATCTGCTGACCCTGGGGCACCGGCGGATCGGTTACGTGGCCGGCCCCGCAGAACGGACGACGACCCGCGACCGCCTGGCGGGCCACCGGCTGGCCATGGCGGCGGCCGGCCTGCCCGACGGCCGGGCGGCGCTCACGGTCCACGGCCCCTACGACCGCCGCTCCGGCTACCACGCCACCCTCGAACTGCTGGGCAGAGAGCCGGGGTTGACCGCGATCGTGGCGGCGAACGACACGGTGGCACTGGGGGCGTGCGCGGCGCTGCGGGAGAAGGGGCTGCGGATTCCTCAGGACGTCTCGGTGGCCGGTTTCGACGATCTGCCGTTCTCGGTGGACGCCGTACCGGCGCTGACGACGGTGCGACTGCCGCTGTACGAGGCGGGGGCGCGGGCCGGACGGCTGGCGATGGGCCGCGAGGCGGTGCCGAAGGGTGGGGTCGCGGTGGTACGCGGCGAACTGGTCACCCGGGCGTCGACGGCTCCGCCCGGACGGTGACGGGGCATGCGGTGACGGGTCCGGCCGTGCGCCGGCCGGGGCGGTGAGCGGACCTGCCCGCGAGGCGGGCTACCGGGAACACGTCACGTGTACCAATGATGTGCTGGCATCAGCACCAGCACCTCTCAGCCTTCAGGAAGGAACAGTGCGTTGAAATTCGCGTTCTCCACCCTCGGAGTGCCAGGAATGACCGTCCCGGACGTGGTGCGGCTCGCAGCGGACAGCGGCTACCAGGGGGTCGAACTGCGCGCCCACGCCGAGGAGGCGCTGCACCCCGGCACCGGACTGCGGGAACGGGCCGCGGCGGTCGAGGAGTTCGCCGGCGGCGGCGTCGAGATCCTCGGGGTGGCCGGATACGTACGGGTGGCCGCGCCCGGCGACGACAAGGAGATCGAGGGCGACCTCGCCGAGCTGGTCTTCCTCGCCGCCGACCTCGGCGCCCCGTTCGTCCGCGTCTTCCCCGGTGGTGGCGGCCAGGATCCGGCCGAGGCCGACGCCGCCGCCGCCCGCAGGCTGGGAGCGGCCGCCGAAGTCGCGGCGGACAAGGGCGTACGGATCCTCCTCGAAACCCATGACTCGCACCGCACGGGTGCCGACGCCGCCCGGGTGCTCGGACCGGTCGGCCACCGGAACGTCGGTGCGCTCTGGGACGTGATGCACACCTGGCTGGGCGGCGAGTCCCCGGCGGCCAGCCATGCCGTCCTCGCGCCGCACCTCGGCTACGCACAGGTCAAGGACATCGCGTCGGCCGAGGACACCACCCCGCTGCCGCTCGGCGCCGGGGTGCTGCCGCTCGCCGAGTGCGTGGAGTTGCTCGCCCCGGGCCAGGGGTGGCTCTGCTGGGAGTACGAGAAGCGCTGGTATCCGCAGGCGGCCGAGCTGCCAGGCCTGCTGACGGCGGGTCGGGAGCATCTGGAACGGCTGGCGGGCGGGACCGCGGCCTGACTGTCCCCTGCCGTGGCACCAGGTGACCTGGCCGACGGGCACGGCGGTCACGACGGCCACGACGGTCACGACGGCCACGACGGCCACGACGGCCACGACGGCCACCAGCACCACGAACCGGCCGGGGCCCGGACCGTCCGCCACCCGCCGTGGCGGACGGTCCGCGTCCGGGCCGGGCCGGGCCGGGCCGGCTTGCTGCCAAACGGGCCAATGCCGCCCCGATCCGGCCCGCACCCTTGACCTGACAGTTACTTTCCGGATATCGGTGCTGCTTGGAAGTTTCCTTCAGTTTCCTTGCGCAGCATGGCCGGAAGGGGCACCAGTGCAGTACCGCACCTCCAGACGCTCTCTGCTCACCGCCACCGCCGTCGCGGTCGCCGCAGCAGCCACGGGCGCCACCGGCGCCACAGCACACGCCGATCCCCGCCGCCCCGATCCCCACCGCCCCGGTCCTGGCCCCAGCGGTCACGACCGGCAGCTCAAGCAGCTCATCGGCCGCATGAGCATCGAGGAGAAGGTCGGCCAGCTCTTCGTGATGCGGGTGTACGGACACTCCGCCACCGCGCCCGACCAGGCCGACATCGACGCCAACCTGAAAGAGATCGGCGTCCGCACCGCCGCCGAGCTGATCGCGAAGTACCACGTCGGCGGCATCATCTACTTCAGCTGGGCGCACAACACCCGCGACCCGCACCAGATCGCCGCCCTCTCCAACGGCATCCAGCGCGCCGGTCTCGCCCAGCGCACCCCCGTACCGCTGCTGATCGCCACCGACCAGGAGCACGGCATCGTCTGCCGGGTGGGCTACCCGGCCGCTCTCTTCCCGGGCGCGATGGCGCTCGGCGCCGGGCGCTCGCGCGATGACGTCCGTACGGTCGGCCGGATCTCCGGGGCCGAGCTGCGGGCGATCGGCATCCGGCAGGACTACTCGACGGACGCCGACGTCAACGTCAACCCCGCCAACCCGGTCATCGGCGTCCGCTCCTTCGGCTCCGAACCGGCCGCCGTGGCCCGGCTGGTCGCCGCAGAGGTGCAGGGGTACCAGAGCTCGCAGGTCGCCGCCACCGCCAAGCACTTCCCCGGCCACGGCGACACGGCGGTCGACAGCCACACCGGGATCCCGGTCATCACCCACACCCGCGCACAGTGGGAGAGCATCGACGCCCCGCCCTTCAAGGCCGCCGTCGCCGCCGGGATCGACGCGATCATGACGGCGCACATCCAGTTCCCCGCACTGGACCCGAGCAACGATCCGGCCACCCTGTCGCAGCCGATCCTCACCGGCATCCTCCGCCAGGAGCTGGGGTACGACGGCGTCGTCGTCACCGACTCGCTGGGTATGCAGGGCGTACGGGACAAGTACGGCGACGACCGGGTGCCGGTCCTCGCGCTCAAGGCCGGTGTCGACCAGCTGCTGAACCCGCCGGACCTCGACACCGCCTGGCACGCGGTGCTCAACGCCGTGAAGAGCGGGGAGCTCACCGAGGAGCGGCTGGACGAATCGATCCTGCGGATCCTGCGGCTCAAGGACCGGCGCGCGCTCTTCAGCAGCCCGTACGTGGCCGAGGTCCGGATCGACAAGACGGTCGGCATCCCCTCCCATCTCGCGACGGCCGACCGGATCGCCGAGCGGACCACCACCCTCCTGGTGAACCAGGACCGGCTGCTGCCGCTCTCCCGGCGCAGCGCCCGGAGCCTGCTGATCGTCGGCCCGGACCCGGCGTCGCCCTCGGGGACGACGGGCCCGCCGACAACCGTGCTCGGCAAGGAGCTGACCGGTCTCGGCTTCACCACCACGGTGCTCCCGACCGGCAGCGCACCCACCGCCGCCCTGATCGCCGACGCGGTGGCCGCGGCGGCGGGCAAGAGCGCCGTGATCGTCGGGACCTACGACGTGGCCGTGGGCGACGCGCAGTCCAAGCTGGTGGCGGCGCTGGTCGCCACCAAGGTCCCGGTGGTGCAGATCGCGATCCGCAATCCGTACGACATCGCGCAGCTCTCCGGAGTCCGGGCCGCGCTCGCCACCTACAGCTGGACGGACGTCGAACTCCGGGCGGCGGCACGGGTGATCGCCGGCCGGGTCTCGCCGCGCGGTGTGCTGCCGGTCCCTGTCCAGCGCGCGGACGATCCCACGAAGGTGCTGTATCCGGTGGGGCACGGCCTGACGTACTGATCCGCCGCCCACCGGAAAGACTGGGCCCATCGGAAGGACTGGCCCACCGGCAACGACTGGGCTCACCGGCAAAGGCTGTGCCCGCCGCGGGACTTCGCGGCGGGCACAGCTCAATCCTCTTCCCTGAAGGGCCAATTACCCTCCGGGGCCGGGGCGGGGACCGGGGTCACGGACGCAGGGACGGTTCGCGCTCCATGCTCTTGCGGTCGAGTGTCGCGTCGTACGGGGCGAGCGGCTTGGCCCGCAGCGGGTCGGCCTGCACCGCTGCCGGGGCCACCCCGGCCCAGGCCAGGATGCGCGCGGTTGCCTTCGCCCTCTCGGCGGGGGCGAGGCCGTCGACGTTCGCGCCGTGGTTCATCCCGGGCGCGGTGAAGACGTAGCTGTCGTGCGGGTGCTTCCCGACGCTGAAGCGCTCGGCGCCCCAGGGGTCGTTCTGCCCGTACACGTACAGCATGTGGTCGGCGTGGTGCTTCACCCAGTTGTCCACGTCGGCCATCACACCGGGCTGGAAGCGCATCGGGATGGAGCTGGGTACGAAGTGCCGCGGCGGCTGGTAGCCGTAGCGGCTCAGCTTGCCGAGCCAGGGCTGCTTGATGTCCGGCGAGCCGAGCTGGGTACCCGCCTGGTAGTAGTACGGCGTGTACGCGTCGAGTCCCTGGTCGGTGTAGAAGGAGAACCCGGAGATCGTGTCGACGGAGTCCCAGATCTCCTGGTCGGTGGCGTGCGGGGCGTCGGCGGGGACGGTGTCGCAGTCGGAGAGCAGGCTGTACTGCCAGAAGCCCCAGATGTAGTCGAGCACCACGGCCTCGTACGCCTTGTCGAGTGACCCGACGGTGCTGAAGGTGTAGCCGTTGTCCTTGGCGTACTGGGCGTACGTCTTCTCCAGCGGCCCGCGCCGGATGAGCGCCTCGCGCTGGACGCCCTCCAGCCGGTCGCGGCACTCCTTGGTGCCGACGGTGCTGAGGAACCGGTCGTACGCCGAGTCCTCGTTGTTGACGACATCGTCGGGCGCGACGTACGCCACGACCCCGTCCATGTCCTTCGGGTAGTAGCGCTCGTAGTAGGTGGCTGTCATGCCGCCCTTGGAACCACCGGTGGTCAGCCAGTTCCGGGTGTAGATCTTCTTGAGCGCCGTGAACAGCCGGTGCTGGTCGCTGGCGGCCTGCCAGATGTCCAGCTTGGACCAGTCGGCGGGCTGCGGCCTGGACGGCGTGAAGTAGCGGTACTCCAGTGACACCTGGTTGCCGTCGACGATCCGGGTCGGCTCGGTGCGGCTGGGCGTGGTGGAGACGTTGTACCCGCCGGTGTAGAACACGGTCGGCCGGCTGGTGTCCTTGTGCAGCAGCGTGAAGCGCTGGTTGAAGGTGCCGTCCGACGGGTGCCGGTGGTCGATGGGCTGGGTGTACTGGAGAACGAAGAAGCGGTAGCCCGGGTAGGGCTTCTCATCGATGAGGCTCATGCCGGGAATCGCGAGGATCCGGGCCTTGATGTCCGTGGTGTCCGGTCCCGCGGCGGTGGCCGCACCGGCTGATGCCCCCGCCGCACTCAAGGTGCCTATGAGCACCACGAACGCGAGCAGCCATCTGAGCGACTTGCGCATTCAGCCCTCCCCTGGGGATCACAACGAGTAGCCGCGAACCTAGCCGGGGTAACACCAGGCACGCCAGACCCAGTTGACCATCGGGAGCGATCACCCGCTCAGCACAGGAACCAGCCCGACGCCCCCTTCTTGCCGGAGACCGCGCCCACAGCCCGGACGCAGCGGTTCGCCGCACGGACCCTCACCGGCCCCGCCAGACGGGTGAACCGCCCGCTGTCGGAGACCGGCAGACCGCCGCGCACCTGGAGCTGGACCGACATCTGCCTCCTGGCGCCCGGCTTCTTGGCGAGGGTGACGGCGCAGACGTACTGGCCGCTCCGGAAGACCTGGAGCCGACCGGTGGCGAAGCCCACGGACCTGACCTCGTGGCCGGGGCACCCGGACGCGGCGCTCGCCGGGTGAGCGCCCGGCACCACCAGGGCGAGCGCCACCGCGGCCGCCGCCGTCAGGCCCGCGGCCCAGCGGCCGGCTCCCGGGCCGCGGGCGGGTGCCCGCACGGACTCGCGCACCGGCGGACGCACCGGTGCGGGCCCCACCCCGTGCTCCGGCCCGCTCTCCGGCTTTCGCCACAACTCGAACACTTCTTCCCCTTCGGCCGCGCGAGCGTATGTGTGTACGGACGCAAGGGACAGTCCGCTGGTTGCGCCGCAGAAGCGGACAGATGATGACAGGTTCGGTGCAACCCATGCCATCCGCCCTGCCACCTGCCCGTGCGCCGGCAGACCGGACCCCCCGTGCACCGGCGGAACCGTCACGAACCGCCGAACCGTCGCCGCGAAACCGTCACCGGCCCGGTTCCGCCAGCGGAACCCCCGCACGGGCGCGTGGCCTGCGACGGCCCCGGACCCCGCCCCGGCCGCCCCGCTCGCGGACCGGCCACAGCAGCACATACGCCGTGGACACCGCTACGAACGCCAGCCGCAGCAGACCGCGCAGGGCGTCGTCCGGAACGACGAAGACACTGCCGTACAGCGTCAGCAGCGCCAGCCAGCTCCACCACGGCACCAGCCGGCGCTGCCCGATGACGTCCCACAGCAGCGTGCCGAGCAGCACCGACGCCGTGTAGTACGTGTAGACGCTCGGGTCGAGCACGATCCGGGCGTTGGCACCGAGCAGGACCACCGCGGGCCAGCGGCCCCGCCAGACCGCCACCGTGCCGAGCACCAGGCCGAGGGCTGCCTGCGCGGGGCGGTCCCAGCCGGGCGTCTCCGGATCGCCGACCCCGAGCCAGCGCAGGGCCGACGCGGGATGGTTGGGGATGGCGAACTTGGCCGCGGCGAAGGACTGCGGGTCGCCGACGAAGAACGGCAGCCAGGCGACCGCCACCAGGCCCGCGCACCACAGGGCGGCCCGCAGCCAGTGCCGCCGGGGAAGGGCCAGCAGCAGCGGGAGGAAGGCCAGCGCGGTGGGTTTGGAGTCCATCGCCAGGGCGAGGAACGCGCCGGTGGCGGCCGGGGTGCCCCGGGTGACGGCCCGGACCGCGAGCGCGGTGAAGAACAGCGCGAGTACGTCGTCCAGGTGCCCGAAGCGGACCGCGACCTCGATCCACATCGGGATGAAGGCGAGCCCGGCGATCAGTACCCGCTGGCGCAGCCGCTGGTGGTTGGTGCCGGTGCCCAGCAGATGGTGTGCGGCGCTGCGCCCGGCCAGAACGACGATGACCAGGCCGAGCAGGGACATCAGCGCGGCGGCGAGGAACTGGCCGGTGGCTTCCGGGAACGGGTTGAACAGTCCGGCGACGAGGAAGCTGACCGGGCCCATCTGGAGCTCGGGATGGTGGGCGTAGAGGTTGAGACCGCCGGAGCCGGAACCCTGGTAGAGCAGCTCGCCGCCGGCGCGCAGATAGTGCCAGGAGAAGCCGCCGTGCGGCTCCACCACGGCGAACCACAGCACCGTCCAGGCGGTGAGCAGCACCAAGTGCATCCGCTGGCTGATCGTCGGCACCGTATCTCAGCTCCCGCTTCCGGTGTGTGCGCTGTCGGGGCTGCACATCCCGGTATGGAAGAGGGCCGAACGGGAGGAAAAGTTGTCCCGGCGGCGGACGTGCGGCCCCGGTAACGCTCTCATCCCGCACTCACAGCACCTTCACGAGGGCCCCGGCCCCTCCCCTCTCCGAGGAAGGGGAGGGGCCGGCCTGATCCAGACGAAATGCCCTACGCCACCACCTCCGCGGGCTCCCCGACGAAGGTCCGCCACAGCCGTGCGTAGCTGCCGTCCAGGGCCAGCAGCTCCTCGTGCGTGCCGTCCTCGACCACCCGGCCGTGGTCCATCACCACCACCCGGTCCGCCCGTGCCGCGGTGGTCAGCCGGTGGGCGACCACCAGCGTGGTCCGCCGGCCGGCGATCCGGTCCGTGGCCTGGTTGACCTGGGCCTCGGACGCCAGGTCGAGCGCGGCCGTCGCCTCGTCGAGCAGCAGGATGTCCGGGTCGACCAGTTCGGCGCGGGCCAGCGCGATCAGCTGGCGCTGACCCGCCGAGAGGTTGCGGCCGCGCTCGGCCACCTCGTGGAGGTAGCCGCCCTCCAGGGTCGCGATCATGTGGTGTGCGCCGACCGCCCGCGCCGCCGCCTCGACCTCGGCGTCGGTCGCGTCCGCCCGCCCGTACGCGATGGCGTCGCGGACCGTACCCGCGAAGAGGTACGCCTCCTGCGGGACGACCCCGAGCCGGTGGCGGTAGGCCGTCATGTCCATGTCCCGCAGATCGGTGCCGTCGGCGGTGACCCGGCCGGCTGTCGGGTCGTAGAACCGTGCGACCAGCTTGACCAGCGTGGACTTGCCCGCGCCTGTCTCCCCGACGAAGGCGACCGTCTGCCCGGCCGGGATCCGCAGATCGATGCCGCTCAGCGCCGCCTCGGCCACATCGGCTCCATCGGTCCCGTCGGCCGCCCCGTACGCGAACGAGACGCCCTCGAAGGCGATGTCGCCGCGCAGCGCGGTGACATCCAGCGGCACCGTGCTCGCCTCGGTCGACGTGGGCTCGGTGAGCAGCTCCTGGATGCGCTTGAGCGAGACGGTGGCCTGCTGGTAGCCGTCGAAGACCTGGGACAGCTGCTGCACGGGGGCGAAGAACAAGTCGATGTACAGGAGGTACGCGACCAGGGCGCCCGTGGTGAGGGTGCCGGCCTCGATCCGGTGCGAACCGACGATCAGCACGGCGGCCGCGGCCACCGACGACAGCAGCTGCACGAACGGGAAGTAGACGGAGATCAGCCACTGGCCGCGCACCCGCGCCTGCCGGTAGTGGTCGCTGCGGCCGGCGAAGCGGCCCGCGCCGGTGGACTCGCGGCGGAACGCCTGCACGATCCGCAGCCCGGAGACGGACTCCTGGAGGTCGGCGTTGACGACGGAGATCCGCTCGCGCGCCAGCTCGTACGCCTGGACGCTCTTCTTGCGGAAGACGTACGTGGCGACGGCCAGGAACGGCAGCGTCACGAAGACGACAAGGGCCAGCTGGACATCGATCACGAACAGCACCACGAGGATGCCGAAGAAGGTGACGACCGAGACGAACGCGGTGACCAGACCGGTCTGCAGGAAGGTGGAGAGCGCGTCCACGTCCGTGGTCATCCGGGTCATGATCCGGCCGGTCAGCTCACGCTCGTAGTAGTCGAGGCCGAGCCGCTGGAGCTGCGCGAAGATCTTGAGGCGCAGCGTGTAGAGGACCCGCTCGCCGGTGCGTCCGGTCATCCGGGTCTCCCCGGTCTGCGCCAGCCACTGGACGGCCACGGTGACCAGGCCGAGCCCGGCCGCCGTCCACACCGCGCCGGTGGCGAGCTTGGTGACGCCCTGGTCGATGCCGTGCCGGATCAGTACGGGCAGCAGCAGCCCCATGCCCGCGTCGACCGCGACCAGGAACAGGCTGATGAGCAGGACGGGCCCGAAGCCGCGCAGCAGCCGGCGCAGCCCGTACGAGGTCTCGGCGGCGACGGCGTGCGCCTCGTCCACGTCCGGGGTGTCCGTGGCGGGCGGCAACGCGGCTACCTGGGCGAGGAGTTCGGGCGTCGCGGGCATCCCGCCGGGGGCGGGGGCGGCGTCCGTGCCGGTGCCGGGGGTCTCGTTGCGTACCCAGAGCGGCGGGGTGATGCCCCGCTCGACGTCGAACTCGGCGTCCAGCTCCGCGCGTACGGAGGTGTCCTCCGGCTCGTCCGCCACGGGCCCGGTGTGGCCGGGCGAGACACCGCCCAGCTCGTCCGGGTCGGTGAGCAGCCGCCGGTAGAGCGCCGAGCGCTCCTCCAGCTCCGCGTGCGTGCCGACGTCGGCGAGCCGGCCCCCATCGATGACCGCGATCCGGTCGGCGAGGTTGAGGGTGGAGCGGCGGTGCGCGATGAGCAGGGTGGTCCGGCCCGCCATCACCCCGCGCAGCGCCTCGTGGATCTCGTGCTCGACGCGGGCGTCCACGGCGGATGTGGCGTCGTCCAGGAGGAGCAGCCTGGGGTCGGTGAGGATGGCGCGGGCGAGCGCGACGCGCTGGCGCTGGCCGCCGGAGAGGGTGAGGCCGTGCTCGCCGACGGTGGTGTCGTATCCGGCGGGCAGCTCGGCGATGAAGCGGTCGGCCTGGGCGGCGCGCGCGGCAGTGCGGATCTGCTCGTCGGTGGCGTCGGGGAAGCCGTAGGCGATGTTGGCGCGGACGGTGTCGGAGAACAGGAAGCTGTCCTCGGGCACGAGGCCGATGGCGGACCGCAGCGACTCCAGGGTCAGTTCGCGTACGTCGTGGCCGCCGATGAGGACCGCGCCCTGCGAGACGTCGTAGAAGCGCGGCAGGAGCAGCGAGACGGTGGACTTGCCGCTGCCGGACGAGCCGACGACGGCGACGGTCTCGCCCGGCGCGATGGTCAGGGAGAAGCCGTCGAGCACGGGCCGGTCGTCGGTGTACCCGAAGGAGACGCCGTCGAACTCGACGGTGGCCTCGGCGTCCGCCGGGAGCGTCTTCGTACCGTCCTCGATGGACGGCTCGGTGTCGATCAGCTCAAGGACGCGCTCGACACCCGCGCGGGCCTGCTGGCCGACGGTGAGCACCATGGCGAGCATCCGGACCGGGCCGACGAGCTGCGCCAGGTAGGAGGAGAAGGCGACGAACGTCCCGAGGGTGATCTCGCCGCGGGTGGCCAGCCAGCCGCCGAGCGCCAGCATCGCGACCTGCCCGAGGGCGGGGACGGCCTGGAGGGCCGGGGTGTAGCGGGAGTTCAGCTTGATGGTGCGCAGCCGCCCGGCGAAGAGCCTGCGGCTGACCGTGCGGATCTTGCCGGTCTCCTGGTCCTCCTGGCCGAACCCCTTCACCACGCGGACCCCGGTGACGGCTCCGTCGACGACGCCGGCGACGGCGGCGGCCTGCCCCTGGGCGTACCAGGTGGCGGGGAAGAGCCGGGTCCTGCTGCGTTTGGCGATGATCCACAGGGCGGGCGCCACGGCCACGGCGATCAGCGTGAGCAGCGGGGAGAGCCAGGCCATGATGACCAGCGAGATCACGAACAGCAGCACGTTGCCGAGGGTCATCGGCAGCATGAAGAGCAGACCCTGGATGAGCTGGAGGTCGCTGGTGGCGCGGCCGATGACCTGCCCGGTGGACAGCTCGTCCTGCCGGCGCCCGTCCAGCTTCATGATCGTTCCGTACATCTCGGTACGGAGGTCGTGCTGGACGTCGAGCGCGAGGCGTCCGCCGTAGTAGCGCCTGACGTAGGTGAGGACGTAGACGACGACGGCGGCGCCGATCAGCAGCCCCGTCCAGACGGCGAGGGACCGGGTGCCGTTGCCGATGACGTCATCGATGATCACCTTGGTGACCAGCGGGACGAGCGCCATGACGGCCATCCCGGCGAGCGACGACCCGAGGGCCAGCAGCACATTGCGCCGGTACCGCCAGGCGTACCCGACGATCCGCCGAGCCCAGCCCTGCCGCCGCGCTCCCCCGGCCGCGGCGACCTGGGCCTTGTCCTGCTGCGCGCCGCCCTGCTGCGCACTGTCCTGTTGCGCGCTGTCCTGTTGCGCGGCGTCCTGTTGCGCGGCGTCCGCCACTGGTGCCTCCCGTTGTCTCATACCACCGGAAGGATCCAACGCGGCGACCTGGGGATTTCATCCCGCTGCAACATTCCGGGGTACGGGTCCGTCCGAAGGACGTACGGGGACAGGTCTGCGGACCTAGGTCTTTCGTTTGGATCCTGCCGGGCTCGCGGCCTGATCCAGACGGACGGTGCTAGCGCGACTGCGCCCAGTCGTAGAGGCGGTGGGCGCTGTCACCGAAGCGCGTGGCGTAGAGCGTGGGGGTCGGCCCGCCCGCGAGTTCCTCGCTGGTGGTGGTGATGCCCACGACGGTGCCGGTGCCGGTGCGGGTGTCGAAGTGGGCCAGGTGAGGTCCACCGCTCGATCCGGCCGACATGTCGCAGGTCTCACCCCACAACAGGGGCACCTTGGGACCGGGGTGGCTCGTGCCCGCGCAGTGGATCATGCGGGAGCCGACGTACTTGTCCTTGGGATCGTTGAGTCCGTTGCTCGGGTATCCGAAGGTATGGATGAACTCGCCCTCGACGGGCTGACCGAACCCGATGTGCTGGCTTCCGGTGATGTCCGCGATCGGTTGTCCCCCGGCAGCCGGGTTCGCCACGAGGAGTCCCGTGTCGTAACCGGCGGCAGCGATGTCCGACGATTGCGTGGTGTCCGGGTCGGCGTTCCAGCGGGAAGAGGTGGCCATGGTCCTGATGCTGAAGCCACCGAGCGGTTTCGTTCCGTTGCGATAGCCGGGAACGAAGTAGAAGTTGTGGTTCCAGGTGTCGTCGCCGGAAGGCGAACCGACGCCTCTCAGACAGTGTGATGCCGTGACGACGGTACTGCGGTTGGCGCTCGTGACGACCGTCGCGGTGCAACTGCCGTCGTAGCCGTCGGAGAAGGTGAAGAACAGGCGGCCGACGTTCTTCACCACCGCCCCGCCGTGAGTCCACACGGACCCGGAGTCCGGCGTGTTCGCGGGAAGCGGCCGCGGGTCGTCCGGCGTGTCGTCGTCCTTGGGTACGGGGGTGATCTCGGGGACGACAGCGCTCGCCAGCTTCAGCCGCTCAGGGGTCCAGTAGGCGTCTGTCCGGTTGCGCTCCTGTGCGGTCGTGGCGCCGGCGTGGGTGGTGGTGGTGTCCGGTCCTGCCGCGCCGCCGCTGCTGGACGAGGGGTTGTGCGGTACGGCGTTGGCGGCCGCGGCCGGCGTGACCAGTGCGACGACGGCCGCCGACACCGTGACGGTGGCCCCGATCGCGCGGCGGAGGGTCCTGCGGGTGCTGCCCTGCTGACCGCAGGGGCGATGAGATGGAATGTGCATGCGCCGGGACAGTAGTCACGCGATGTCAGGAAGCGGTCAGAGAAGCGTGCAGGCGGTGTCAGCACGGCGGGTCGGCGCGTCGGCGCGTCTTGCCGGACGGCGGGATGGTGGCCGAGCATCTCGCGAAGCTGCTGCGCGGGCGCCGCGAGCAGTTCGGGACCCGCCAGGATACTCACGCGCCGGCCGGCGCCCGCTGGTCCTGCACGAGCAGACGGCCTCCCCGAGGGTCTCCACATCCCGTAAAATCTGGTCGGTCCACCAAAAAGCAAGATCAACTTCTCTTGACCTCGGTGGCTTCAACCACTACTTTTCGATGAAGTAGACCTGTAATCACTGAAGGAGGCGACCAGCAGATGTACACCTGCTCTGATGTCGCTCGCCTCGCCCGCCTCACGGTCTGGGCCCCGGGTCAGGTCGCACACGGCTGCTGAGCACGCCGTTCTGATGTGCCGCCTTCCGTGGCACGTTTCTTTGATTTCCCCCTCACCATTCCCGGCACAGCGCTGACGCGTGCCGATGTGCGCCCGCCCCTGACGTGGCGCGTCCGAGCATAGAAAGCTGCCCGAAATTGGCGAACATGATGAATCGACCTGCCCTGCAGCGAAATCCTGCCCCGCAGCGAATTGAAGGCCCGTCATGATAGGGGCGCGCATCACGGTGAACGGGAAGGAAGCAGCGCTCGCACCGACCGCACCCCACACCACGGTGCTGGACTTCCTGCGCGAGCGTGGCCTCACCGGCACCAAGGAGGGCTGCGCGGAGGGCGAGTGCGGCGCCTGTTCGGTCCTGGTGGCCCGGCCCGGCGTGAACAAGCCCACCGACTGGGTGGCGGTCAACGCCTGCCTGGTCCCGGCCGCGGCACTGGACGGCCAGGAGGTCATCACCTCCGAAGGTCTCGCCACCCCCGGCAAACCCGGAACACCACCCGAACTGCACCCGGTTCAGGAGGAGATGGCGGTCCGCGGCGGCTCCCAGTGCGGTTACTGCACACCGGGGTTCATCTGCAGCATGGCAGCCGAGTACTACCGCCCCAACCGCTGCGCGCACGCGGAACCGGCCGGCTCGGCGGGCGGCACCGACACGGACGTCGATGCCGACACCGACGCCGAGCACGGTCCGAACGGATTCGATCTGCACGCGCTGAGCGGGAACCTGTGCCGTTGCACCGGTTACCGCCCGATCCGCGATGCCGCGTTCGCCGTCGGTACGCCTGCCGACGAGGACCCGCTGGCGCAGCGTCGCGAGCAGTCGCCGCCCGCACCGGTTGCCACCGAATACACCCGGGACGGCAGCTCGTTCCTGCGCAAGAGCACGCTGGCCGAGACACTGCAACTGCTGCGCGAGCGGCCCGACGCGGTGGTGGTCGCCGGCTCCACGGACTTCGGCGTCGAGGTGAACATCCGTTCCCGCCGGGCGGATTGCGTGGTCGCCGTCGACCGGCTGTCCGAGATGCGGGAGCTGCGGGTCGCATCCGACCACATCGAAATCGGGGCGGCACTGACGCTCACCGAGATCGAACGCCGCCTCGATGGCAGCGTCCCGCTGCTGGCAGAGCTGTTTCCGCAATTCGCGTCCCGGCTCATCCGCAACGGGGCGACCCTCGGCGGCAATCTGGGTACCGGCTCGCCCATCGGTGACAGCCCGCCCGTGCTGCTCGCGCTGGACGCGTCGGTGGTGCTGGCCGACGCCGACGGTGAGCGCGAGGTCCCGCTGGCGGACTACTTCACCGGCTACCGGCAGAGCGTGCGCCGTCCCGGCGAGCTGATCCGCGCGGTGCGCGTCCCGCTGCCCCTGTCGCCGGTCGTGGCCTTCCACAAGATCGCCAAGCGGCGTTTCGACGACATCTCCAGCGTGGCCGTCGCCTTCGCGCTGGACATCCGGGGAGGGGTCGTCCGTACGGCACGCATCGGTCTGGGCGGCGTGGCCGCCACCCCGATCCGCTCCCTGGCCACCGAGGCGGCCCTGGAGGGCAAGCCGTGGACGGCGGAGACCGTCGAGGCCGCGGCCCCCGTACTGCGGGCCGAGGGAACACCGATGAACGATCACCGCGCCAGCGCCGACTACCGCTCCGCGATGCTCGGCCAGAGCCTGCTGAAGCTGTACGCGCAAACCACTGAGGCGGTGCCGTCATGAGCCATTTGTCCGAGATCCCCGAGAAGCCGGTCGTCGGCGTTTCGATGCCGCACGAGAGCGCCTTCCTGCACGTCACCGGTACCGCTCTCTACACCGACGACCTGGTCCAGCGCACCAAGGACGTCCTGCACGCGTACCCGGTCCAGGTCATGAAGGCCCGCGGCCTGATCACCGCGCTGCGCACCGGGCCCGCGCTGACCGTGCCCGGTGTGGTGCACGTCCTGACCGGTGCTGACGTACCCGGCGTCAACGACGCCGGCATGAAGCACGACGAGCCGCTGTTCCCCGACGAGGTCATGTTCCACGGCCACGCGGTCGCCTGGGTGCTCGCCGAGACCCTGGAGGCGGCCCGGATCGGAGCGGCCGCCGTCGAGGTGGAAATCGACGAACAGCCCTCCCTGATCACGTTGCAGGACGCGATCGCGGCCGGCAGCTATCACGGTGCCAAGCCGGTGATGGTGGCAGGAGACACCGACGCGGGCTTCGCCGAGTCCGCGCACGTGTTCAGCGGCGAGTTCGAGTTCGCCGGCCAGGAGCACTTCTATCTGGAAACGCATGCGGCGCTGGCGCAGGTCGACGAGAACGGGCAGGTGTTCATCCAGAGCAGCACCCAGCACCCTTCGGAGACCCAGGAGATCGTCGCGCACGTGCTCGGTCTGCCCAGCCACGAGGTGACGGTCCAGTGCCTGCGGATGGGCGGCGGCTTCGGTGGCAAGGAGATGCAGCCGCACGGGTTCGCGGCCGTCGCCGCGCTCGGCGCCAAGCTGACCGGCCGGCCGGTCCGGTTCCGGCTCAACCGGACTCAGGACCTGACCATGTCGGGCAAGCGGCACGGGTTCCATGCCGAGTGGCGGATCGGCTTCGACGCGGACGGCCGCATCCAGGCCCTGGACGCGACGCTGACCGCGGACGGCGGCTGGAGCCTGGACCTGTCCGAGCCGGTGCTGGCCCGTGCGCTCTGCCACATCGACAACACCTACTGGATTCCCAACGCGCGCGTCGCCGGGCGTATCGCCAAGACCAACACGGTCTCCAACACCGCGTTCCGCGGCTTCGGCGGACCGCAGGGCATGCTGGTGATCGAGGACATCCTGGGCCGCTGCGCACCACTGCTCGACCTCGATCCCATGGAGTTGCGGGAGCGCAACTTCTACCGGCCGGGGCAGGGCCAGACGACGCCGTACGGGCAGCCGGTCACGCAGGCCGAGCGGATCTCCGCCATCTGGCAGCAGGTTCAGGAGAACGCCGGTATCGCCGACCGCAAGCGCGAGATCGCCGCGTTCAACGCCGCGCACCCGCACACCAAGCGGGCTCTCGCGATCACCGGCATCAAGTTCGGCATCTCGTTCAACCTCACCGCCTTCAACCAGGGCGGCGCGCTGGTGCTGATCTACAAGGACGGTTCGGTCCTGATCAACCACGGCGGCACCGAGATGGGCCAGGGCCTGCACACCAAGATGCTGCAGGTGGCCGCGACCACGCTCGGGATCCCGCTGCACAAGGTCCGGCTGGCCCCGACGCGTACCGACAAGGTGCCCAACACCTCTGCCACCGCCGCCAGTTCCGGGGCGGACCTGAACGGCGGGGCGGTCAAGAACGCCTGTGAGCAGTTGCGCGAGCGGCTCCTTCAGGTGGCGGCCTCCCGGCTGGGTGCGAACGCCTCGGACGTACGCATCGTCGAGGGCGTCGCGCGGGCGCTCGGCAACGACCAGGAGCTGGCCTGGGACGACCTGGTGCACACCGCGTACTTCCAGCGGGTCCAGTTGTCGGCGTCCGGTTTCTACCGGACCGAGGGACTGCACTGGGACGCGAAGAGCTTCAGGGGATCGCCGTTCAAGTACTTCGCCCACGGCGCCGCCGCGACGGAGGTGGAGGTCGACGGCTTCACCGGCGCGTACCGCATCCGGCGGGTGGACATCGTGCACGATGTCGGCGACAGCCTGTCCCCGATGATCGACATCGGTCAGGTCGAGGGCGGGTTCGTACAGGGCGCGGGCTGGCTGACGCTTGAGGACCTGCGCTGGGACACCGGCGACGGGCCGAACCGGGGCCGACTGCTGACCCAGGCCGCGAGCACCTACAAGCTGCCGAGTTTCTCGGAGATGCCCGAGGAGTTCAACATCACGCTGATGGAGAACGCCACCGAAGAGGGCGCGGTGTTCGGGTCCAAGGCGGTGGGTGAGCCTCCGCTGATGCTGGCGTTCTCGGTACGGGAGGCGCTGCGGCAGGCCGCTGCCGCGTTCGGGCCGGGCGGGACCAGCGTCGAGCTGGCCTCGCCCGCGACGCCGGAGGCGATGTACTGGGCGATCCAGGCGGCTCGGCAGAGCGACACCGGCCGGCAGAACGGCCACGCGCCCAACGGGTTCACCACCAACGGGCGGGCCGCGAACGGGCAGACCACCAACGGCCCGGCCGCCAACGGGCAAGCCGCGAACAGGCAGACCGCGAACGGCAAGGTCCGAACCGACGCAGAAGCCTTGAGCGGTGCCTGACATGACATGGGTCGCCGCGGTCGCACGGTTGCGAACACGCAGGGAGCCCGGCGTGCTGGCGACCGTCGCGACCGTGCGCGGCCATGCGCCGCGCGACGCCGGTGCGAAACTCGTCGTGGGTCGGACCGAGGCGTGGGGCTCGATCGGTGGCGGCAACGTCGAGGCCGTCACCATCGACCGGGCCCGGGAAATGATCACCACGTCCAAGCCGGAGCCGGAGCTGATTGATTTCGCCCTGAACGACAAGGTGACCAACCGGCATGGCGTGCAGTGCTGCGGCGGCACGGTCTCGGTGCTGCTCGAACCGCTGCCGGTGGTACGGGCGGTGGCGGTCTTCGGGGTCGGGCACGTAGGGCTGGAACTGGTGCGCATCCTGGCGCGTCAGGATCTCGACCTCCATCTGATCGACACCCGTTCCGACATCCTCACCGAGCAGCGGCTCGGCGTGCTCGCGGACGCGGTGGCGGACGTGCACGTCCATCACACACCGCTGCTGCCCGAGGAGGTGCTGGAGACATTGCCACCCGGCACCCAGGTCCTGATCATGACCCATGACCACGCCGAGGACGCCGCGCTGTGCGACGCCGCCCTGCGCACGCCCCATCTCGGTTCCATCGGGTTGATCGGGTCGGCGGCCAAGTGGGCACGGTTCCGCAAACGCCTTGCCACCGAGGGCGGTCATGACGAGGCCGCCATCAACCGGATCAAGACCCCGATCGGGCTGGCCGACATCACCGGCAAGGAACCCGCGACCATTGCCGTGAGCATCGCGGCCGATGTGCTGCGCACCTTCGAAGCCCAGGAGGCCTCATCGCTCGTACGAGGGTGAGGCCGGCCGTTCGGGTCAGGCCGGCCCGGCCTGACCCGAACGAAAGGCCCTGTGCCGTGTCCCCACGGCCGCGCCTCAACCCAGATGCGTGGGCGCGAACATCTTCAGCACCGCCGGCAGCACGACCACCGAAGGGCCCGGCTCCGCGAACGCCTTGGCCAGATCCTCGGTCAGGGTCTCCGGAGTCGTACGCAGTGCCGGGACCCCGAAGGACTCCGCCAGGGCCACGAAGTCCGGGCGGGTGAGTTCCGTGGCGGTGGCCTCGCCGAAGGCGTCCTCCATGTACTCGCGCAGGATGCCGTAGCCGCCGTCGTCCACGATCAGCCAGGTGACCGGCAGACCGTACTGGCGGGCCGTGGCCAGCTCCGCGATCGAGTACATCGCGCCGCCGTCGCCCGACACCGCGAGGACCGGTGTGGTGGGGTCGGCGACCGCTGCCCCCAGCGCGGCCGGGAAGCCGTAGCCGAGGCCGCCCGCGCCCTGGGCGGAGTGCAGGGCGCCGGGCCAGGCGGACCAGGCCCAGTAGGCGAGGATCGTCATGTCCCAGAAGCTGGGCGACGTGGCGGGCAGCGCGGCCCTGACCGAGGCCAGGATCTGCTGTTCCCCGTCCAGGTCCTGGCCCGCGATCCGCTCCGCGACCTTGGCGAGGACGGTGCGTACGGCGTCGGCAGCGCCCGGGTCGGTGCGCTCCTCCACCGTATCGAGCAGGGCGGACAGCGCGATCCGGGCGTCCGCGTGGATGCCGAGCGCCGGGTGGTTGGACTCCAGCTTGCCGAGGTCGGCCTCGATCTGGACGACCCGGCCGCGTGGCTTGAACGTGTGGTAGTTCGAGGAGAGTTCGCCGAGCCCGGAGCCGACGACCAGCAGGACGTCCGCCGCCTCCAGGAAGTCCGTGGTGTGCCGGTCCTCCATCCAGGACTGGAGCGAGAGCGGGTGCTCCCACGGGAACGCGCCCTTGCCGCCGACCGTGCAGACGACCGGGGCGTCGAGGCGTTCGGCGAGCGCGAGCAGCTTTCCGGCCGCGTCGGACCGTACGACACCGCCGCCCGCGATGATCACCGGGCGCTCGGCGTGCGAGAGCAGGTGCGCTGCCACCGCGGTCAGTTCGGGGCGCGGCTCCAGCTCGCGCGGGGTCGCGTCCATCGCGGTGACGGGCGGGAGGGTCGTCTCCGCGAGCAGCACGTCCTGCGGGATCTCCACCCAGACGGGGCCGTGCGGGGCGGTCAGCGCGGACTCCCAGGCCGCCGCGATGGCGGAGGGGATCTGGGACGCGGTGCGCACGGTGTGCACGGACTTCACGATGTCGCGGAACGACGCCTTCTGGTCGCGGAGTTCATGCAGGTACCCATGGCGTCCGCCGCCGAGCCCGGCCGTCGGGACCTGGCTGGAGATCGCGAGCACGGGCGCGCTGGCCGCCGCCGCCTCCTGGAGCGCGGCGAGCGAGGTCAGTGCGCCGGGGCCGGTGGAGAGCAGCAGCGGGGCGACCTCGCCGGTGATCCGGCCGTACGCGTCGGCTGCGAAGCCCGCGTTGTTCTCGACGCGCAGCCCCACGTACGAGAGCGCCGAGCGGCGCAGCGCGTCGAACATGCCGAGCGCGTGCTGGCCGGGGAGGCCGAAGACCGTGGTGGCGCCCAGCCCTTGGAGGGTCTCGACGACCAGGTCGCCGCCGTTGCGCCCCGCCGGAGGGTTGAGCGCGGCGGCGGTCTGCTCCGCGGTGAGCCGTGGGGTCTCGTGGTGGTGGTCGTGCGTCACTTGGCTCGGGCCTCGGCAATCTGGCGCGACATGATCGTGGTGAGTTCGTACGCCGTGTGGGAGGCGGCGACGGAGGTGATCTCGGCGTGGTCGTACGCCGGGGCGACCTCGACCAGGTCGGCGGAGACCAGGTGGCAGGAGGAGAGCCCGCGGACGATCTCCAGGAGTTCGCGGGAGGTCAGCCCGCCGGCCTCGGGGGTGCCGGTGCCGGGCGCGTGTGCCGGGTCCAGTACGTCGATGTCGATGGAGATGTACAGCGGCCGGCTGCCGATGCGCTGGCGCAGCTGGTCGGTGATCTCGTCCACCCCGCGCCGCATGACATCGGCCGACGAGACGATGCCGAAGCCCATCTTCGCGTCGTCGTCCAGGTCCTTCTTGCCGTAGAGCGGGCCGCGCGTGCCGACGTGCGAGAGCGCGGAGGTGTCGAGGATGCCCTCCTCGACGGCCCGGCGGAACGGCGTGCCGTGGGTGTACTCGGCGCCGAAGTAGGTGTCCCAGGTGTCCAGGTGTGCGTCGAAGTGGAGCAGCGCGACCGGGCCGTGCTGCTTGGCGACCGAGCGCAGCAGCGGCAGCGCGATCGTGTGGTCGCCGCCGAGCGTCATCAGCCGGGCGCCGGTGGAGAGCAGGTCGTCGGCGGCGGCCTCGATGGTGTCGACGGCCTCGTTGATGTTGAACGGGTTGGCCGCGATGTCGCCCGCGTCGGCGACCTGCGCCAGCGCGAACGGCGACGCGTCCTGCGCCGGGTTGTACGGGCGCAGCAGCCGGGACGCCTCGCGGATGGCGTTGCCGCCGAAGCGGGCGCCGGGCCGGTAGGAGACGCCGGAGTCGAAGGGCACACCGACAACGGCCACATCGGCGGTGCCGACCTCGTCGAGCCGGGGCAGCCTGGCGAAGGTCGCGGGGCCGGCGTACCGGGGGACGCGGGACGAATCGACGGGGCCGCGCGGCTGTTCGGTGCTGCTCATGGGTGTGCCCTTCTTCTCTTTATTTCTGCGCTTTTGACGCGTGTTCGGTGCTTTTTGGGCCCGTGGGAACTTTAGCTGTGGGCCGGTACGGAATCGGAGGCGGAGCCGGGCCCGTTGGCTTCTTCAGCGCCGGACGCGCCGGATCCGTCCCGCCCGGCCAGCCGCTCCCGCCAGGCCGCGAGTACCGCCGCGTCCGTCGGCCTGGTGGCCAGTGAGACGACGACGTACACGACCAGGGAGCTGAGCAGCCCGTAGTAGATCGGCTCGTTGGCGAGGGCTCCGTACTTCACCATCAGGCCGAGGACGACGAGCCCGCCCACCGTGACGGACGCCAGCGCTCCCTGCACGGTGCCGCGCTTCCACAGCAGACCGCCGAGAATCGGCACCAGCAACCCGCCGACCAGCAGGTTGTACGCGACGGTGAGCGCCTCGACGACGTTGTTCAGCGCGATGGCGATACAGATGACCAGGACACCCATGGCGAGGATGAAGGCCCTGTTGCCGCGTACCTCGTCGTGGTCCTCGCCCTTCTTGCCCCCGCCGCCCCGTATCCCGCGCAGCCGCGACCAGATGTCGTTGTTGGCGACGGTGGCGCAGGCGATCAGGGCACCGGACGAGGTGGACATCACCGCGGCCAGCGCGGCGGCGAGCACCAGTCCCCTTACGCCGATGGGCAGTTCGTCCTTCACGATGGTCGCGAAGGCCGCGTCGGAGCTCGGCAGCTTCGGGTACATGACCTTGGCGGCCGTCCCGATGACGGCGCCGGCGACCGCGTACACCAGGCAGTACGTACCGGCGACCGTGCCGCCGAGCCGGGCGACCTTGTCGCTGCGCGCGGTGAAGACCCGCTGCCAGATGTCCTGCCCGATCAGCATGCCGAAGGTGTAGATCAGGACATACGTGAAGATCGTCTCGGCGCCGATGCCCAGCGGGTCGAAGTACGAGGTGGGCAGCTTGGCCTTCATCTCCGAGAAGCCGCCGGCCTTGACGATCGCGATCGGCAGCAGCAGGAGGAGCACGCCGATCGTCTTGACGACGAACTGCACCATGTCGGTGAGGGTGATCGACCACATGCCGCCGAGCGTCGAGTACGCGACAACGATCGCACCGCCGAGGATGATCGCCACGGTCCGGTTCATGTCGAAGAGGACGTCGAAGATCGTGGCGTAGGCGATGGTCGAGGTGACCGCGAGCATCAGCGTGTACGCCCACATGACGACGCCGGAGATGATCCCGGCCCGGCCGCCGTAGCGCAGGTCGAGCATCTCGGAGACGGTGTAGACCTTCAGCCGGGCGATGCGCCCGGAGAAGAAGATGCTGAGCGCGAGGAGCCCCAGGCCGATGGTGAAGACCATCCAGGCGCCGGAGAGGCCGTACTGGTACCCGAGGCCCACACCGCCGATGGTGGAGGCGCCACCGAGCACGATCGCGGCCATGGTGCCGGAGTACATGGCGGGTCCGAGCCTGCGGCCCGCCACCAGGAACTCGGACTTGGACTTGGCGCGGCGCATGCCCCACCAGCCCATGGCGAGCATTCCGGCCAGGTAGGCCACGATCACCGCGTAGTCGACTGCCATGCGCGCTCCCTCTCATCGCGGGGGGCCGTAACACCTCTGCCACCTGCGCCGGACTGCTTTCGAACGTTGACCCTAGGTGGCCTGAAAGCGACGTTGAAGTGTACGTTCCATCCACTGAACCTCTCCACCGATGGATGGAACGTCCATGCCGGACCTCGCCGCTCCCCCCACCGCCCCCGTCCAGCTGTCGGCCCTGCTCGCCCGGCGGGACCTCGGACTGCGCCAGGTCGCGGGCCCTCCGGCCGGGGAAGGCGGCGGTGCTGCGGTGCACTGGGTGCACACCAGTGAGATGGCCGACCCGTATCCGTATCTGCTCGGCGGTGAGCTGCTGCTGACCGCCGGGGTGCAGCTCGCCGACGACCCGGACCGGTACGCGGCCCGCATCGTCGCGGCGGGCGGAGCGGCGCTCGGCTTCGGGCTCGCGCCGGTGTACGACACGGTGCCGGATGCGCTGGGCGCCGCGTGCGACCGCCATGGCCTGCCACTGGTGGAGGTGCCGACCAGGACCCCCTTCACGGCGGTGGCCCGCGCGGTGTGGGGCCTGATGGCGGAGGCCCGCCACCACGAGCTGCGCCGGGTGTCCCAGGCCCAGCAGGGCCTGGCAGCGGCGGCGGCCCGCCCGGACCCGGTACCGGCGGTACTGCGCCAGCTGGCCACCCGGCTCGGCGGCCGGGCGGTACTGCTCGCCCCGGACGGTACGGCGCTCCAGGCGGCGGGACGCGAGCCGGAGCCCGGGGCGCGCGAGGCACTGGCGGCACTCGCCCGGGTCGTACGGCCGGGGGCAGGTGCGCCAGGGGCGGGCACGCCGGGGGCGCAGCCGCCCCCTTCCCCGGCGCCCGGGGCCGGTCCGGCCGGCCCGCGCCCCGCCCCCACGTCCGCCACCGACACGGCGGGCTCCGCGCACCTCGCGGCGTACGCGGTGGCGGGCGGTGAGGGACTGGTGCTCGGCGTGGCCACCACCTCACGCGAACCGGGCGACCACACCATCGCCGGGGTCGCAGTCGTCCTGCTCTCGCTGCTCACCGCCCCCCGGCAGGGCGCCGATGAGGCGGCGCGCTCGTCCGCGCTGGTCCGGCTGCTGCTCGGCGCCGCACCCGCCGACGTGTCGCCACTGCTGGGCGAGGGCCCCTGGACGGTGGTGCACGCCCATGGCACGGGGGCCCCGCCCGCACTCGGCAGCCCGCTGGTGGACACGTCGGCCGACACCGTGCGCATCCTGCTGCCCGCCGACCGCGAGGTCGCCCGCCACCCCGGCTGGACGCTCGGGCTGAGCGCCCCGGCCGCGCTACGGGACCTCCCGGCGGCCGACGCCCAGGCCGGCCGGGCCCTGCGCCACGCGAAGGCGACCCGCACCCCGCTGTCCCGGCACGGCACGACGGGCCTCGCCGCCCTCCTCGACCCGACGGAGGCAGCGGCCCACGCTCGCACTCTCCTCGCCCCGCTCGGCGACCCGCCACCGCCCGCACTGCTGGAGACGCTGCGCACCTGGCTCGCACTGCACGGCAGTTGGGACCGTACGGCGGTGGCCCTGGCCATCCACCGCAACACGGTCCGCCAGCGCATCGGCCGCTGCGCGACACTGCTCGGCTCCGACCTGGACGACATGGACGTACGGACGGAGCTGTGGTTCGCGCTGCGGCAGGGGTGAACCGAACCGCAGGCGATTCCCGCCGCGTCCCTGTGCCGCTGGGACAGCATGACCGACCAGGCTATTCCGGACTCCGCCTCGGTGAACGGCCGGCGCAGGTCGTCGTACGGCAACGTCGAAGGTGGCGGCCGCATCGAGCAACCAGCGGTGCGGGATCAGCTGTCACCCTGGCGCCGGGGGGAAGGCGGCGGTTCGGGCCGGTCCGCGCGCAGTCGTAGGGCCGCGAGCGGACCGGCCGGGGTGTGACGGGCTCTACCAGTCGTCACTGTCCCGGCGCCGGTACCGCGGTCGGCGGGCCGGACTCAGGGAAGGGCTGCGCGAACTGCGCGAACTCGCCCGCCTCAAACGATCCTGCTCCCAGTCGTCGTACTCCGGAACCACACCGGCGTCCAGCCCCGACACCACCTGACGCGCCGCGGCGTACTGCGCCTGCCTGCGGATTTCGTTGGTGTGCGGGAGATCTCCCCGCCGTTCGCGCTCTGCGGCCGTTCGGGTGTCGAAGGGATCGAGCCTGGTTGAGAACGGTTCGCTGCCCAGGGGCTCATGGGGCGACCTCATGGAATATTCCAGGTCGCGGTAGATGCTGCTTCGGCCGACCCGTCGGCTCATACCGGCCTGCGTGATCGGAATTCCGTGCATATCGACCGGGGAGGCATACTGCGGGACCCGCGAACTCTGGTATCGCGGGACGCTTCCACGGACATCCACCATGGGCATCTGGTGCCCCGAGTTGGCGTACTCGTAGCGGCGATGCGAGAGGTTCGTGCCATCGGTGCCGGGGGCCAGGTTCGATGACCGCTGAGGTGTGCCGTACACCGGGTCACCGTGGCTGTAGGCGGCCGCGAGGTGCAGGTGGGACACCGGGCCGCCGGGGTGTACGCCGGCGTCCCGCATGTGACGGGCCGCCGAGCGATTGTTCATCACACTGTTCTGGGAGGGGTGCCTCCGGGTGGGCTGGCGCCCCAGGTAATCACGGTCGATGTAGCTCGATTCCGTGCGGTCGTACAAGGGTGACTCACCGTAGTACTCATCGTACTCATCGGAGTAGCGACTGCTCCTCCGGCTGCTACCGGCCCGCTGCACCGTCGGGGCGTTGCCACCCGTCGTGCCGGTGGTGCCGCCTCGCCCCCTGCTCAGAGCAGCGGTGAGACCGGCGTTGCCGACACTGCGCTGGAGGACGCCCATCGACGCGGCGGTGGGGTGCGCCAGGCTCGCGGCGGCCTGTGCCGCGTCATTGGCATGGGTGGGGGGAGAGAACGCCTGCGAGGGACGCCGTACTGGCCCTTTGGCCTTGGTCCAGTCGGCATCCCCTGCCGGGCCTACATGAGAGTGCATGGAGTGGCCTCTGCGATGGGGGATTTCGAACGATCAGTCCTGGCAGCGTACTTCGCTCACTTGAGAGCCGTACAGCGGCGTCAGGATTCCTTTCCAGGGCTCGCTGGTTACGCCCCGGCGCACCGGGATCGGCGGGCCTACGGGCTTACGGTGAAGCGAAGTTGACCGACGAGCCGGCCGATACCGGCCGGCTGCACAAGCGGCCCGACGGGCCCGTCCGCTCACCAGCCGGTGTCGCCCACGACCAGGCGTCCGGCCTTGCGGTATTCCCTCTGCGCACCGGCCAGCAGGTCGTCCGAGGTGACAGAACCGCCGCGGGTGGCCGCGGCGTAGGCGGCGGTCACCACGGCGCTGCGGATCGAGCCACCGGCCAACTCGAAGTCCCGGGCGCACAGTGCCGGGTCGATGTCGTCCGCGCACGGAACGTGGGCCAGGCTGTGCCGCCACAGGGCCAGCCGCTGGTCCTCATCGGGGAAGGGGAAGTCGACCACCAGATCCAGCCTGCGGGTGAAGGCGTCGTCGATGTTGGCGCGCAGGTTGGTGGTGAGCACGGCGATGCCGCTGAACGACTCCAGGCGTTGCAGCAGGTAGGCGCTTTCGAGGTTGGCGTACCGGTCGTGGGCGTCCTTCACGTCGGAGCGCTTCCCGAACACGGCGTCGGCCTCGTCGAAGAGGAGCACGGCGTCGGTGCGGTCGGCCTCGCTGAAGATCCGCTCCAGGTTCTTCTCCGTTTCACCGACGTATTTGTCCACCACGGACGACAGCTGCACGACGTAGAGGTCCAGGCCGAGGTCGGCGGCGATCACTTCCGCGGAGAGCGTCTTCCCGGTACCGGACTCCCCGGCGAACATCGCGAGGACGCCCCGGCCCCGGCCTCCCCCGGCGCTCAGCTGCCAGTCCCCGAGCACCCGTTCGCGGTGCCGGGCGCGCTGGGCCAACTCGTGCAGATGTTCCAGCGGAGCCTTCGGCAGGACCAGGTCATGCCAGCCGACGGCCGGCATGATCCGGCGGGCGTGCCGTTCCAGCCCCGACGCGGACTGCTGTCGGGCGGCCAGTCGCAGGTGCTCGGCCGTCACATCGGTGTCGTCCAGAGCGGCGAGATCCAGCGCCGAGTGGGCGGCCCGGCGAATCCGGTCGCCGTCCAGTCGGTAGGTGGCGACCGTCCCGGCCAGATCGAAGCCCAGGTCCTGCGCCGACTCCACTCCGAGGGCGGCGGCCCAGAGCCCCACCCTGTCCGACGTCGAACCGGGTGCGTCCAGGACGAGCGGGTCGGGATCGCACCACTGAGGGTCGTACGGCGCCGCTCCGATGAGGATCATCGGCACGTCGCCTGTGTCGAGCGAGCGGATCAGGTCGGCCGGCTGCTCCGGCAGCGGGTACACCACGATCGCGCAGCCGCGCAGCCGGGCCTCAAGCAGCAGTTGCGGCAGCGGACTGTGGGCGTGCGTACCGCCGGACCGTTCGTCGCCGCTGTCGCGTTGCTCGCCGGTCTCCCGTGAGCGTGTCTCCGCCGCGGTGGTGAGGTGCAGCGCGGGTCGGCCCGCGGCGGTGAGGGCCGCGGCCGCGCAGGCCAGACCGTCGCCTTCCCGACGCTCGCGCAGGTAGATCACAGGAGGGTCGGGTTGGGCGAGGGGCTTGGCCAACTTGTCCGTCAGCGGATCGCCCGCTCCGGCGGGAGAGGCCCGCAAGGCGCGGACATGCCCCTCCAGCGCGGCGTCGGGGGTGTCGTTGCCGATCAGGTGGGCGGCCAGCCGGTCGGGTACGCGCAGCGTGCGGCCGAGGAAGGGAGCGTCCGGTTCCTCGACCCGCAACAGACCGAACCAGGAGAGCGGCGCGGTCGGATGGAAGAGGTCGCGGGCTGTGGCGTCCAGGGCGGGCAGGCCGCACACGTCGAGCACCAGCCCGACGGTCGCCCGCCGACGGCTGACGTCGTTGTTGAGGTAGCCGTACAGCTGCTCGAAATCGCGGTCGAGATCCGGGGCGAGGGCAAGGAGCAGGGTCGTGGTTTCCAGATCGGTCAGCCCCATCCGCGCGGCCAGGCCGGCGAGCCGGTCGGCGGGACCGAGCGGCGCGCGCCCGGCGACGACGACGCGCTGCGCGGGATCCTCCCGTTCGGGGCCGGACTTCTCCAGAAGGTGCTGTACGGCGTCCTTTGACAGATACAGCCCGCGCAGCGGGTCGTCGGCCGTGGGGTCATCGGCGGACCGCTCCCGGACCAGGGCGGCGACCCGCTCACGCTGGGCGGCGAGCCGGTCGCGCAGAGGACGGGCGGGATTGTGGTCGGAAGCGCCGTGCACGGCGGCGCCGTCCTCGGCATCGGACGCGGTGCCGGTGTCGGCCGACTCGCCGCCTTGCGGGGCTGTCATCGCGCGTCCGGACGCCGGGCTGCCCGGCCCGGAGCGGGAGCGCAGACGGGCGGCACCCGGAGGCCGGATGTCGCCGGCGAGTCGCCGTCGAGTGCGATTCTGAGGCTCTCGTCCACTTCGCGGATCATTACTACGCTGCGCTCTTTCCGGCTGGTTCTGTAGCAGCGAGTGCTGGTGCTGCGTGAGCCGCATCCTTTCGCGGGGGTCGACCGCGCCGCAAGGGCTTCGGGGACGATACCCGGGCACCCGACTCTGCCCGGTCGATCCCTTGATCTGCCTGTTCGGACAGGCAACCGCGGCAGCCGGCGCTCCGGGAGGGCTCCGTCGGACAGGCCGTGGCGAGGTGTCGGCCCGCACACGAGGGCAAAGGCCCGTGCCCCTCACCGTGGCCGGGTTCTGGGCGCAAGCCCCGTCGGACCGTCCCTCACCACCGGCACGGAACCGGCCCCGGGTGGATCTGCTCACCGCTGCCCTCCCCGGCCCGCACCGTCACGTGCTCAAGCGTGCGCAGGCTCACCCTGGACAGTCGCGGTGACCTCCCGGTAACTTCGACTGAGCAAGCGCTTAGCAGGAGTGGCCGGCCGGGCCGATCGGACCCCGGGGGCACGCCAGAACCGCAGAGGAGCCTTCCGTGCGCCGTACCGTTTACAACGAGGACCACGAGGCGTTCCGGGACACCATCCGGGCCTTCATCGAGGCCGAGGTCGTGCCCGTGTACGACGAGTGGCTGGCGGCGGGCCAGGTGCCGCGCGAGTTCTACCACAAGCTCGGTGAGCTGGGGATCTTCGGCATCGAGGTGCCCGAGGAGTTCGGCGGCGCCGGCGAGGAGTCCTTCAAGTTCCAGGCCATCATCTCGGAGGAGTGCGCCCGCGCCGGTGTCTCCTTCGGCGGTTCCTCGGTGCATGTAGCGCTCTGCCTGCCGTACCTGAAGGCGTACGCCACCGATGAGCAGAAGAAGCGCTGGCTCCCCGACTTCGTCAGCGGCGCCTCGATGTTCGCCATCGCCATGACCGAGCCGGGCACCGGTTCCGACCTGGCCGGCATGAAGACCACCGCCAAGCTGTCGGACGACGGCACGCACTACGTGCTCAACGGCGCCAAGACCTTCATCACCGGCGGTGTGCACGCCGACCGCGTGATCGTCTGCGCGCGCACCGCCGCTCCGACCCCCGAGGACCGCCGGCACGGCATATCGCTGCTCGTCGTCGACACGAAGTCCGAGGGGTACGCGGTCGGCCGCAAGCTCGACAAGCTCGGGCTGAAGACCTCCGACACCGCCGAGCTCTCCTTCACCGACGTGAAGGTGCCGGCCGGCGACCTGCTCGGCGAGGAGCACAAGGGCTTCTCCTACCTCGGGCAGAACCTCCCGCAGGAGCGCCTCGGCATCGCGGTGGGCGCGTACGCGCAGGCTGCCGCCGCCGTCCGGTTCGCGCAGGCATACGTCCAGGACCGCACGGTCTTCGGCAAGACCGTCGCGTCCTTCCAGAACACCAAGTTCGAGCTGGCCGCCTGCAAGGCCGAGGTGGACGCGTCCGAGGCGGTCTGCGACCGCGCGCTGGAGGCCCACGACCTGGGCGAGCTGACGGCGGCCGAGTCCGCGTCCGCGAAGCTCTTCACCACCGAGGTCGCGCACCGCGTGATCGACAAGTGCCTCCAGCTGCACGGCGGTTACGGCTACATGAACGAGTACCCGATCGCCCGCCTGTACGCGGACAACCGGGTCAACCGGATCTACGGCGGCACCAGCGAGGTCATGAAGATGATCATCGCCAAGAGCATGGGTCTGTAGGCAGAGATACACCGCAGAAACATCTTGTAGAAATGGCCTCATGAACCAGGCACTTGAGTCCCTGCTCGATCTGCTCGACCTGGAGCGGATCGAGCAGGACATCTTCCGCGGTCTGAGCCGCTCCGCCGTCGTGCCGCGCGTCTTCGGCGGCCAGGTCGCCGCACAGGCCCTGGTCGCCGCCGGGCGCACCGTGCCCGCCGACCGGACGGCCCACTCGCTGCACGCGTACTTCCTGCGCCCCGGCGACCCGGGCGCGCCGATCGTGTACACGGTCGACCGCATCCGCGACGGCCGCTCCTTCACCACGCGCCGGGTCGTCGCGGTCCAGCACGGGCAGCCGATCTTCCATCTCTCGGCGTCGTTCCAGACGTACGAGGAAGGGCTCGACCACCAGACCGCCATGCCGCCGGCCCCGGACCCGGAGACGCTGCCGACGGCGGCCGAGATGTTGCCCCGGTACGCGGACCACTTCCTGGAGCCGGGGGTCGTGGACCGGCTGATCGAGGCGCGTGCGGCGGTCGATCTGCGGTACGTGGACGCCCCGCCGTTCGGCAGCGTCGGCACCCCGCGCGAGCCGCGCTCGCAGGTCTGGTTCCGTACGAACGGCAAGCTGGCGGACGACCCGCTGCTGCACGTCTGCCTCGCGACGTACGTCTCCGACATGACACTGCTCGACTCGGTGCTGCTCGCACACGGGCGCGGCGGCTGGGCGGTCGGCGACGTGGTCGGCGCCAGCCTGGACCACGCGATGTGGTTCCACCGCCCCTTCCGGGCCGACGAGTGGCTGCTGTACGACCAGGAGTCCCCGTCCTCGTCCGGCGGACGCGGCCTCGGCCAGGCCCGGATCTACACACAGGACGGGCAGTTGGCGGTCACGGTGATCCAGGAGGGCGTGATCCGGGTTCCCCGGTGACGGGGGGGCGGGCAGCCACGGTGAGCAGCACCCCGCAGATCATGGCGTCCATTTTTCAGCGTTGCCTCTCCAGGGTGGAACGGCCTCGCATTCAACGTGCAACCTGTCGATCAGGGCTTGGGCGGCGCTGAGCCACCGGACGTCGTGACGGTGAACTCGTCCCCGTCGATGACCCGCTCAGTGCCGTAGAAGGACCCGAGCAGACTGCCGCTGTGGGAGTTCTGTTTCGCGTCGATCATGCAGACGCTGTACCCGTTCGGTCCCGTAGCGGGTGTCAGGTCCGGGACATGGCAGTTCTCGTTGATGGTGCGGCCGTTCTTCGTCGAGGCCGCGCCCTCCTTGGTCGAGGCGAATGGATACTCGTCGCACGACCTGCCTGCCAGCGTCCGGCCATCACGTACCTTGCCGGCCTTGGGGCACGAGGTCTGTCGGTTGATGTCCCGCATCTTCTTGTCGGCCAGCCTGTGCAGCGGGCTCCCCGCCGCACCCGGAAGACCTGACTTGATGGCTTCCTCGACGTGCCAGGTCTGTTCGGGATCGACGGAGGTCAACTCGAACTCCGGGGGCCTGCCGGCATCTACACAGCCCTGCCGGTACTTGCCGCTGGAGGTTTTCATGGTCGAGTCGCACCGGAACATGTTGTTGCGGATCACGCCGTCGTTGCTGGGAGTCACGTCTCCGAGGTTGCCGAAGCTGTACGTGAAATTCAGGCCCGGAAATGCGATGGCGTTGTCCGCCATGGCCTGTTCTTTCCACTTGATGACGATCGACTTGGTGGAGTTGGGTTTGATCACGGACCCGCTCTTGGGCCCCTCCACGCTGTAGGCATCGCTGTCGTGGCCGTTGTAGTCCGGCTCGTAGCGCCAGGTCGGCGTACCCACATCGCCGACCAAGGGGCCGAACGTGATGCGGACCTCTTGCTGGATCTCACCGGATTTGTGGGAGCTCAAGATGCCTGTTTTCACGAGGAAGGGCATGCTGCCGATCTCGGCGCCCTTGGAGTTGTGGACCTTCAGGGCAAGGTTGTCCCAGATGGCGCAGGCGTTCTTGCGGCTCGCCCGCCACCGTCCGTCCCACGCCTCTGTGGTGCACCAGCCCGGAATGAACGACCCCTGGGTATCGGGACCGTCGATGACAGGGTCCTCCGGGTCCGTGCCCGGCGGGCCCGGCTCCCCGCCCTCGATGCAGGAAACGCCCTCCTGGCACGGCTGCAGGTCGCCGATGGGGCCCTGTTTGACCGGGGTCTGGTTGCCCGTGCGGGCGTCGGCCGCGAAGTCGAACCAGGTCACCGGCCGCGCTTCGCCCACAGTTGGTTCAGCGTCCCCGTCATCGGGATCGGCCGCCGACACAGGGTCGGTGGGGAACCCCATGGTGCCGAACTGGAACTCCTGGTCGAAGGATGACCCTCGCGGCTGTTGGTCAGCGGTCGGATAGCCGTACGGTCCGGCCTCGAACCCGGACATCTCCCACTTGGTCAGCAGACCGCCGCTGACCGGGTGCGCACCATAGGCTTCGGTCCAGTAGATCATTCCGTGTTCGAAGCGGCTGGCCCGCCCGATGCCGTCGGGTGTGGTGAACTCGTCTCCGATCGGGTAGCCGAGGTAGCCACCGTCCCGGCCGGCCTCATTCCACTTGTCCAGGATCGCGCCGTGCACGGCGTAGGCCTCGTTGAGCTTCCAGTAGATGTCACCGTGCTCGAACTGCTGGCGCCGCCCGACGTTGTCGGCATTCACCAGCTCGTCGCTGGTGGGGTAGCCCAGAGCACCTGCCTCGTAGCCGTTGCGGGCCCACGCGGCGAAGAAATGGTTGACCACCGGATGCGCCCCGCCCTGCGGCGACCAGTAGATCGGACCGTTGACGAATTCGGTGCGTTTGCCGTACCCGTCAGGGTTGGTCAGCTCGTTGGACTTGGGCAGCAGCAGGAAGCTGTTCGGGCCACCGAGCTCGTTGTACTTGTCCTTGATGGCCCCGCAGACCTCGTAGGGCGCAGGCCAGTACACCTGGCAGTCGGCGGTGACGCCCTCTCCCGCCTCCATGGTCTCGGCCTTGTCGGCATCAGCCTTGCTGTATCCGCCGGGTACGGATTCCTTGTCCGAGCGCATCTCGCCGGCCACAACATGGCTTTTCGGCGTTGCCGTCGGGCGCCAATGCCAGGAGCCGGGCGCCGCATGAGCGGCGGTGGCGCCGCCTGTCAACGCGACCATCATGGCCATGACCATGAAGAGACGTCTCGCCAACACGCTGCCCCCCGCCGCCGTCGGCGCGCGTATCGCCCGCCGTGCCAGCCAGTACAGCGCAACCACCGAGAAACGACGCTACGGAAATAGGCCGATCCTTCCGGGATGGACTTCGGCCACGACAGAGATTCGCTGAATGCAGGGAACGGGGCATGGCGCTGCTGAAGTCCTGGCGAATCTTCCGGCGGCCGTCAGCCCAGCCCCGCCGCGTCCAGCAGGTACGCCGTCATCGGGTCGTAGAAGCGCGGGTCCGTGACGTGGTCGTCCAGTGGGACCGTGACCTGGAGCGTGCCCTCGGCCTCGCCCAGGAAGAGTGCGGGGTCGTTGCAGTCCGCGTATCCGATCGAGTCGAGGCCCCGCTGGCCCGCGCAGCCCGCCCAGCCGTGGTCGGCGACGACCAGGTCGGGCAGGGGCCTGCCCGCGCGCTCCAGGCCGTCGAGGACGGCCCGCATCGGCTCGGGCGAGTGGGTGTGCCAGAGGGTCGCCCCGCGCTCCAGCACGGCGACGTCGGCGAACTGGAAGACCATGCCCTCGTCGGCGGTGAGCCCTCCCGGAATCCGTACGATCTCGCAGCCCGCCGTACGCAGCGCGTCCGCGGTGGCCCGGTGCACGTCCAGCAGGCCGCCGGGGTGGCCGGTGGCGAAGAGCACGCTCTCCCTGCCTTCGGCGGCCTTCCGCAGCCGGGCGGCCATCCGGTCCAGGGCGTCGACCGTCAGCTCCGGGTCGATGGTGTCCTGGCCGTGCCGGTGCCCGGGGTCGTCGTTGACGCCGCAGCGCTCCGCCATCACGGCGAGTACGTCCTGCTCGTCCGCCCAGCGGTCACCGAGTTCGAGCCCCAGCCAGAAGTGCCGGTCGCCGTTGGAGAGCTTGCGGTAGTGGGAGAGGTTGTTGTCGCGGGGCGTGGCGACGTTCCCGGCGATCCGGGTGCGGACGAGGTGGTCGACGAGTTCGGCACGGCTGGGTATCGGCATGAGCCCATTGTGGACGCCAGGCCCTGTCCCCGTCAGTCCGGTATCGGCGGAGACGGGGCTCAGCCCGCCGCCGGCGCCCCGCCCGGCATCCGCTCCGGCACTGATGCCGGTGCCGGTGCCGGTGCCCCGTCCAGTGCCTCGAAGGCGCCGTGCGCGAGGCGGCGCAGCAGCGCGCCGGTGGCGGCCCGGCCGGGCAGGCCGCCGGTGCCCAGGTGCGGGGTGGAGTTCAGCAGGCCGAAGACGGCGTGCACGGCCGCGCGGGCCTCCTGCTCCGGGGTGTGCGGGTACAGCTCGCGTACGACGGTGACCCACAGCTCGACGTACTGCCGCTGGAGCCTGCGGACCGCCTTGCGGTCGCTGTCGCGCAGCCGGTCCAGCTCCCGGTCGTGGACGGTGATCAGCGGGCGGTCGTCGAGCGCGAAGTCGATGTGCCCGTCGATCAGTGAGGCGAGTACCGCCGCCGGGCCGCCCACGGCCCGCTCCGCCCGCGTCCGGCCGCCGTCGAGCAGCCGCTCACTGATCCCGACGAGCAGTTCCGCGAGCATCGCGTCCTTGCCCGCGAAGTGGCGGTAGAGGCCGGGACCGCTGATGCCCACCGCTGCGCCTATCTCGTCGACGCCGACGCCGTGGAAGCCACGCTCGGCGAAGAGGCGTGCCGCCTCCTTGAGGATCTGCTCGCGCCGCGTCGGGGCGTCCGTCCTGGTGCTCATGGCTCCATTCTAGACAGCGGGGTTAGCGAGCGTTAACCTGGCCGCAGGTGTTAACGATCACTAACCGCCCCGACCGGGTAGGGATGGTGATCGGAAGCAATCGGCGCAGACCAGAAGCCATCAGCGCAGAGCAGAAAAGCACACAGAGCAGAGGGGGCCCGACCGATGCAGCAGGCACCAGTTCTGACGAGCGCGGCCGATCCCGCTTCGGAGGCCTGGCGGGCCAACGAGGCGGCGCACGGAGCGCTCGTCACCGAGCTGCGGACCCGGCTGGCAGCCGCGCGTCTCGGCGGCGGCGAGAAGTCGCGGGCCCGCCATGTGGCGCGCGGGAAGCTGCTGCCGCGCGACCGCGTCGACACCCTCCTGGACCCGGGCTCGCCGTTCCTGGAGCTGGCGCCGCTGGCCGCCGACGGCATGTACGGCGGGTCGGCGCCCGCCGCCGGGGTCATCGCCGGGATCGGCCGGGTCAGCGGGCGCGAGGTGGTCGTGGTCGCCAATGACGCCACGGTCAAGGGCGGCACGTACTACCCGATGACCGTGAAGAAGCATCTGCGCGCCCAGGAGGTGGCCCTGGAGAACCGGCTGCCCTGCGTGTACCTGGTCGACTCGGGCGGTGCCTTCCTGCCGATGCAGGACGAGGTCTTCCCGGACCGCGAGCACTTCGGCCGGATCTTCTACAACCAGGCCCGGATGTCGGGCCTGGGCATCCCGCAGATCGCCGCCGTGCTCGGCTCCTGCACGGCGGGCGGTGCGTACGTCCCGGCGATGAGCGACGAAGCGGTGATCGTCCGCAACCAGGGCACGATCTTCCTGGGCGGCCCGCCGCTGGTGAAGGCCGCGACCGGCGAGGTCGTCACGGCCGAGGAGCTGGGCGGCGGCGAGGTGCACGCGCGGACCTCCGGGGTCACCGACCATCTCGCGGAGGACGACGCACACGCCCTGCGTATCGTCCGGACCATCGTCTCCACGCTGCCGGAGCGCACCCCGCTCCCCTGGTCCGTGGAGCCCGTGGCGGAGCCGAAGGTGGACCCGGCCGGGCTGTACGGCGCGGTGCCGGTCGACTCCCGTACGCCCTATGACGTACGGGAGGTGATCGCGCGCATCACGGACGGCTCGCGGTTCGCCGAGTTCAAGGCGGAGTTCGGGACGACGCTGATCACCGGCTTCGCCCGGATCCACGGCCATCCGGTCGGCATCGTCGCCAACAACGGCATTCTCTTCTCCGAATCCGCCCAGAAGGGCGCGCACTTCATCGAACTGTGCGACCAGCGCGGCATTCCGCTGCTCTTCCTCCAGAACATCTCCGGCTTCATGGTCGGCCGGGACTACGAGGCGGGAGGGATCGCCAAGCACGGCGCCAAGATGGTGACGGCGGTGGCCTGCACCCGGGTGCCGAAGCTGACCGTGGTCGTCGGCGGCTCGTACGGCGCGGGGAACTACTCGATGTGCGGCCGGGCCTACTCGCCGCGCTTCCTGTGGATGTGGCCGAACGCCAAGATCTCCGTGATGGGCGGCGAGCAGGCCGCCTCCGTGCTGGCCACGGTCAAGCGCGACCAGCTGGGCGACGACTGGAGCGCCGAGGACGAAGAGGCGTTCAAGGCCCCGGTCCGCGCGCAGTACGAGGAGCAGGGCAACGCCTACTACGCGACGGCCAGGCTCTGGGACGACGGCGTGATCGACCCGCTGGAGACCCGCCAGGTCGTCGGCCTCGCGCTGACCGCCTGCGCCAATGCCCCGCTGGCCCAGAAGGACCGGGCAACGCCCGGCTACGGCGTCTTCCGGATGTGATGAGGGTGGAAATGTTCGACAGCGTTCTGATCGCCAACCGGGGCGAGATCGCCGTGCGCGTCATCCGTACGCTGCGGGAGCTGGGCATCCGCTCGGTCGCCGTCTACAGCGACGCGGACGCGGACGCCCGGCACGTACGGGAGGCCGACACCGCGGTCCGGCTCGGTCCCGCGCCCGCCGCCGAGAGCTATCTGTCGGTGGAACGGCTGCTGGACGCGGCGGCGCGCTCCGGCGCGCAGGCGGTCCATCCCGGGTACGGGTTCCTCGCCGAGAACGCGGAGTTCGCGCAGGCGTGCGCCGACGCGGGCCTGGTCTTCATCGGGCCGCCCGCATCGGCGATCGCCCTGATGGGCGACAAGATCCGCGCCAAGGCGACGGTGCGGGCCGCGGGCGTCCCGGTGGTGCCCGGATCGTCGGGCAGCGGGCTCACCGACGCCGAACTGGCCGCGTCCGCACGGGAGATCGGGATGCCCGTCCTGCTGAAGCCGTCGGCGGGCGGCGGCGGCAAGGGGATGCACCTGGTCCGCGACGAAGCGCTGCTGGCCGACGAGATCGCATCGGCCCGGCGCGAGGCGCGGTCCTCGTTCGGCGACGACACCCTGCTGGTGGAGCGGTGGATCGACCGCCCGCGCCACATCGAGATCCAGGTCCTCGCGGACGCCCACGGGAACGTGGTGCACCTGGGTGAACGCGAGTGCTCCCTCCAGCGCCGCCACCAGAAGATCATCGAGGAGGCGCCGTCGGTCCTGCTGGACGAGGCGACGCGGGCCGCGATGGGTGAGGCCGCGGTCCAGGCCGCGCGCAGCTGCGGATACACGGGCGCGGGCACGGTGGAGTTCATCGTCCCGGGCGGCGACCCGTCCTCGTACTACTTCATGGAGATGAACACCCGCCTCCAGGTGGAGCACCCGGTGACCGAGCTGATCACCGGCCTCGACCTGGTGGAGTGGCAGCTGCGGGTCGCCGCGGGAGAGCGACTGCCGTACGAGCAGAAGGACATCGTGCTCACCGGGCACGCCATCGAGGCGCGGGTCTGCGCGGAGGACCCGTCGCGCGGCTTCCTGCCGTCGGGCGGCACGGTGCTGGCGCTGCGCGAACCGCAGGGGCACGGCGTACGGACCGACTCGGGCCTCAGCGAGGGCGTGGAGGTCGGCAGTCGCTACGACCCGATGCTGTCGAAGGTCATCGCGTACGGCCCGGACCGCGCGACGGCGCTGCGCAAGCTGCGGGCGGCGCTGGCCGGCACGGTCACCCTGGGCGTCCCGACCAACGCGGGCTTCCTGCGGCGACTGCTGGCCCATCCGGCGGTGGTCGCGGGCGAGCTGGACACCGGTCTGGTGGAGCGGGAGGCGGACGGCCTGGTGCCGGACACGGTGCCGCCCGAGGTGTACACGGCGGCGGCCGCGGTACGGGCGGCCGGGGCGGCTCCGGAACCGGACGCCGGCGGCTGGACCGACCCGTTCTCGGCGCCGAGCGGCTGGCGGCTGGGCGGCCCCGCCCTGCCGGTGACCCGGTGGCTTCAGATCACCGGGCACGAGGCAGTACTGACCGGGGGCGCGGGCCGGGTCACACCGGACACGGTGACGGTCACGGTCGACGGGACCGTGCACACCTTCCACCACGCCGGGGACTGGCTCGGCCGGGACGGCGACGCCTGGCACGTCCAGGACCACGACCCCGTACAGACCACGCTGGACGCGGCGGCGGGCCGCGGCGGCGCCGGTTCGCTCACCGCGCCGATGCCGGGCACGGTCACCGTGGTCAAGGTCGCCACCGGGGACCAAGTGGTCGCCGGTCAGGGCCTGTTGGTGGTCGAGGCGATGAAGATGGAGCACGTGATCACCGCCCCGCACGCGGGCACCGTCACCGAACTGGACGTCGCCCCCGGCACGACGGTCGCGATGGACCAGGTGCTGGCGGTCGTCACCCCGGCCGACGCCCTGGATGTCCCGGCCGGCACCCCGGCAGACGTCCCGAACGGGACCCCCGCCGACGTCCCGGACGACATCCCGGCCGGAATCCCGGCCGACGTCCTCCCGGGCAGCATCCCGATCGGCGACCCGGCCGGAATCCCGCAGGAGGAGTCATGACCAACGGCCTGCCCATGTCCGTACCGGCGGAGGGGCTTCCGGCCCGGGTCCGTATCCACGAGGTCGGCGCCCGCGACGGGCTGCAGAACGAGAAGACGGTCGTACCGACCGAGGTGAAGGCGGAGTTCATCCACCGCCTGGCCGACGCGGGGCTGACGACCATCGAGGCGACCAGCTTCGTGCGCCCCGAGTGGGTGCCCCAACTGGCCGACGCCGAGCAGCTGTTCCCGCAGCTCGCGGATCTACGGGGCGTGGACCTGCCGGTCCTGGTGCCGAACAGCCGCGGCCTCGACCGCGCACTGGAGCTCGGGGCCCGCCGGATCGCGGTCTTCGGCAGCGTGACGGAGTCGTTCGCCAAGGCCAATCTGAACCGCACCGTGGACGAGTCGCTCGCCATGTTCACGCCGGTCGTCGCGAAGGCCCGCGCGGCGGGACTGCACGTGCGCGGCTATCTCTCGATGTGCTTCGGCGACCCGTGGGAGGGGCCGGTCCCGGTCGACCGGGTGGTCGGGGTCGCCCGGCGCCTGCTGGACCTCGGCTGCGACGAGCTGAGCCTCGGCGACACCATCGGGACGGCGACGCCCGGCCACGTACAGGCCCTGCTCACCGGCCTCAACGAAGCCGGCGTCGGCACCGATTCGCTCGGCGTCCACTTCCACGACACGTACGGCCAGGCGCTCTCCAACACCCTGGCCGCACTCCAGCACGGCGTGACCACGGTGGACGCGTCGGCGGGCGGGCTCGGCGGCTGCCCGTACGCGAAGTCCGCCACCGGCAATCTCGCCACCGAAGACCTCGTCTGGATGCTCGAAGGACTCGGCATCGAGACCGGCGTCGACCTCGGCCGCCTCACCGACACCAGTGTGTGGATGGCCGGACAACTGGGCCGACCCAGCCCGTCCCGCACCGTACGCGCCCTCTCCCACCAGGAGCAGTAACGATGGACCACCGTCTGAGCACCGAACTCGAAGAACTCCGCCGCACGGTCGAGGCGTTCGCACACGATGTGGTCGCCCCGAAGATCGGCGACTTCTACGAGCGCCATGAGTTCCCGTACGAGATCATCCGCGAGATGGGCCGGATGGGCCTGTTCGGGCTGCCGTTCCCGGAGGAGTACGGCGGGATGGGCGGCGACTACTTCGCCCTGGGCATCGCCCTGGAGGAGCTGGCCCGCGTCGACTCGTCGGTGGCGATCACCCTGGAGGCGGGCGTCTCGCTGGGCGCGATGCCGGTCTTCCGCTTCGGCACGGAGGAGCAGAAGCGTGAGTGGCTGCCCCGGATGTGCTCGGGCGAGATCCTGGGCGCGTTCGGCCTGACAGAGCCGGAGTGCGGCTCGGACGCGGGCGGCACCCGCACCACTGCGGTGCGCGACGGTGACGACTGGGTGATCAACGGCTCCAAGTGCTTCATCACCAACTCCGGTACGGACATCACGGGCCTGGTCACGGTCACCGCGGTCACCGGCCGCAAGCCGGACGGCCGCCCGCACATCTCCGCGATCATCGTCCCCTCGGGTACCCCCGGCTTCACGGTGGCGGCGCCGTACTCGAAGGTCGGCTGGAACGCGTCGGACACCCGCGAGCTGTCGTTCTCGGACGTCCGGGTCCCCGCGGCGAACCTGCTCGGCGAAGAGGGCCGCGGTTACGCCCAGTTCCTGCGCATCCTCGACGAGGGCCGGGTGGCGATCTCCGCCCTGGCGACGGGCCTGGCGCAGGGCTGTGTGGACGAGTCCCTGGCGTACGCGAAGCAGCGCCACGCGTTCGGCCGCCCGATCGGCGACAACCAGGCCATCCAGTTCAAGATCGCGGACATGGAGATGAAGGCCCACACGGCGCGTGTCTCGTGGCGGGACGCGGCGTCACGGCTGGTGAGCGGCGACCCGTTCAAGAAGGAGGCGGCGCTGGCGAAGCTGTACTCCTCGACGGTGGCGGTGGACAACGCCCGCGAGGCGACACAGATCCACGGCGGGTACGGCTTCATGAACGAGTACCCGGTGGCCAGGATGTGGCGCGACTCCAAGATCCTGGAGATCGGCGAGGGCACGAGCGAGGTCCAGCGGATGCTGATCGCACGGGAGTTGGGGCTGCCTACGGGGTGAGGTCCGCCCTGGGGTCTTGTGTGTGCCGGGGGGCCGTACGGTGCTGAAGAGTCCGTACGGCCCGCCCGGCCGACCGTGGTGACGCAGCCGTCCTCATGGGGCGAGGCCGGTGGAGGAGAGGCCGGTGAAGGAAGGCGCGCGCTTCTCAAGGAACGCGCGGATTCCCTCCTGTCCGTCGGCGGAGTCGAAGAGCCGTCCCAGAGCGGACTGTTCGGCCGAGAGGGCCGCGCTCAGCTCCTGCGCCACCCCGCCGTCGATGATCCGCTTGGCTTCGCGGACCGCGAGAGGGGCCCTGACCGCGAGGGAAGCGGCGAACTCGACGGCGCGTGACTGCAAGGCTCCCGGCTCGGTGATCCCGGTCAGCAGGCCGTGCCGGAAGGCCTCGTCCGGGCGCATACGGCGACCGGTCATCACGAGTTCCTTGGTGAGACGTGTCCCGGCCGCTCGCGCCAGCCGCTGGGTGCCGCCGCCTCCCGGTATCAGGCCCAGCGTGACCTCCGGCAGGGCGAATCGGGCCCGCTCCGATGCCATGATGAAGTCGCAGCAGAGCGCCACCTCGAACCCACCGCCGAAGGCGTAACCGTTCACGGCGGCGACGGTCGGCTGCGGCAGTCCTTCGAGGGCGTCGAACACCTCGCGCGATGTCCGCTGGTACGCCATGAAGGCTTCGGTGCTCACCTCGAAGTACTCGCCCACGTCAGCGCCCGCGATGAACCCGCGGCCGGTGCCGGTGAGGACAACGGAACGGATCCCCGGGTCCTGCCGGATCCGGGCGACCTGCTCGCCGAGCGCCACGACGAGCCCACCCGACAGCGCACCCAGCTTGTCCTCCCGGTCGATCCGCAGCACGCGCACGGCGCCCGCGCCGGCGACTGTGTGGTCCTGGACTGCGTGATCCTGGACTGCGAGATTCGGGTGGGGATACCCAACCGGCCCTGCCGTCACCGTGGGTGGCTCCTGCTGAGCACTCATCGGGCGTCACCGACCAGGTTCGCCAGGCTCACGTCGTCGAGCACCTCACCGAAGACAGCGGCGGTGTGCTCACCGATCCGTGGCGGCGCGAGGCGCTGCCGCCACGGCGTACCACTGAGCGAGACCGGGCAGCCGACGAGCTCGATCGGGGTGCCGGCCGGACCGTCGACGGTCACCAGCAGATCCGACCCCTGTTCCCGCAGTTCGTCCACGGCTTCCTTGGTACTGCGCACCCTTGCCGCCCAGACCCCGGCCGGGAGCAGCACGTCGAGCCAGTGCTGAGCGGTGTTCGTCCGGATGATCGCCTCAAGTGCGTTCTTGGCCCCGTCGCGCTCGGTCCAGGCGTCGAAGTCGGCGATGCCGGCGACCCCGACGGCCGAGGCGACCGTCTCCAGGGGTGCCATCGCGATCGCCATCCAGCCGTCGCTGGTCTCGTAGATTCCGAACGGGGCGGACAACCACGACTGTCCGATGCCGGAGCCCGACCGCCGGTACTCGGCGCCCTGGTTCACGAATGCCGAGATCTCCTGGCACTGCATCGCGATGGCCGTCGAGTACAGATCCACTTCCACCCGCTGGCCGATGCCGTGGGTGCTGCGGGCGATGATGGCGGCCATGATGCCGTTGGCGAGGGTGAGCGCGGTGGCGTGATCGACGATGGCCGTACCGGCCGGGGTCGGCGGATCGATGTCGCGTCCCGTCGATGCGGCAAGGCCCGACATCGACTGGATGAGCAGGTCCTGGCCGGGCCTGCCCTCCCTGGCGAAGCTGGTGTCCTGGCCCCAGCCGGAGCCCGAGCAGTAGATGATGTCGTCCCTGACTGCCTTGAAGTCCGCGTAACCGAGGCCGAGCCGGTCCATCACACCGGGGCGGAAGTTCTCGACGACCACGTCGCAGGTCGCGGCGAGCTTCAGCAACGCGTCCTTGGCCCGGGGATCCTTGAGGTCGAGGGCCACGGAACGCTTGTTGCGGTTCATCGCGAGGAACGCCGCCGACTCCCCGTCGACGTACTCGCCCATCATGGCGAGGTCCCGCTCCCATTCCCCTTCCGGCCGCTCGACCTTGATGACGTCGGCGCCGAGGTCGGCCAGGAGCTGGGTGGCGAAGGGGCCGAGCATCATCTGTGTGAAATCGAGAACGCGGATGGCGTCAAGCGCTTGCATGTCTCAGTGTTCCTCTCGGTCGGGCGGGGCGGGCGTGCCGTACGGGTCGGTTGGGTCGTACGGGCCGGACAGGCCGGACAGGCCGGACAGGCCGGACAGGCCGGACAGGCCGGACAGGCCGGACAGCAGGTGTCGCAACGCCTTGCGGTCGGTCTTTCCGGCGGCGTTGCGGGGAATTTCCGGGATCCGGTGCACCGCTACGGGCTTCTTGTAGCCCGCGATGGCCGATCTGCAGGCGCGGTTGATGCCCGCGAGGATCACGTCCCGGTCGGCTACGTCGTCAGCGGCGCCCCATCGGTCGCCGTCGAGTACCACCGCAGCGGTGACGCCCTCGCCCCACACCGGGTGGGGCATCCCCACCACCGCGACGTCACGGATCCCGGGGACCCCGGCGATCACTCGCTCGACCTCGGCGGGGTGGACGTTGAACCCCCCGGTCACGATCATGTCGCTGGAGCGGCCGTTGAGGTGCACATAGCCGTCCGGGTCCAGGTGCGCCAGATCGCCGGTCCTGAACCAGCCGTCGGAGAGCACCGCGGCGGTCAGCTCCGGCCTGTTCCAGTAACCGGTCATCACCGTGTCGCTCCGGACCACGATCTCTCCGTCTACGAGGCGCAGTTCGACTCCGGTGGAGACCCGGCCCGCGGAAGCCAGCCGCCCGGGGACCCCCGTGGCGTGGTCGGCCGGCGACAGCACCGTGAGCGGCGCCAGCGCTTCGGCCAGCCCGTAGAACTGGGTGAGAGCACCGGGAAAGAGCTTCTCGGCCAGCGCGAGCGATTCGGCGCTGATGGGCGAGCCGCCGTACGGAACGACCCGGACGCCGCGCAGCGGGCCGGCCACTCCGACGGCGGCATGTGCCAGCCGTTCGAGCATGATCGGCGCGAGTGGCAGGACCGTCACTCCGTACCTCTCGACGGCCTCAAGGACCGCACGGGGTTCGAACCGGGACATCGTCACCGTGGCCGCCCCGTTCACAGCGCAGTCGAGGCCGATCGATCCGCCGAAGTGACTCATCGGGGCGACCGCCAGGACGACGTCGCCAGGTCCGGCCAACGGCAGCGCACGAAGCGCCCGGCGGGTCTGCGCCACCCAGGTCCGGTGTGTCACGACGGCGCCCTTGGGCCGGCCCGTGGTCCCCGAGCTGTACATCAGCATCGCGATGTCGGAGGGGGCCGGCGCAGGCCAGGGTGCGCCGGCACGTGAGGCTGTGGGCCGCGGGGTTACGGGAGGCGACGGGGGCGAGGCCGCCAACGAGGCCGGAGTGAGCGTCGCGGGCGGCAGGCCGGGATGCGGCGTTCCGTCCGCGCAGCCGATCACGACCGCGGCGGACTCCACAGCGGTGAGAGCCGCACCGATCTCCTCCGCCGCCCCGGGGGAGCAACACACCGCACGGGCACCGCAGTCGAGCGCGATGTCGGCGATCTCCCGTGCGTGCAGGCGCGGGGAGAGCGCGACCCGGACGAGCCCGGACCCGAGCACGGCCCGGTCGAGGATCCGGAGCACCATGCTGTTCGGCAGGGCGAGCACGACCCGGTCGCCGAAGGCGGCACCGTGCTCGACCAGGTGAGCAATGGCAGCCCCCGCGAGTTCGGCGACCTCCGAGAACGTCAGCCAGTCGCACGGCCGGCCCGGCCCGGTCGGGGCCGACCGCAGGGCCGGACGGTCGCCGTAGGCGGACTCGGCCAGCGCGAACTGCTCTGCAACTGTGGACGATTGATGGAACGTCACATCAGTCGGGTCCGTGTGGTCCGAAGGGGCAGCAGGGGCAGCAGGGGCAGCAGGATCCGTAAGGTCGAATTCAGGCCTGGACATGCACGCGCCACAGCTTTCCGAGTTCGGCCACGATCTCGCGTCGCCCCACACCGTTCAGGACGCCACGGTGCAGCGCGTCCGCCGCTGCCCGCTGATAGGAGGGGTATCCGGGCGACCGGGGGCGCAGGAAGGAGCGGTCCATGGTGGCGAGGGTGTCGCGGTAGAAGTGCGTGACCTGGGCGTTGACGTCCTCGTCCGTCCAGACCGACCGGCGGCCCGCCTGCCCTCCGGCGTCGCGCGAGAGTCCGCCCTGCACCTTCGCCGACGTCACGAAACGTACGAAGGCGGCGGCCTCCCGGCCGGAGTCCGCATGTGCCGAGACGGCGAGACCCACCCCGCCCGTCAGAGTGCCGACAGGGTCATCACCCACGCGCGGTGCGTCACTGAACGCCACGAGCTCACCGCGCGCACCGGGCCGGGCGTAGGTGATGTAGCCGAACACCAACGGTGTGTACATGGCCGGATCGCCGGACCTGGCCAGGCGTTCGAGCACGGTGATCGGATCGCTCCGCAGCGACTCGGGGGCACACAGCGGCAGCAGACGGAGCGCCCTGTCGACGGCTTCGTCCAGCACCGCGGGTTCGATACCGCCGTCACCCCACCAGTCCGGGCGACCGTCACCACTCCGGCGCCAGCCGTCACGCGGGCCGACCGCGGTGTTGGAGACGGCCTCGCACAGCGACAGGACCGTGCCCCACAGATGGGTCGGATTCGCCGCCAGCAGCACGGACTCCCGTCCGCAGCGCCGTGCGAACGCGGCCACGGCGTCCCATCGGCCGGGTATCCCCGCCGGGTCGACCGCCCCTGCGCGATGGGCGCTGACCATGCAGGCGGCATCCACCGCACCGCCCCACTGACGGCCCTTCCAGTGGTAGCTGGAGTTGCTCGGACCGGCGGAGTCATCGGCCCGTTCGGCCAGCTCGGCGGGGAGCAGGACCGTATCGAGAGGCATCAGGGCACCGGCGGCCACCGCGTCGCCGATGAAGGGGTGGTCGAGTGCCACCAGGTCGTATCTCGCGGCCAGCTCGACCACCGACGTGTCCTCGAACTCGCGGAGCGGGCGCGCGGTCCAGTCGATCGCGACCCCCGTCAGCCGTTCGAACTCATCGCTGCCGGCCCGGAGGGCGTCAATGCCGCGTGGGTGGTCCCAGGTCATGCCTCGAAGCCGGGTCGTGCTTCGCATCAAGAGCTCCTCGTCCGGCTCGTCAGGTGCCATCCGCCGGGTCGGCTGCGCACTGCGGCCGATGGTTGGTAAAACGTGGTTGGTAAAACGCATTACCAATGTAGCTTTTTCCGCCGGCGCGAGCAAAGGGCAGACGCCGAACCCGTACGGGACACAGACCAGGGCCGCCGGATTCCGGGCACGAAGGGGCACCGGTCAGGGCTCGACAGGGGCGCCACGCACGAGGAGGGCGCCGGTCAGGAACACACGGCGCCGCGCGCTGGCCCGCGGGCGAATCCACAGGCGGATCGCGGGGCGAACCGGGAGGCGAACTCCCGCTCAGAGGGCGGGTGTTGGGGTCAGTCCGCCGCAGGCGGAGCGCTGGATTCCCGGATCACCATGACGGGCGCGGGGTCCTCGATGCTCTCGTGCCGGGCCGGTTCGTTCTCCAGCTGCTTGAGGAGAAGTGTGACCGCTCTGGCGCCGAGCTCGAACAGCGGCAGCCGGACAACAGTGAGCCGAGGCTGGAGGAAATTCGCGACGAAGACGTCATGGAGGCCGACAAGTGAGATGCCGTCCGGTACGGAGACGCCCATGTCATGGGCGGCGCTGAGAGCGCCGACCGCGGAGAGAACGTTGGCGACGAACACAGCGGTCGGCCGGTTTCGCGCGGAGAGCAGCTCGGTCATACCGCGGTAACCGTGTTCGGCGGTGTGGCCGCCGGGGAAGACGCGGGAGCGCGGTGCGTCGAGCCCGGCGGCGGCGAGAGCGTCGGCCCAGCCCTTGCGCCTGCGGAGCGCACGGCTCTGGGGGCCGTCGACCTGCAGCAGGCCGATCCGCCGGTGGCCCAGGCCGATCAGATGCGAGACCGCCAGGTGCGCCGCCGCGTAGTCATCGACGGCCACGCTGCCGATGGCCCCTCGGGTGCGGTCGTTGAGCAGTACGGTCGGCACCTGGCCGGACGCGATCTTCGACACCAGTGCGTCGGAAGCGGTACCGGCCCGCTGCAGGAGCAGCCCGTCGATCGCACCGCTGGAGACCACACGCTTGAACATCACGTCGTCCGTGGCGAGAGCGTCCACGTCCGACAGCATGAGGGCGTAACCGGCCTTCGTCGCCTCGGCCTGGGCGCCCGCGATGATCTCGCTGTAGACGGGGTTGCTCGCGTCGTGCACTGCCAGGCCGATCACACCGACCTTGGCCTTGCGCAGCGCCCTGGCGGCGTAGTTCGGCGTGTATTCCAGTTCGGCGGCCGCTTCCCTGACCCGCCGCTTGGTCTCGTCCCGTACGCGGAGGGTCTCGTCACCGTTCAGCAGTCGGGACACGACGCCGACCGATACGCCGGCCCGCTTCGCTACGTCGACGAGAGTGGCCATTGCGTGTGTTCCTCCCCGGGGCTGACACACACACTAGCTTGATCCAAGCCCTGACCTTCCGGGACCGGCGTTCAGGGACCGGCCACCAGGGACCGGCCTTCAGCGCCCGCCATCGCCGACCGGCCGTCTCACACCCGGGCGCCGGCCGGCCTCGCGTCGGGGAGAAGCGCGCGATGGCGCATGTGCACGGAGATTCCGACGAGCCCGGCGACCGCCAGCGCCTCCAGGCCGATCAGATAGAACGCCGGCGAGAGCAGATTGCCGCTCGACGAGACGAGGGCGGTGACGATGTACGGCGCGAACCCACCGAACGCGGCGTTGGCGACGGAGTAGACGATCGAGAGATACGAGTTGCGCACGTTGTCGGGGGCGAGCTCGGACAGCATCGCGGGCGTCGGCCCCGCGGTGAGCCCGAGGAAGCCGGCGAAGAGAATGACCGCGACTCCGATGCTGAAGGCTCCCCCGTGGATGAGGAGTTGGTAGCAGGGGACGGCGACCACGGCCAGACCGATCGCGCCGCCCATCATCACCTTCCACCGCGCCACCCGGTCGGAGAGCCACCCGCCGAGGACGATGAATCCGGCGTACGCGGTCAGCCCGCAGAGTGAGGCGGTGAGTCCCTCGGACAGTTTCCTGTCGAGAACGCCTTCGAAGAAGGCCGGGAGGAACTGAAGCGTGACGTATCCCCCGGCCGTCCATGACACGATCGCCCCCGTTCCCGCGATGATCATGCGCCAGTGGCCACGGAAGACCTCCTTCACCGGGCTGTCAGCGACCTGCCCCTGCTCCTGCATGGCCGTGAAGGAGGGCGTCTCGTCGATGTTCCTGCGGATGTACCAGCCGCCGACACCGAGAGGAAGACCGAGGAGGAACGGTATGCGCCACCCCTGCGAGTGGAGGAACGCATCGCTCATCCACGCCGTGAGGGCGGTACCGAGGCCCGCCGACACAGCGAGCGCGACGGCGATGCTCGCGGCCTGGGCGGATCCGAAGACACCGCGCTTGCGGGAGGGCGCGTGCTCGAAGAGCAGCGACGCGGCTCCGCCGAACTCACCGCCGGCCGAGAGTCCCTGGACGAGACGCAGCACGGTGAGGGCGACCGGCGCGAGGACTCCGGCCGAGGCGTAGGACGGCAGCAGTCCGATCAGTGTCGTCGCACCGGCCATGGTGAGGATGACGAAGGACAACACCCATCGCCGCCCCCTCCTGTCGCCGAGGTGCCCGAAGATGACCGCGCCGACCGGGCGCAGCACGAACGCCGCACCGAAGATGGCCAGCGTCGCGAGCAAGCCGTTCAGCCCGTCCGAGTCGGGGAAGAACACCTTGGCGAGAACGGGAGAGAAGTACCCGTAGATGGCAAAGTCGTACCATTCCACGAAGTTTCCGGCAGCGGCGGCTACGACGATCTTGGCCTTGCCGGGCCCCATTGTCTCCACTGGGTCTCCTGTCTCCACTGGGTCTCCTTCGACAGTCACAGTCACAGCCGGACAGGCGGCCGGCTCGCACAGGTGCACACCTGCTGCCACTCGAAACCGAGCCGGTGAGCGATCTGGTATGACGTTTTAACGGCATGGTCATTTCACGCATGGTGTTTAACGGCGTGCCGTCTCAACGGCCTGGTATGACGTTTTACCAGTCAAGTTAAGGGCCAGGCGATACGGCGTCAAGCAGTGGTGTCGCCCCGGTCAGCAGGCCAGGATCATCAGACCAGGGTCAACAGGCCCTGCCCCGAGGGCTGTTGGCGCAGCCCGTCACACGATCAGGTCACCCCGTACGCCGAACACCGTCCGCAGCTCCTCCCGGCCCGTGTCCGTGAGACGAATGACGCGGCGGTACTTTCCGTGGCGGAGCCACTCCAGGGCGAACATCCGGTCAGTGATCGCGGCGCCGAGCGCTCCGGCGAGGTGGTGGCGCTGTTCGGACCAGTCGACGCAGTAGCGGACCGTGACACGCCGGCGTGGCAGGGCATCCACGTCGACGCCGAAGGTGCCGAGTTCCTGTCGGCCCCGGGGCGTGAGCAGATAGGTGGTGACGTCCGTGGAGCCGTCTCCGCTCCGTGTCTCCTCGACGGCGAGTGATCGCCCCGATGTCCGCCGCGGGATTCGGCACCGCGTTCACCATGCCGGCCTCCACCGCGGCGGTGATGGAGGCCGTCCCCGCCGGCCGCGGCGGGGCCGCGGCCGCCGCCTTCAACGCCGCGCGCCAGATCGGCAGCGCCATCGGCGTCGCGGTCTTCGGCACGCTGGTCGCGGGAGACTTCCTGCGCGGTCTGCACACCGCGGTGTCGGTCGGCGCCGCAGGATTCCTCACGGCTGCGGTTGTCGCCGCCCTGCTCGTACGGGGTTCCTCCGACGAACGGGACTCCCCCGACGACCAGGACGACAGCCGGGACGGCGCGCCACCTGACGTGCGCGCTCGATAATGCGGGGCATGGAGATTCACGGAGACCGGGTCGTACTGCGGCCCGTGGCGGACGGTGAGGGCGCGGAGCTGGACCGGATCGTGCGGGAGCCGGAAGTCGCCAAGTGGTGGGCGCCCCCGGCCGGTTACGAGGGGATGCTCGCCGTACTCCTCGACGGCGAGGTCATCGGCGCCGTCCAGTTCGCGGAGGAGACCCACCCGGAGTTCCGCCGTGCGGGCATCGACATCTTCCTGACGGCACGCAGGCACGGGGAGGGGCTCGGGACCGATGCCGTACGCGCGCTGGCCCGGTGGCTGGTGCGGGAGCGCGGCCACCACCGGCTGACCATCGACCCAGCAGCGGCCAACACGGCGGCGATCCGCAGTTACGGCAAGGTCGGGTTCAAGCCGGTGGGGATCATGCGGCAGTACGGGCTCGACCGGGCGGGAGTCCGGCAGGACGGGCTGCTGATGGATCTGCTGGCCGACGAGCTGACCTGACGGGGACGGGCCGGTCGGCCCCTGCCCTCGTGACCTCCATAACCTCCGTGGCCTCCGTGGCCAACAGTGACGGCCGTGACCACTCGGACGGACCGGATGGCCGGAAAAGTGCTGTCGAGGCTGCCCCGGAACACCACGTTCCAGCGCCTGACCGGCCACCTCTCCAGCTGATCGACCGCACCCCCAGCTGCCTCACACCCGGGAATATCCGTACAGTGAGGGACAATTCACACGAGCGGTCGACAACTCCGTCACATCGCACATCTCCCACTGGTTGATAGGCAAGTTCCCAGTGGGTGAGACAACGGTCTCGTCGTGGCTGGATTTGTTCCCTAAGGTCTGCCGAGTGATTACCGGAAAGACCGCTCCGGGTCCCGCCCACAGAACCGGTGCCATCCTGGCCGTGCTCGCCGAGCAGACTTCTGTGACCGCTCAGGACCTCTCCCGCCGCACCGGCATTCCGGTCAGCGCCGTCTATCGCCACCTGGGCGATCTGACTCAGCTGGGTCTGGTCAGCCAGACGCGGACGCGTGGCCGGTACTGCGCGGGGTCGCTCGCGGTGCAGATGGCGGTGAACTACCGGCGCGAGATGCTCAGCGGCGGGGGCGTGAAGCGCCGTCTGGACCGGCTCGCGTCCGACACCGAGGAGCTGGCGGCCTTTCTGATCCCCAGCGGTCAGCACGTCCTGTGCGTCGAGGCCGCCGAGGGGTCGCGGGTGATCAAGTGCAGCTTCTCGCCGGGGCTGAGCCAGCCGCTGACCTTCGGGGCGAGCGCCCAGGCGATCCTCGCCCATCTTCCGGCCGCCCGCGTGGCCGAGGTCTGTGCTGCGCACCGGATCGGCCCCCGTGAGGCCGAGGCGCTCACCGCCGACCTCCCCCGCATCCGCGACCGGGGGTACGCCATGAGCACCGGAGCTGTCGACGAGGGCGTGTGGGGGGTCAGCGTCCCCGTCCTCAACCGGCAGGGGCAACTCACCGGAACCGTCAGCACCATGGCCCCGGAGTTCCGGGGCCGCCGCAATCACCAGGCGCTGCTCACCCTCACCCATGCCGCGGCACAGGACATCGGCCGTCTCGACGAGCCGCTGCCATGACGGCCCGGGACAGCCCACGGGCCGCCGGTGACGAGGAGCCGCCGGTGACGAGGGGGTGCGCCGGGCGCCCGGTGTTACGCACCGCGGCCCCGTCACCTGAACTCGTGCATCACCCAAGGTCCGAATGGAGTGGAACATGGTAAGAGCACCCGTGGGACGAAGGGCCGCAGCCGTTCTGGCCGGCCTCCTCTCGTCCTTCCTTCTGCTGGCGGGAGCCTCGCCCGCCGCCGCAGCGCCGCAGGCGGACAAGGGGGCTCAGAAGCTCCAGCAGCTGCGCTCGGGCAAGGCCACGCTGCGCGTGGGCACCGACGCGACGTTCCCGCCCTTCGAGTTCACCGACGCCAAGGGCGTCCGGGTCGGCTTCGACATCGAGCTGGTCAGGGCACTCGCCAAGCGCGCGGGCATCAAGAAGGTCACCTTCACGCAGATGCCGTTCGGGAACATCGTCCCGGCGTTGCAGGCCCATCAGATCGACATGGGCGCCTCGGGGATCTACATCAACAAGGAGCGGTCCAAGGTCATCGACTTCTCGGACGTGTACTACCCCGGCGGGCTCGCGATGTTCACCGCCGACAAGGACAACACGATCCACTCCCTGGACGATCTGGCGGGCAAGCGGGTCGCGGTGCAGGTCGGCACCAAGTCCGTCGAGTGGGTCAAGGAGAACCAGCCCCGGGCCAAGGTGGTCACGGTGCAGACCAACCAGCAGATGTTCTCGTCCGTGAAGCTGGGCCAGGCCGCGGCAGTCGTCACCGGAGCCCCGGCAGGCCAGTACTTCATCGCCCAGCAGGGCGGCCTCAAGCAGGTCGGCAAACGTCTGACGGGCGAGGACTACGGCTATGCCTTCCCGAAGACGGACGCGGCGGTGACCACCGCGTTCAACAGCGCGCTGAAGTCCATGAAGAGCGACGGCTCCTACGGCAAGCTGACCCACAAGTGGTTCGGCTCCGGCAGCGCGGCCAAGGCGAAGAAGCACGCACTCATCAATCCGCAGACGATCATCGACTCCTGGGGCCAGATCTGGCACGGCCTGGTGGTGAGCATCGAAGTGATCCTCATGTCGCTGTGCCTGAGTCTCCTGTTCGGCATGACGGGCGGGTTCGCCAAGCTGAGCCGCATCGCGCCGGTGCGCTGGCTGGGCAACGCCTATGTCTCCGTGATCCGCGGCACGCCGTTCGTCGTCCAGCTGTTCCTGATCTACTTCGGTCTCCCCCAGCTCGGGCTGCAACTGCCGCCCATGGTCGCGGGTGTGCTCTCGCTCGGCCTGTACAGCGGCTCGTACGTCACGGAGATCTTCCGCGGGGCCGTGCAGTCGGTGGACCGGGGCCAGATCGAGGCCGCCAGGTCCTGCGGTATGTCCCACGCGTCGGCCATGCGCCATGTCGTCGTCCCGCAGGCGTTCCTGCGGATGCTTCCGCCGCTGGGGAACGAGTTCGTGTCGCTGACGAAGAACTCCACGCTGGTCTCGTTCGTCACGATCAGCGAGCTGTTCCTGGTGGGCCAGGTGGTCATATCCAGGACGTTCGACGCCCTGACCGTCTATCTCTTCATCGGCCTTCTCTACTACATCCTCACCAACATCATCGGCTTCGCGACCCATGCAATAGAGAAGAAGATGGCGGTGTACGTCTGATGGCACTCCTCGAAACCCAGGGCATCACCAAGGCGTTCGGCGATCACGAGGTGCTGCGCGGCATCGACTTCACCATCGAGCCGGGGCAGGTCGTGGCCGTCATCGGCCCCAGTGGCGGCGGCAAGTCGACGTTCCTGCGCTGCCTCAACCTGCTGGAGACGCCGACCTCGGGGCGCGTCGTGTTCTCGGGTGACGAGCTCAGCGCCACCGAGTCGAACCTGGACCAGCTGCGGGCCCGTATGGGCATGGTCTTCCAGCAGTTCAACCTGTTCCCGCACATGACGGCGCTGCGCAATGTGGTCCTGCCGCAGATGAACGTGCTGGGCCGGACCCGCCAGGACGCGGAGGCCAGGGGGCGCGCCCTGCTGGACCGGGTGGGGATGCTCGGGCGGGCCGACATCTACCCGAACCGGCTGTCCGGCGGGCAGAAGCAGCGGGTCGCCATCGCACGGGCCGTGGCCATGGACCCCGAGCTGATGCTGTTCGACGAGCCGACGTCCGCACTGGACCCGGAGGTGGTCCAGGACGTCCTGGAAGTCATGACCGGCCTGGCCAAGGAGGGCATGACCATGGTCGTGGTGACGCACGAGATGGGCTTCGCCCGCAAGGTGGCCGACCGGGTCGTCTTCATCGACGGCGGCCGGATCGCCGCTGATCTGCCGCCCGAGGAGTTCTTCGCCGAGGGGAACGACAACGAACGGGTCCGGACCTTCCTGGCGAAGGTGCTGTAAGTCTCCACCCGGACCTCCGTTCCGGACCTCCGTCCCGGCCTCCACCCGGGCCCCTCCCCCCTGGGGTCCTGCCCCGGGTGGAGGCCCGGCTGCACCCGGGTTCCACCCCCGTTCCACCCCCCTTCCACCCGTGGGTTGAAGGAATCCGGGGCGCCGGAGCGAATAGTCGAAGCCATGACGCTCACCGACTGGATCATCGACATCGCGCTTCTCCTCATCGTCCTCCGCCAGCTGCGGGAGGAACGGCTCACCGCCCGCACCATCCTCCTGCCGCTGGGCATCATCGCCTGGACGGGCTTCAACTACCTGGACGCCTTCCCCACCGCGGGGAACGACCTGCCACTGATCGCGGTGTTCGCGGGTGTGGGAATCGTCTTCGGCCTCGTCTCCGGCCTGCTGACCCGCGTCCGCTACGCGGAAGGGCACGTACGCATCAAGGCCACCGTGAGCGCCGCGGCGCTCTGGGTGATCTGCATGGGCTTCCGGCTGGGTTTCGCCATCTGGTCCAGCCACCCCTCCGGCGAGGCCCATCTCGCGCACTTCTCCGTCGCCCATGACATCACCAGCGGCCAGGCGTGGGTGGTGGCTCTCGTCCTGATGGCATTCGGTGAGGTCGTCGTCCGGCTGGGTACGATCGTCGTCCGCGGGGGGCTCCTCACCGCGCGCGCCAAGCGCACCCCGTCGGTGTCCGCCGCCCCGGCGCCGCGCCCCGGCACCTACGTCTGACCGGGGCGGAGCAGCCGGCGGAGAACGGAGTGCGGAGATGAACGGGCGCTGGTGGAGCACGCCGGTCTGGGAAGCACCGGGCTGGAAAGCGCTGGACCGGGGCACTTTCCGGGGCGCGACGGCCATGGTGGCCTGTATGACGGTCACCGTGCTCCAGGCCCACGGGACGCCCCTCAGGATCGTCATCGGTGCGCTCGGAGTCCTCGCGGCGCTGGGGATGCTGCTCGGCCGGCGGACCCTGCCGTCCGTCCTGGGCGCCCTGGGCGCGACGATCGCCATGGGTTCCGGCCTCGCGATCTCGCTCCTGGTGCCGACCGGACTCGGCTCCTTCCCGGTGCTCGCGGGCGTCTCCGTCCTCCCGCTGCGCCTGCCCGCGGGGCCCGTGCGGACGACCGCCGTCGCGGTGATGTCGGCCGCGTTCGGGATCGCGATCATGGTGGTCACCGGCAGTCTGGCCGGACTGCTGGCCGCGGTGGGCGCCTGGCTCCTCGCCGACCGCTCCGTGGAGCACACCGCGCTCCAGGCGGAGCGGGACCGGGCCGTGGCGCTGCTGGCCGAGGTCGAGGCGTCCCGGCAGGCCCTGCAGGAGGCGGCGGCCGTCGAGGAACGCAGCCGTATCGCCAGGGAGATGCACGACGTCCTGGCGCACAGCCTGGCCGGTCTGTCCGTGCAGTTGCAGGCGGTACGGGCGATCGCCGGCCGGGAGGGCGCGCCCGCGTCGCTGACCGGCCCCATCGACCGCGCGGCGGACCTCGCGCGGGACGGCGTCCAGGAGGCGCGCGCCGCGGTCGGTGCGCTGCGGCACGCGCCGCTGCGGGGCGTGGACGACCTCAAGGGTCTGGTCGGCGGTTTCCCCGGCGATGCGCGCCTGCGGGTCACCGGCAGGCCCTGCCCGCTCGGCCCCGAGGCGGGCCACGCGGTGTACCGGGCGGTGCAGGAGGCCCTGACGAACGCGGCGCGGTATGCGACCGGGAGCGTCATCGAGGTGGATGTGGCGTGGTCGGAGCGGGAGTTGCTGGTCGACGTCCGCGACCACGGGCTGCCGGCCGGCCGCGGACCCTCGGGCGTGAAGGGGAGCGGCACCGGTCTGCGGAGCATGGCCGAGCGGATCGAGGCCGTCGGCGGGACGCTGTCCGCCGGGCCGGTCCCCGGCGGGGCGGGCTGGCGGATCGAGATGCGCGTACCGGTCGCGGGGGCCGGGGGTGGCGCGGGCCCGGCTGGGAAGATGGGGTCGTGAACACATCAGCCGGCGTCCGGGCGCCGCACACGGGCGGGGAGGCGGACGCGTGACGATTCGGGTACTGGTGGCGGACGATCAGGCAGTGGTACGGGACGGGGTCGTGCTGCTGCTGTCATCGGCCGACGACATGGAGGTGGTCGGCGAGGCGGGCGACGGGCACGAGGCCGTTCGGCTGGCCACGGAGTCGCGGCCCGATGTGGCCCTCGTCGACCTGCGGATGCCGGGGCTGACCGGCGCCGAGGTGACGGCCCGGGTCGTCACCGCGGACATCGGGGTCCGGGTGCTCATCCTGACCACGTACGCGGACGACGACGCGGTGATGCCGGCTCTGCGGGCGGGCGCGTCCGGCTATCTGACCAAGGACGCCACCGGTGAGGCGGTGCTCGCCGCGGTCCGCGATGTGGCGGCTGGGCACACCGTTCTGGACCCCGCGGTCCAGCGCCGCCTGGTCGAACTGGTCGTCAGCGAACCGGACTCCACCGCTCCGGCGCCCGGACCCGCCCCCGTGGTCGCGGCCTCACCCGGGGTTCCGGCCGAGGCCGAGGGCCTCACCCGGCGGGAGATCGACGTCGTGCGACTGGTGGCGCAGGGGCTCAACAACCGGCAGGTGGCCAAGGAGATGGTCGTCAGCCAGGCGACGGTCAAGACGCACCTCAACCATGTGCTGGCCAAGCTGGCCCTGGACGACCGCGGTGCGCTGATCGCCTGGGCCTGGCGGTACGGACTGGCCGACAGGACCCCGTAGGCCAGAAGGAACCCGTAAGCCGGAGCCCGTAGCGACACAACGCTGGGAACCCGCAGCGGTTCCCCCGTACCCGGCGACGGTCCCCCACCCCCTGGACAAGAGGTCAGGTTAGGCTAACCTGACCAGGAATTGCCCAGTGGCCGTCCCGGCACGTACGGAAAGCAGAGTCCAGCCATGCCCAACGCCCGCGCCTCTCACATCTCCCGTCGCGGCATCCTCGCCGCGGGCGGCGTCATCGGTATCGGTGCCGCCCTCACTGCCTGCGGCGGCAGCGACTCCAAGAGCTCGGGCTCTGCGAAATCGGACTCCGGCCCCTGGTCCTTCAAGGACGACCGTGGCATCACCGCCAAGGCCGACGCAACCCCCACGAAGATCGTCGCCTTCACCGGGACCGCCGCGGCGCTGCACGACTACGGCGTCGAGGTCACCGGGGTCTTCGGGCCGACCAGGACCAAGGACGGCAAAGCCGATGTGCAGGCCGGCGATCTCGACATCAGCAAGGTCGAGATACTCGGCAACGTCTGGGGCGAGTTCAACGTCGAGAAGTACGCGGCACTCAGCCCCCAGCTGCTGATCACCGGCATGTACGACAAGGGCGCCCTCTGGTACGTCCCCGACGAGTCGAAGTCCAAGATCCTCAAGCTGGCCCCGAGCGTCGCCCTGATGGTCGCCCGCACCTCGATGCCCGCCGCGCTCCAGCGCCACGCCGAACTGGCCGAGTCCCTGGGCGCCGACCTGAAGGCCAAGAAGGTCACCGACGCCAAGGCCCGCTTCGAGAAGGCCGCGGCCCGGCTGCGCTCCGCCGCGAAGGCCAACCCGAAGATCAAGGTGCTCATCGGCTCGGCCAGCGCCGATCTGCTCTACATCTCGACCCCCGAACCCTCCGCCGACCTGCGGTACTTCAAGGAGCTCGGCGTCAACATCGTCGTACCGGACAAGGTCGACAAGGACGGCTGGTTCGAGAGCCTGAGCTGGGAGAACGCCGACAAGTACCCGGCCGACATCATCATGATGGACAACCGGAGCTCCGCCATCCAGCCGTCCGCGCTGAAGTCCAAGCCGACCTGGGGCGAGCTGCCCGCGGTCAAGGCCGGACAGGTCATCCCGCGCTCCACGACGGACCCGATCTTCTCCTACGACAAGTGCGCCCCGGCCCTGGAGGCGCTGGCCAAGGCGATAGAGACCGCGAAGAAGGTCAGCTGACCCATGACGACGGCCGCCATCGCCCCCTTCCGTTTCTTCGGCCTGCATGTCGTACGGACCCGGCGGCTCGGCCCGTCGATGGTCCGCATCACGTTCGGCGGCGAGGACCTCAGGGACTTCGCCGCCGGGGGCCGTGACCAGAGCCTCTCCCTCTTCCTGCCCCACCCGGGGCAGCAGGAGCCCCGACTGCCCGCCGGCGAGAACTGGTTCGCCGAGTGGCGGGCGCTGCCCGACGACGTACGGGCCGTGCTGCGCTCGTACACCGTGCGCGAGCAGCGCCGCGACCCCGACGAGGTCGACATCGACTTCGCGCTGCACGGCGCGGCGGCCTCGGCCGCGGACGCGGCGAGCGGCCCCGCCTCCCGGTGGGCCCGGCAGGCCACGCCAGGACAGCGGGTCCGCGTCCTGGGGCCCGCCGTCGAGCACAACACGGCCGTCCGCTTCCAGCCGCCCACCGGCACCGACTCGGTGCTGATCTGGGCGGACGAGACCGCGCTGCCCGCCGCCTCGGCCATCCTGGAGTGGCTGCCGGCCGGCACCAGGGCCCAGGTCTGGCTTGAGGTCCAGCACGCCGCCGACCGGCAGCCGCTGCGGACCGAGGCGAACGCGCGGGTCACCTGGCTCGTGCGGGACGAGGGCGCCCCGGCCGCCATCGACGCCGTACGCGCGGCCGAGCTGCCCGGCGCGCACCCGTACGCCTGGATCGCGGGCGAGTCCGGTTGCGTCAAGGAGCTGCGCCGCCATCTCGTACGGGAGCGCCAAGTCGACCGCAGACAGGTCACGTTCGTCGGCTACTGGCGCCGTGGGCTCAGCGAGGAACAGCTGAGGGAGACCGCGGCGCGCGCCGCCTGACCGGTACATCCCCCAGGGGGGGTGAGGCCTCATTGCGACGCCCGGATTAGTTAGGTTAGGCTTACCTAACTAAGGCTACCCGGCTACGACGTCGCAGTGCCCTCGCCCCCCTTCTCCCTTCCCCGGAGGACCGTTCATGCGCTCACACCTGCTCAACGACACGACAGCGGAGCAGTACCGCCTCACTGCCACCGCAGCAGTCGAGCGGGTGGCGGCCCAACTCGCCTCCACCAAAAAGCCGTTCACCGGAATCTCGCACCAGGAACTCGCCCCCGTCCTGGACTCCGTCGACCTGGACAAGCCGCTGGGCACCGCGGAAGCCGCCCTGGACGAACTCGGCACCGTCTACCTGCGGGACGCCGTCTACTTCCACCACCCCCGCTATCTGGCCCATCTGAACTGCCCGGTCGTCATCCCCGCGGTGGTCGCCGAGGCCGTGCTCTCCGCCGTCAACTCCTCGCTGGACACCTGGGACCAGAGCGCGGGCGGCACCCTGATCGAGCAGCGCCTCATCGACTGGACGGCCGGCCGGATCGGCTACGGTCCGGGCGCCGACGGCGTCTTCACCAGCGGCGGATCGCAGTCCAACCTCCAGGCGCTGCTTTTGGCCCGCGAGGAGGCGAAGACCACCGATGCCTCCCTGCTGCGAGTGTTCGCCTCCGAATGCAGCCACTTCAGCGTCCAGAAGTCCGCGAAACTGCTCGGTCTCGGCCCCGAAGCGGTCGTCTCCATCCCCTGCGACCAGGACAAGCGCATGCAGACCCTGGCGCTCGCCCGTGAGCTGGAGCGCTGCCGCGCCGACGGCGCCGTCCCGATGGCCGTCGTCGCCACCGCCGGGACCACCGACTTCGGCTCCATCGACCCGCTGCCCGAGATCGCCGAGCTCTGCGCCCGGTACGGCACCTGGATGCACGTCGACGCCGCGTACGGCTGCGGGCTGCTCGTCTCCCGCAGGCGCGCCCGTCTCGAAGGCATCGAGCACGCCGACTCGGTCACCGTCGACTACCACAAGTCCTTCTTCCAGCCGGTGAGTTCGAGCGCGCTGGTGGTACGGGACGGGGTCACCCTGCGGCACGCCACGTACCACGCGGACTACCTCAACCCGCGCTCCGCCGCCGAGTCCCGCATCCCGAACCAGGTCGACAAGTCCCTCCAGACCACCCGGCGCTTCGACGCCCTCAAGCTGTGGATGACGCTGCGCGTGATGGGCGCCGACGCCGTGGGCGGGCTCTTCGACGAGGTGGTCGACCTCGCCGAAGAGGGGTGGAAGCTCCTCGCCGCCGACCCGCGCTTCGATGTGGCCGTCGAACCTCAGCTCTCCACCCTCGTCTTCCGCTACATCCCCGGCGATGTCATCAGCCCCGCGCTGATCGACCGGGCCAACCGGTATGCGCGCAAAGCCCTGTTCGCGTCGGGCGACGCCGTCGTCGCCGGTACGACGGTCAGCGGCCGCGCCTATCTGAAATTCACCCTGCTCAACCCGCAGACCACCCTCGCCGACATCGCGGCCGTCCTCGAACTCCTCGCCGAGCACGCCGGCCAGTACCTGGGAGAAACCCTTGTCCACGCCTCTTGAGCCCCACGCGCCTTACGACTTCATCGCGGTCGGGCTCGGACCGTTCAATCTGGGGCTCGCCTGCCTGGCCGACCCGGTCGACGAACTGAACGGCCTCTTCCTGGAGTCCAAGCCGGACTTCGACTGGCACAGCGGGATGTTCCTGGAGGGCTCCACGCTCCAGACGCCCTTCATGTCCGACCTGGTCACCCTGGCCGACCCCACATCGCCGTACTCCTTCCTCAACTACCTGAAGGAATCCGGGCGGCTGTACTCCTTCTACATCCGCGAGAGCTTCTATCCGCTGCGCGAGGAGTTCAACGACTACTGCCGGTGGGCCGCCGCGAAGATACCCGCGATCCGCTTCGGCGAGTCGGTGACCGAGGTGACGTACGAGGAGCGGGACGCGGTCTACGCAGTGCGCACCGCGGGCGGCGCCGTGTACCGGGGACGCAGACTCGTCCTCGGCACCGGAACCCCCGCGTACCTCCCGGAACCCTGCCGTGACCTCGGCGGCGACCTGATCCACAACTCCCGCTACCTGGAGGCGAAGGAGACCCTCCAGGCCAAGGAGTCGGTCACCGTCGTCGGCAGCGGGCAGAGCGCCGCCGAGATCTACTACGACCTGCTCCAGGACATCGACCAGCACGGGTACGCGCTGAACTGGGTGACCCGCTCTCCCCGCTTCTTCCCGCTGGAGTACACGAAACTCACGCTGGAGATGACGTCGCCCGAGTACGTGGACTACTTCCACGGGCTGCCGTCCCGGACCCGCGACCGGCTCAACGTGTCGCAGAAGAACCTCTACAAGGGGATCAACTCCGAGCTGATCGACGCCATCTTCGACCTGCTGTACGCGAAGAACCGGCGCGGCCCGGTGGCGACCCGGCTGATGACCAACACCTCGCTGGAGACGGCTGGTTACGACCACGGCACCTACACGCTGGGGCTGCGCCAGCAGGAACAGGAGAAGGACTTCACCCTCGCCACCCAGGGGCTCGTCCTGGCCACCGGCTACAAGTACCGGGTGCCCGAATTCCTCGCCCCGGTGCACGACCGGATCAACTGGGACGAGCAGGGTCGTTTCGACGTCCACCGCAACTACAGCATCGACCCGGACCGGACGATCTACGTACAGAACGCCGAACTGCACACCCACGGCTTCGTCGCACCCGACCTCGGGATGGCCGCGTACCGCAACTCGTGCATCATCCGCGAGCTGCTCGGCGGCCAGGAGTACTACCCGGTCGAAAAGACCATCGCTTTCCAGGAGTTCACCGCATGAACCGCTTCACCATCCGCCCGCTGGACCTCCGTACCGACGCCGAGCTGGTGCACGGCTGGGTCACCCACCCCAAGTCCGTCTACTGGATGATGCAGGACTTGAACCTCACCGAAGTCGAGCGCGAGTACATGGCGATAGCGGCGGCGGAGCACCACGACGCCTTCATAGGACTGCACGGCTCCACACCTGCGTTCCTGATGGAGCGGTACGACCCCGCCCACGTCGAGCTCAAGGGCCTCTACGAACCCGAACCCGGCGATGTCGGCATGCACTTCCTGGTCGCGCCCACCGACAACCCCGTGCACGGCTTCACCCGGGCGGTGATCACGGCTGTGATGACCGAGCTGTTCGCGGACCCGGCGACGCGCCGGGTCGTGGTGGAGCCCGACATACGCAACACGGCGGTCCACGCGCTCAACAAGGCCGTCGGCTTCGAGGCGGTGCGCGAACTGGCGAAGCCCGAGAAGACCGCGCTGCTGAGCGTCTGCACCCGCGCCGCGTTCGAGGGAGCCCGCCGATGAGCAGCCATCTGACCCCCGTACTCTGGGCCGAGGCCGAGCGGCAGTTGATCCGCAAGGCGCTGGCGGAGTTCTCGCACGAGCGGCTGCTGTCCCCTCAGCCGTTCGGCGACGGGCCCGCCCCTCTCGGTCCCGCCGGAACAGGGGAAACCCCGTCCTCCGTACCCAGTGAGTCCTCCGCACACGGCGAGTTCTCCGTACGCAGTGACGACGGCGGGACCGAGTACCGGTTCCGAGCCCGGATCCTCGCCCTCGACCACTGGCACATCCCGGCCGATTCCATCACCCGCCACCGCGGCACCGAAGAACTCCCGCTGGACGCACTGGAGTTCTTCATCGAGCTGCGGGAGGTGCTGGGGCTGAGCGACGCGATCCTGCCGGTCTATCTGGAGGAGATCTCCTCCACGCTGTCCAGCACGGCGTACAAACTGGCCCGGCAGGCCGAACACCCCGTCTCCGCCGCCCAGCTGGCCGCGTCCGGCTTCCAGGACATCGAGACCGGGATGACCGAGGGCCACCCCTGTTTCGTCGCCAACAACGGCCGCCTGGGATTCGGTTCGGACGAGTACCTCAGCTACGCGCCGGAGGCGGCGAGCCCGGTCCGGCTGATCTGGCTGGCCGCCCGGCGCGACCACGCCACCTTCAGCGCGGGCGCAGGACTCGACTACGAGTCACTGATCCGGGCCGAACTGGGCGCGGAGACCCTGGAGCGGTTCGCCGCGACCATGACCGGGCTCGGCCTGGATCTCGACGCGTACTTCCTGATCCCTGTGCACCCCTGGCAGTGGCGGAACAAACTCTCCGTCACCTTCGCCGCCGAGGTGGCCAAGCAGCGGCTCGTGCTACTGGGGCACGGCGACGACTCGTACCTCGCGCAGCAGTCCATCCGTACCTTCTTCAACACCAGCGACCCGGCGAAGCACTACGTCAAAACAGCGCTGTCGGTGCTCAACATGGGCTTCATGCGGGGGCTCTCCGCCGCGTACATGGAGGCCACGCCCGCGATCAACGACTGGCTCGGGCAGCTCATCGAGAGCGACCCACTGCTGAAGGCCACCGGCCTGACGATCATCCGTGAGCGCGCCTCGATCGGCTACCACCACCGGCAGTACGAGCAGGCGACCGTGAAGGGCTCGCCGTACCGCAAGATGCTGGCCGCGCTCTGGCGGGAGAGCCCGGTGCCCTCCCTCGAACCGGGCGAGCGCCTCGCCACCATGGCGTCGCTGCTGCACACCGACCGGGACGGCGCCTCGTTCGCGGGTGCGCTCATCGCCGAGTCGGGTCTCGAACCGGCCGTCTGGCTGCGCCGCTACCTCGACGCGTACTTCACCCCGCTGCTGCACAGCTTCTACGCCTACGACCTCGTCTACATGCCGCACGGCGAGAACGTGATCCTGGTCATCGAGGACGGCGTGGTGCGGCGGGCGGTCTACAAGGACATCGCCGAGGAGATCGCGGTGATGGACCCCGACGCGGTGCTGCCGCCGGACGTCGAGCGCGTCCGCGCCGACGTACCGGACGACATGAAACTCCTGTCGCTGTTCACCGATGTCTTCGACTGCTTCTTCCGCTTCCTCGGCGCGACGCTGGCGACCGATGGCGTGCTCGGCGAGGACGAGTTCTGGCAGACCGTCGGCACCTGCGTACGGGACTACCAGAGCTCGGTGCCCCAACTGGCCGACAAGTTCCGCCAGTACGACCTGTTCGCGCCGGAGTTCGCACTGTCCTGCCTCAACCGGCTCCAGCTGCGCAACAACCAGCAGATGGTGGACCTTCAGGACCCGGCGGGTGCGCTCCAGCTCTCCGGGACCCTGAAGAACCCGATCGCCTGATCCACGGCGGTCGTCCTGGTCCACGGCGGTCGTGGAGAGAACCGCCCGGCGTGCAGAGAACAGCCCGGCGTGCGGAGACCGTCCTCTCCGTACGCCGGGCGCACTTCGTGCCGCTACTGCTGCGCGGGCCAGTCCACCTGGGGCGACCGGTAGTAGTCGATGCCCAGCGCGTCCCACCGGGGTGCCTGCGCGGCGAGCCGGGTCCGGTACGCGCCCCAGTCATGGGTGGACTGCGGCGACCAGCCCAGCTCGGCGATCCCGGGGAGCCTCGGGAACGCCATGTAGTCGATGTCCTCGCTGGTGGTCAGCGTCTCCGACCAGAGCGGCGCCTCGACCCCGATGACCGAACCGGCCGGCGCGCCCGCCAGATAGGTCGCCGGATTCCAGTCGTACGAACGCTGCACCTCGACCAGACCGGCCCAGGACAGGCCGAGCTTGGTGTCCGCCGTGTACTTCATGTCGAGGTACGCGCGGTCGGCCGGTGAGATGACCAGCTTCGTGCCCTTCTTCGCCGCGTCCACGACCTGCGCCCGCTCGGCGGCACCGGTGCCGTCGTACCCCCAGTACTGGGCGACCTCGCCCTTCACCGGGGCGGCCGCGGTGATCTGGTGCCAGCCCTCGACCTTCTTGCCGTGCTTGCCGACGATGGCCTTCGCCTTGTCCATGAAGGCGTCGTAGTCGGCCTGGCTCGTGGAGTGCGCCTCGTCGCCGCCGATGTGCAGATACTGGCCGGGGGTGAGCGCGGCCAGCTCGCGCACCACATCGTCCACGAAGTCGTACGTCACCGGCTTGGGCACGCACAGCGAACTGAAGCCGACGTCGGTGCCCGTGTAGAGCGGGGGCGCGACGCCGTCGCAGTTCAGCTCGGGGTAGGAGGCCAGGGCCGCGTTGGTGTGCGAGGGCAGATCGATCTCGGGGATGACCTCCTGGTGGCGCGAGGCCGCGTAGCGCACGATCTCCCGGTAGTCCGCCTGGGTGTAGTAGCCGCCCTTGCCGCCGCCGACCTCGGTCGAGCCGCCGTACGTGGCCAGTTTCGGCCAGGAGGAGATGGCGATGCGCCAGCCCTGGTCGTCGCTCAGATGCAGATGCAGTTTGTTGATCTTGTAGAGCGCCAGCTCATCGATGTACCGCTCGACCTGCTGGACGGTGAAGAAGTGCCGCGAGACATCGAGCATGGCGCCCCGGTAGGCGTACCGGGGCACATCGGTGACGGTGCCGCCCGCGACCTGCCACGGGCCGGGCTGCCGCCGGTGTGCCTCGACAGCGGCGGGCAGCTGCTGGCGCAGCGTCTGGACGCCGTGGAAGAGTCCGGCGGCCTTCTCCGCTGTGATCGTGACCCCGTCCGCGGAACTGACCAGCCGGTATCCCTCGTCGCCGAGGCCGTGTTCACGGGGGCTGAGCGTCAGCGTGATGGCGCCCCGGCCGCCGTGCGAGCCGCCGGTGACCGGCAGCGGGTATCCGGTGGAGGGCCTGAGCAGCCCCGCCAGATACGAGCCGACCTGGCGCGCGGCTGCGGAGTCCGCCCGGATGTGCGTCCTGCCGGTGATCGCGTACGGGGCTCCGCCGGCGTGGACGGAGGAGGGCGCGGGGATGATCGCGCCGAGTGGGCGGACGGTGGGGGCGGCGGACGCGGCGGGGGTGGCGGCCGGGGCCGCGCCGGTGCCGGCGAATCCGGCGGCCGCGACGAGGAGGAACGTACCGAGAAGCCGGGGCAGGGACCTGGATTCGAGTGTTCTGTGCAGTCTCACAAGCGGATTCCCTCCGGAGGGGCTCGCAACTGTGGTGCTGGGCAGCCGAACGTGCCCCATGGGTATCGCGGGCCCCCCGGAAGGGTCAAGGGTATAGACCACTCCGGATCTCCCTCGCGACCGGAACGACGGAATCCGAAGCAGCCCAGTCGCCCCCATCTGCCCGAAAACGGGCAGAAATATTGCGTACGACCTCGCATCACTCCAATATCAACGGATGGCCGCATCATCCCGCCCGTCGTACGACGACCTCATCGACCACCTGGTGCGCAGCTCTGCCCTCCAGCGCGGCGAAGCAGCCCGGGTGGTCCTCGATGTGCTGGCCTACTTCGACGAGACGACGGAGGAGTTCGTCCGCAGGCGCCACCGCGAGCTACAGGCCCGCGGACAGACAAACCCGGATATTTTTCAACAGATCTCGGACGAGCTGCCTCATCGTGCAGTGGCACCGCCCGAGCTCTCCCTGCGGCAGCTGCGCCGCATGATCTACGGCTAGGAACCAAGGAGCGATATGTGCGGAATCGTCGGGTACATCGGCAGGCGTGACGTGGCCCCGCTGCTGCTGGAAGGGCTGCAGCGGCTGGAGTACCGGGGGTACGACTCCTCGGGCATCGTCATCTCCTCGCCCAAGTCCGCCGCGCTGAAGATGGTCAAGGCGAAGGGCCGCGTCCGCGAGCTGGAGGCCCGGGTACCCAAGCGGTTCGCGGGCACCACCGGTATCGCCCACACCCGCTGGGCCACCCACGGCGCCCCCAGCGACCTGAACGCCCACCCGCACCTGGACGCGGGGAACAAGGTCGCCGTCGTCCACAACGGCATCATCGACAACGCGTCCGACCTGCGCACCCGGCTCAACGCCGACGGTGTGGAGTTCCTCTCCGAGACCGACACCGAGGTCCTCACCCACCTCATCGCCCGCTCGCCGGCCGCGACGCTGGAGGAGAAGGTCCGCGAGGCCCTGCGGCTGATCGAGGGCACGTACGGTGTCGCCGTCATGCACGCGGACTTCCCGGACCGCATCGTCGTCGCCCGCAACGGTTCGCCCGTCGTCCTGGGCATCGGCGAGAAGGAGATGTTCGTCGCGTCCGACGTGGCGGCCCTCGTCTCGCACACCCGCCAGGTCGTCACGCTGGACGACGGCGAGATGGCCACCCTCAAGGCCGACGACTTCCGTACGTACACGACCGAGGGCTCCACCACCTCGTCGACGCCGACCACCGTGGAGTGGGAGGCCGAGTCGTACGACATGGGCGGCCACGACACGTATATGCACAAGGAGATCTCCGAGCAGGCCGAGGCGGTGGACCGGGTGCTGCGCGGCCGGATCGACGACCGCTTCTCCACCGTGCACCTGGGCGGCCTGAACCTGGACGCCCGGGACGCGCGGGGCGTGCGCCGGGTGAAGATCCTGGGCTGCGGCACCTCGTACCACGCGGGCCAGATGGGTGCCCAGCTGATCGAGGAGCTGGCCCGCATCCCCGCGGACGCCGAGCCCGCGTCGGAGTTCCGCTACCGCAATCCGGTGGTGGACCCCGACACCCTGTATGTCGCCGTGTCGCAGTCCGGTGAGACGTACGACGTGCTGGCAGCCGTGCAGGAACTCAAGCGCAAGGGCGCGCGGGTGCTGGGCGTGGTGAACGTCGTCGGCTCGGCCATCGCGCGCGAGACCGACGGCGGGGTCTATGTGCACGCGGGCCCGGAGGTCTGCGTCGTCTCGACCAAGTGCTTCACCAACACGGTGGTCTCGTTCGCGCTGCTCGCGCTCCATCTGGGCCGGATCCGCGACCTGTCGGTCTCCGACGGCAAGCGGATCATCGCGGGGCTGCGGAAGCTGCCCGGCCAGATCGCCGAGATCCTGGACCGGGAGGCCGAGATCGAGAAGCTGGCCGTCGAGTACGCGGACGCCAGGTCGATGATGTTCATCGGGCGGGTGCGCGGCTATCCGGTGGCACGGGAGGCCTCCCTGAAGCTCAAGGAGGTCTCGTACATCCACGCCGAGGCGTATCCGGCGTCGGAACTGAAGCACGGGCCGCTCGCGCTGATCGAGCCCGCGATGCCGACGGTCGCGATCGTGCCCGACGACGATCTGCTGGAGAAGAACCGGGCGGCGCTGGAGGAGATCAAGGCGCGCGACGGGCGCATCCTCGCGGTCGCGCACCAGGAGCAGCCGAAGGCCGACCACACGATCGTGGTACCCAAGAACGAGGACGAGCTGGACCCGATCCTGATGGGCATCCCGCTGCAACTGCTCGCCTACCACACGGCGTTGTCCCTGGGCCGGGACATCGACAAGCCGCGCAACCTGGCGAAGTCCGTCACGGTCGAGTAGCCGCCCGCACCACGGCCGTCCCGGCTGCTCCCGGTGGCAAGCGCCCCGGGGGCAGCCGGTGTTGCTCGGCGCCGATGTGGCCCCGATGACCGGGCGGGCAGCCGGGCGAGGGTTACGGGATGACGGGCCGGGTTACGGGATGACGATGACGGGCCGCTGGGCGCGCCGTGCGAGGCGCCCGGCCACCGAGCCGAAGATCCGCCCGACGATGCCGTGCGTCGAGCCGACGACGATCGCGTTCGCCGAGTACTCCCGTCCGACCTCCTCCAGCTCGTAGCAGATGTCGCCGCCGCGCTCCACGAGGATCCAGGGCACGTCGGCGAGATAGTCAGCGCAGGCCAGTTCGAGGCCGAGCACTTCGGTCCTGTGGTCCGGCACGTCCACGAAGACAGGGGGCTCGCAGCCCGCCCAGACCGTGGTCGGCAGCCGGTTGGCGACATGGACGATGATCAGGCCTGAGCCCAGTCGTACGGCCATGCCGATGGCATAGGCGAGCGCCCGCTCACTGGAGGTCGAGCCGTCGAAGCCGACGACCACCCCGTGTCTGAAAGCGGGATCACATGCGTGACGTGGTTGATCCGCCGCATGGAGTTCGGCCGATGGATCGGCGATCTGCCTGCGGTCCGCGGGTTCGGAAAATTCGTAACCGGCCATCGGTGTCTCGGCGAAGAAGTTCCTCTTGGGAGGGAACGGCAGTTGACGGTGGAGCGTGTCCGGCGGAGCTGTGTCCGGGAATCATCTTCCCAAGCCCATACCCTCCAGAGTACGGCGACACTCCTCTCCTGCCCACTGCCCGCCGATCCAGTCCGGCGTTCCACGGAGCATGCCCGAGCAGGCCGGTAAATGGCAATGCCTGGTGGTATCTACAGCTTCCCGCCCGGGCCCCTGCATCGGGAACCGACCGCCGGACGCATTCCGTCCGCAACTCCTCCGCGCGGTCGGCACACCTCCCGGACACCGGCCCGTCACCCGCCCGCCACCCGTCACGCAGGCGGGGGGGGCGTACGGCCGCCGCCCGTCCGCCGTTCGCCCGCCGCGCGGGCCCGGCGTACCGGGAGCGCACAGGATGCGGTGGCAGTCTGAGAAGCGCACGCCGGTCCACTGACTGAATCCCACCCGCGCGCCCGATCGTTTTCAGCCAACTTATGTGACCTACCCCGACCTTGGCGGAACGATACGTCAACCCCCGTGCCACCAGGGAAGAAAGGACCAACAGCGGCTCACGCACCCTACTGGGACGGGCCATGCGTGGGCTGCCCACTTCCCTGGGGGCTTCCTGAGTGAAACGCTTCCTGATCGAATGCTTCGCGCCAAGTTGCCATGTCGACATAACGCCGTCAGTCGAACTTGTCACGCCGGCAGCACGGGACACAGTAGATTCGATCTTGGGTAAGAGGGCGGGGGGATCTCGTGCTGGACCGAGGGGCTGTGACGATTAAAAGCAGTTTGCAGGAGCGACAGTCCCGACAGGATCAGGGAGCCGTGAGCACCGAGGGGGGCTTAGCACCATGAGTCAGGGCCAGGACTCCACCACCGTGGCGGAGACCGCAAGAAAGCTCTCCGGGCGCCGCCGCAAGGAGATCGTCTCGGTACTGCTCTTCAGCGGCGGGCCCATATTCGAGAGCTCGATTCCGCTCTCCGTCTTCGGCATCGACCGGCAGGACGCCGGAGTGCCCCGCTACCGGCTGCTGGTGAGCGCAGGCGAGGAAGGCCCGCTGCGCACCACGGGCGGGCTGGAACTCACGGCGCCGTACGGCCTGGAGGCCATCAGCAGGGCCGGCACCGTCGTCGTCCCGGCGTGGCGGTCGATCACCTCGCCGCCGCCGCCCGAGGCGCTGGACGCGCTGCGCCGGGCCCATGAGGAGGGCGCACGCATCGTCGGGCTGTGCACCGGCGCCTTCGTGCTGGCCGCCGCAGGACTGCTGGACGGCAGGCCCGCGACCACACACTGGATGTACGCGCCGACGCTCGCGAAGCGCTATCCGTCGGTCCATGTGGACCCGCGTGAGCTCTTCGTCGACGACGGCGATGTCCTGACGTCGGCCGGGACCGCCGCGGGAATCGATCTGTGCCTGCACATCGTGCGGACGGACCACGGCGCGGACGCGGCGGGAGCGCTGGCCAGGCGGCTGGTGGTCCCCCCGCGCAGAAGCGGCGGCCAGGAGCGCTACCTCGACAGGTCTTTACCGGAGGAAATCGGCTCCGATCCCCTCGCGGAGGTCGTCGCCTGGGCGCTGGAGCACCTCCATGAGCAGTTCGACGTGGAGACCCTGGCGGCCCGCGCGTACATGAGCCGCCGGACGTTCGACCGCCGGTTCCGCTCACTGACCGGCAGCGCGCCGCTCCAGTGGCTGATCACGCAGCGGGTGCTCCAGGCGCAGCGCCTCCTGGAGACATCGGACTACTCGGTGGACGAGGTCGCGGGCCGCTGCGGCTTCCGTTCGCCGGTCGCGCTGCGCGGCCACTTCCGGCGCCAGCTGGGCTCGTCGCCTGCCGCGTACCGGACGGCGTACCGGGCCCGCAGGCCGCAGGGGGCCGAGCCCGTACCGGCCGCCCCGGCGGCGGACGGCGTCCCGCAGTCCCGCCGCACCCCGGCACCGGGCGGCACCCAGCCCCCGGCACCGCCGCAGGGCTCCCCCGCCCTGTCCGAACCGGGAAAGCCGGGCTCGGACACGTACGCCCCGGGCCGCCCGACGGTCCCCGGGCAGCGGAGCGCGACGTAGGAATGCCTGCGGGGGCCGGGTCTCAGGGCCCGGCCCCCCGGCTCCGTCAGGCGCGAGCGCCGACCGGTCCCGCCGACCGGTCTAAGGTAGGGCGTATGAACGATCGCATGGTGTGGATCGACTGCGAGATGACCGGGCTCTCGTTGACGGACGACGCACTCATTGAGGTGGCCGCACTGGTCACCGACTCGGAGCTGAACGTGCTCGGCGAAGGCGTGGACATCGTGATCCGCCCGCCCGCCGAGGCACTGGAGACCATGCCCGACGTGGTGCGGAAGATGCACACCTCATCCGGCCTGCTCGACGAACTGGACGGCGGCACCACGCTGGCCGACGCCGAGGAACAGGTGCTGGCGTACGTACGCGAGCACGTGAAGGAGCCGGGCAAGGCACCGCTCTGCGGGAATTCGGTCGGCACCGACCGGGGCTTCCTGCTGCGCGACATGAAGGACCTTGAGGGCTACCTCCACTACCGGATCGTGGACGTCTCGTCGATCAAGGAGCTGTCCCGCCGCTGGTATCCGCGCGCCTACTTCAACAGCCCGGAGAAGAACGGCAACCACCGGGCGCTGGCGGACATCCGTGAGTCGATCGCGGAGCTGCGCTACTACCGGGAGGCCGTCTTCGTACCGCAGCCCGGTCCGGACTCGGACACCGCGAAGAAGATCGCGGCCAAGTACGTCCTGCCTGCGGATTAGACCGCTGGGGGCGATCCGGGAGGACTGCCGGAGACCCGCCCGAAAGGCGGGAGCGAGCACCCTCCCGGACCCTGTACACTTTTTCTCGGCCGGTCGGAAACGACAAGGTCGTGGTGGGTATAGCTCAGACGGTAGAGCACCTGGTTGTGGTCCAGGATGTCGCGGGTTCGAGTCCCGTTACTCACCCTCTCCAGGAAGCCCCTGATCTGCGGAAACGCTGATCAGGGGCTCCTTTCGTTCCTGAATCCGGCTGAACCGTGGCAGGCCGGACCGTGGCCGGACACGGCGGGATCTTCATTCTGAGCATTCTGAGCACGGGGGCTGTGCGGTGACCGCGACTGCGACCGCGAGGTGAAGGTAAACCCCGCTACGAGCTGAGCCGTGGCACCAGGTCCGTCGGGAGCACCAGTTGGGTCTGCTCCGCGGCGGCCGTCCCCGGCGACCGGTGCACCTCGATCTCCGAGAGCAGCAGCCGGGCCATGGCGCGGCCCATCTCCTCGATCGGCTGTCGCACGCTCGTCAGCGGCGGGTCCATATGACGGGCGATCACCGAGTCGTCGAAGCCGACCAGGGCCACGTCGTCGGGCACCCGCAGACCGCGCTCACGCAGCACCTGGCGGGCGCCGGCCGCCATCACGTCGGACGCGGCGAAGACCGCGTCCAGGTCGGGGCGGCGGTCGAGCAGCAGCTCCATCGCCCGGCGGCCGCTCTCCTCGGAGAAGTCGCCCTGCGCGACGAGCGCTTCGTCGCCGTCGGTGCCCGCCGCGGCGACGGCCTTGCGGTAGCCGTCGAGGCGGCACTGCGCGGCGTATATGTCGAACGGCCCGGTGATCGTCGCGATCCTGCGCCGCCCCCGCGCGACCAGGTGTCCGACGGCGCCGCGCGCACCCTGGTAGTTGTCCGAGTCGACCGAGGGAAGCGTCTCGTGGCCGGAGCGCCGACCGCTCACCACGGCCGGGATGTCGAGCTGCTGGAGCAGGTCGGGCAGCGGGTCGTCGGCGTGTACGGAGACGAGCAGTACCCCGTCCACCCGGTGCGCCGCCAGATACTGGGCGAGCCGGTCGCGTTCACGGTCGCTGCCGACCAGCGTGAGCAGCAGTTGCATCTCGGTGTCGGCGAGAGCGGCGCCGACGCCCCGGACGATGTCCGAGAAGTACGGCTCGGCGAAGAAGCGGGTCTCCGGCTCCGGGACGACAAGGGCGATGGCGTCCGTACGGTTCCCGGCAAGCGCGCGGGCCGCCCGGTTGGGCACGTACCCCAGCTCGGCGACCGCGGCTTCGACGGCTTCGCGGGTGCGGCTGCTGACCCGGGGAGAGCCATTGATGACCCGGGAGGCGGTGCCGCGTCCGACCCCGGCCCGTGCCGCGACCTCTTCGAGCGTGGGCCGCCCGCCGCTCCGTACTCGCGCTGCCGCCATGGCTGCCTCCCGTTCGCGGTCAATTTCTCACATGTCGGATAACCGGACCAAGTCCGGTCACCGGCTCCTCGACACGCTCGGGGGTGGGCCCGTCCCGTACGCGAGCGCCACTGATGGGAGCGCTCCCACTCTACGGGGCGGGCACGACCGCCGGAAAACGGAAGGCAGGAGGACATGAGGGCATACGGATATACGGGAGGGCATAACGGAGGACCGGACCGGGCCCAGGGGCCGGGCCCCGGCCGTCCGACGGGCCGGGGCTGCGGGGGTCAGTCCACCGGCGGCAGCGCGTGGCGGCGGATCACGTCGGCGTACCAGTGGGCGCTCGCCTTCGGGATCCGGCGCTGGGACGCGTAGTCGACGTAGACCGCGCCGAACCGCTTGGAGTACCCGTAACCCCACTCGAAGTTGTCCATCAGGGACCAGAGGAAGTAGCCGCGCACATCGACGCCGTCGGCCACCGCCCGCCGTACGGCGTCGAGATGGCCGCGCAGATAGTCGATCCGCTCGGGGTCGGCGACCCGGCCCTCGGGCGATACGTAGTCGTCGAAGGCCGCACCGTTCTCGGTGACCATCAGCGGCAGTCCCGGGTGGTCCCGGCTGACGTCCGTCAGCAGGCTGTACAGCCCATCGGGGTCGATCGCCCAGTTCATCGCGGTGCGCTTCTTGCCTTCGGCGAGGTGGAAGGCGACGTGCTCGGAGCCGGTCCAGGGCGAGTGGTCGCTGCTGCCGTGGCCGTCGTCGCGGGTGTCCCCGGTGCCGGTCGCCGGTGCCGAAACCAGCGTCGGCGTGTAGTAGTTGACGCCCAGCACGTCGATGGGGGCCTCGATGGTGGCCTGGTCGCCGTCCCGTACCAGCGCCTGCCAGTCCACCAGGTGCGCGGTGTCGGCGAGCAGGTCCTCGGGGTAGCCGCCGTCCAGGATCGGGCCGGTGAAGATCCGGTTGCCGACCGCGTCGATCCGGCGCGCGGCGTCCGCGTCGGCCGCGCTGCCGGTCAGCGGGCGGACCTGGTGGAGATTGAGGGTGACCGAGATCTGTGCGGTGGCGGGGAGTTGACCGCGCAGCACCTCGGTCGCCCGGCCATGGGCGAGGTTGAGATGGTGGGCCGCCCGCAGGGTCGCGGCCGGTTCGGTGCGGCCCGGGGCGTGCACCCCTGAGCCGTATCCGAGGAAGGCGGAGCACCACGGCTCGTTGAGCGTGGTCCACATGCCGACGCGGTCGCCGAGGGCGCCGGCCATGATCGCCGCGTAGTCGGTGAAGCGGTCGGCGGTCGCCCGGTGGGGCCAGCCGCCCGCGTCCTCCAACTCCTGTGGCAGGTCCCAGTGGTAGAGCGTGGCGACCGGCGTGATGCCCGCTTCGAGCAGTTCGTCGGCGAGTCTGCGGTAGAAGTCGAGGCCGCGTTCCACGGCCGGGCCACGGCCGGTGGGCTGCACCCGCGACCAGGAGACGGAGAAGCGGTACGCCTTGAGGCCCAGCTCCTTCATCAGCGCCACGTCGTCGCGGTAGCGGTGGTAGTGGTCGGCGGCGATGTCGCCGGTGTCACCGTTGCGGATCTTGCCCGGGGTGTGGCTGAAGGTGTCCCAGATGGACGCGGTGCGGCCGTCGGTGGCGGCGGCACCCTCCACCTGGTAGGCGGCGGTGGCCGCGCCCCAGACGAAGCCCACGGGGAAGTCCGTCGTCTCGGGTGCCTGCTCACGGGTGGTGGTCTCGGATCGTACGGCGGTCATGCGGGAGCGCTCCCAGGGGTGGGCGGAGAGGGGCAGTTGGGGAGGAGAAGGGGTTCAGGTGTCCCGTACGGCCTGCGGTCGGGCACGGGCCGTACGGGACGCACCGGGGTGGGCGGGGGACGCGGGCGTCACCCCTTGACGGCGCCGGACATGATGCCTCCGACGATCTTCTTGCCGAAGATCACGAACACCACGAGCAGGGGCAGCGTGCTGATCAGCGCGCCCGCCATCACGATGCTCTGGTCGGGCGTGTACGAGGCGCTCAGCTGGCCGAGCGCCACCTGCAGGGTGGGGTTCTGCTGGTTCAGGGCGAGGTAGGGCCAGAAGAAGTCGTTCCACGCCTGGACGAAGGTGAGCATCCCCAGCACCATCATCGCGGGGCGGGCCGCCGGGAGGACCACGCTGCGCACGATGCGGAGGTTGTTGGCGCCGTCGAGCTTGGCCGCCTCGATGAGTTCGTACGGCAGCGCCTCCAGCAGGTACTGCCGCATGAAGAAGACACCGAACGCGCTCACCAGGGTCGGGAAGATCACCGACTCCAGGTTCCCGCCCCAGCCGATCTTGGACATCATCATGAAGAGCGGCACGACGCTGAGCTGCGGGGGGATGGTCAGGGTGGCGATGACCGCGGTCATCAGCCCGCCGCGGCCCCGGAACCGCATCTTGGCGAAGGCGTACCCGGCCAGTGTGCAGAAGAAGAGCGTCGCCGCGGTGATGCAGCCGGAGACGATGACGGAGTTGACGATCGCCTTGCCCAGGTGGGCCTGGTTCCAGGCCGAGTCGAGGTTGTGGAGGAGCCGCCCGCCGGGCAGGAACGGCGGTGTGGTGTTGAGTACTTCGTCCTGGGTGTGGGAGGCCGCCACCAGGGTCCAGTACAGCGGCAGGATCGAGCCGATGCCGACGACGATCAGCGCGGCGTAGGAGAAGGGGCCGCCCTTCAGCTGCTGGCCCGCGCCGGGCCTGAAACGGCGGCGGGGCGCGGAAGGGGCGGCGGCCGGCGGGGTGGTGCGACCGGGCGCGTGGGCGGGGCTGGTCATGGTCATGGATATCGCTCCCGGTCAGGCCGCGGATGTGCGTACGAAGCGGCTGATGAGCCAGTTGATCGCGGCGATGAGCAGCAGCAGGACGAGCATCGCCCAGGCCACCGCGGCGGCCGGTCCGAGATGCCCCAGATTCCAGCCGTAGTTGTAGAGATAAATGCTGAGCGTCTCGTACTGGTTCTCGTTGCCGCCGATCGCTCCGAGCCTGCCGCCTTCCAGCAGCAGCGGCTCACCGAACAGCTGCATGGAGCCGATGGTGGAGATGACGATCGTGAAGAGGATCGTGGGCCGCAGCGAGGGGATGGTCACCTTGCGGAACTGCTGCCAGCGCGAAGCACCGTCGATCGATGCGGCCTCGTACAGATCGGTGGGCACCGCCTGCATCGCGGCCAGGTAGATCAGGGTGTTGTACCCGGTCCAGCGCCAGATCACGATCACCGAGATCGCGATCTTGGAGGTCCAGTGCCCGTTGACCCAGTTGGTGTGGCCGAGGCCGATGAAGTGCAGCACCCAGTTCAGCAGGCCGCCGTCGGCCCGGAAGACCAGGGCGAAGACCAGGGCTGCGGAGGCCACCGATGTGGCGTACGGGGTGAGGATGATCGTCCGCCAGAAGGTACTGGCCCGCAGCTTGTAGTTCAGCAGATGCGCGAGGCCCAGCGCCACCAGCAGCTGCGGGACCGTCGACATCACTCCGATCAGGAAGGTGTTGCTGACCGCCGTCCAGAACTCGGAGTCCTGGAGGATCTTGGAGAAGTTGTCCCAGCCGACCCACTGCATCTGGTCGAGGCCGGTCATCTCCACCCGGTGCATGGCGATCCAGCCGGTGTAGATCAGCGGATAGAGACCGAAGGCGCCGAAGACCAGGAAGAAGGGGGCGATGTAGGCGTACGGGGATGCTTTGTCGTCGAACCGCCACAGCCGGCTCCGCCACTTCTGCCGGCGGGCCGACGTCTGCGTGGAACCGCGGGGAGGCGGGGCGTAAGTATCCCGGGTGGGGGTCGAGGTTGCCACAGGCGGGAGTCCTTTCCCTGGGATGCGCCGACCCGGCGCGATGAGCGGACCCGTCCGGCCCGGTGTGGCGGTGTCGGAGCGCTGGTCCATGTGCGTACCGTCCGGGCGGCGTCCGGCCTGATCGGCAGGGCGCCGCCCGCGTCGGTACCCGGCGCCGGCGGCCCGGTGGCCGCCCGCACCGGTGCTGATCAGCCGACCGTCTTGTCGATGTTGTTGATCGCGTCGTTCCAGGCCTTCGCGGAACTGGTGTGACGCTGCTCCATGTTGGTGATCTGCGTGGAGAACGCGTCCTTGATGTCGGCGTCCTTCGGGCCGAGCACGGCAGCCGGGATGGTGCTGGCCTCCTGTGCGTAGATCTTGCCGACCGGAGCGTTGTTGAAGTAGGGAAGCTTGGCGTTCTTCACTTCGGGAAGGGTGTACGCCTTCTTGTTGGACGGGAAGGCGCCGATTGCCTTGAAGACGGCGGCCTGCTGCGCCGGCGAGGTCAGCCACTTGACCAGTGCGCTGGCCTCGGCCACGTGCTTACCGTTCTTGGGAACGCCCAGGAACGAGCCGCCCCAGTTGGCCGAGGACGAGCCGGGGGCTGTGGTGATGTCCCAGTGGTCCTTGTTGGCCGGGCCCGCGTTGGTCGAGATCTGACCGGCCATCCATGCGGGACAGACGACGGTGGCGACGCTGTTCTTGCGCAGCGCCGGCGGCCAGGTGGGCGGGTCGAACTGCGCGAGACCGTGCGAGAGTCCCTCGGAGGCCGCCTGGGACGCCAGCTTCCAGCCGTCCTTGACGCTGGAGCTGGTCTTGTAGACCGGCTGGCCGCTGGAGTCGTAGTACTGCTGCGTGTTGGAGCTCACCACCGCGTTGAACATGGCACTCGCCGAGTCCATGAAGTAGGTGCCCGCAGGCGCGTGCTTCTTGTACTCCTCACCCAGCGCGAGGTAGTCGCTCCATCCGCCGGCGACCTTCTGGGCGACCTTGTCCCGGTCGGTCGGCAGGCCGGCCTTCTTGAAGAGGTCGGTGTTGTAGCAGAGCGACATCGGGCCGATGTCGGTACCCGCGCCGATCACCTGTCCGCCCGACGTGGTGGCCTGCTTCTCCTTCCAGGACACCCAGTCGTCGACGTTGATCACCTTGCTGAGGTCGGCGAAATTGTTCGCCTTGGTGTCGACCACTTCCTTGATCCGGCCGACCTCGATGCCCTGAACATCGGAGAGGCCACTGCCGGAGTTCAGCTCCTGGAGCAGCTTGGGGTAGTAGACCTTCTCATCGGCGGTGGTGTCTTCCTTGACCGTGATGTTCGGGTGCAGCTTGTGATACTGCGCGAAGAGCCCTGCCTCCTTGTAGCCGAATTGCCCGTAGTCCGAAACGGTCAGTGTGATCGGCCCGTTGGCGTCGGACTTGCCCGAGTCCGACGAGTCGCTGCTACAGCCGGCCAGCAACAGGGCGGTGGCCGTCAGGCCCGTGGTGGCGATGACCGCGGCTCTGCGGCGGCGACCGCCGGCGGTGCGGGTGATGCGCATTCCACTACTCCTTGGTCCAGGGGGACTGGCGTTCTTACTGCGCGGCATACGCGCTGGTGAGTACGGGTGCCGGGAAGTGCGAGGGGGGAGACACGGGCCGTTCTGTCCGTACGGAGAAAACCTGTGCGGTGCGGGAGCGAGATGGGAGCGCTCCCATGCGCGCTGATGCCGGAAGGTTGCTGCCTCGGAGGGGCGGGTGTCAAGAGTTGAAGACGGTTCCGTTGCCCGAGCGTGTCCCGCACGTCACGCGAACGTGTCCCGCACGGCTCTTGCCACGGCCCGGAGAGCTTCGGCCCACCGTCGAGACGGGTTCAATCACCGCAGGCCGGAGGGGTGATGAACGCAGAGAACCCGGCCGCGGGCCGACAGGGGCCGTGCCGGAACCGGGATCGCGGGCGTACACAGAAAGTGAACGAGGCTTGGCAGGGGAACCCGTTTCTGGACGGGCTGCGCGTTTTTTTACCGAACTCCGCCCGAGATGCGCTGAGTTACGGAGGCGGGGCGGGCAGCGGGCCGTTCTCCGTATCCGGACACAGCAAACGCCCCGGCCGGGTGGGGGGTGAACCGGCCGGGGCGTCCGTCAGGAGGCGGCGTCAGCTGTTCGCGGCGAACGCCTTGGTGAACGCCAGATCGTCCTGGACGATCGACGAACACGTCGGGTCGGCCGAGTTCTTCGCGCCGCCGGCGCACTCCTTGTCCCGTGCGGCGGACCACATCGAGAGCCGCCCCAGCCCCTTCGCCTTGGCGAACTCGGCCAGCTTCTTCGCGTCGTCCACCGTGAACTTCTCGGTGTTGACGTCGTTGACGCCGATCATCGGAGTGACCGCGACGGCCTTCCAGGCAGCGGCGTCCGAGAGCCCGAGCACACCCTTGATCTGGGCCTGTGTGGCGGTCGCCGCCTGGGTGGCGTAGTCGCCCATGTCACCGCTGTACGAAGCCCCGTAGTCCATCGCCATGATGTTGACCGCGGAGATGTCGACGCCGTTCTTCTTCGCGTTGGCGACGAGGTCCACGCCGGGCTGGGTCAGCCCCTCGGGCATCACCGGCAGCGTGAACGAGACGTCGAGCCCCGGGTGGGACTTCTGGAGCTGCGCGATGGCCTGCGCGCGACGGGTGTTGGCCGCGGTGTCCGGCAGCGCACCGCCCTCGATGTCGAAGTCGACCTTGGTGAGCTTGTAGGTGTCGATGACCTTGCCGTACGCGGCAGCCAGTGCGTCGGCCGACGTACAGGCCGCGCCCAGCTCGGTACCGGAGGCCCCGCCGAAGGACACCCGGACGTCACCGCCCTTGGCCCGCAACCCGCTGATCTGCGAGGCCACCTTGTCGTCTCCGAGGCCCGTGGCACCTCCCCAGAGCGGGGCGCAGCTGCCGCCGGAGGTGATGAAGGCCAGGTTGAACTCCTTCACGCCGGTCTTGGTCGCGGTGTCCAGCAGGTCGTACGCGGGGTAGAGCGAGGTGTCGACGTACGGGGCGAAGCCCGCACCGGACGAGGTGCCTGTTCCGGCGCCGGTCGTCTTGGTGGGCGTGGGCGCGGGCTTCGACGGTGCGCTCCCGGTCGGTGACGCGGTTGCGGTGGGCTTGCCCGACGGCTGCGGTGCCTTCGACGGATCGGACGGCTGGGACGGCTTGGTGGGCCGGCCGCTCGGCGCGGGCGCACCACCGGTGTCGACCGAGCACTTGGCGCCGTCGATGACACAGCCGGTGGGGTCGCCCGCGGTGGCGCCCGACGACGTGACGAAGCCGATGGTGAGGGACTTGCCCGCGGCGATCCCCGTCTTGTCCCACTTCGAAGGCCGCACCGTGACGTGCTGCCCGTCGACCGTGGACTCGGCGTTCCACAGCGAGCTGAGCTTGGTGCCCGCGGGCAGGTCGAACTCCAGCTTCCAGTCGGTCAGCGCCTTCCCGGCGTCGTTGCTGACGACGTACTGGCCGGTGTAACCGCCCTGCCAGTCACTGGTCTTGGTGTAGGCGGCGCCCACGTCGGCGGCGTGCGCCGTGCCGGTCAGTGCGAACGCGCCGCCCCCTGCGACGGCTGCGGCGACCACCGCGCCCATCGCCTTGGTCTTGCCGCTCACCTTGCGCCGGTGGGTCGTCGTACTCATGGCGTGCCTGCCTCTGCGTTACGGAAGTGGGGGGTGTGGCAGCACGCTAGCGAGTCCGAACCGGACAATTGGGCAGTTCAGGAGGGAAGCCGAGGATCTTAGGGTGGGCTTAAGGAAGACAAAGGGAGCGGTTAATACCGGGGCTTGTTGGGGCTTGCTTGCGGCTTGCTTGCGGCTTGCCGGGGAGGGTGCCGCGTGCCGATGTCCCGGATCAGCCCGGTACCGGCCCCCGGAGCGTCCCGCGCCTGCGGCCCCGTACGCGGTGGCCGCGGGCAGGCAGCGCACGGCCACCGTCGAGGGCGATCCACAGCCGGACCTCGGTGCCGCCGAGGACCGAGCGCCCGATCCGCACATCGCCGCCGGTCGACTCGGCGACCCGGCGCACGATGTCGAGGCCGAGCCCCGTGGAGCCGGTCCGCCCGCCGCTGTTGCCGCGCGTCAGGGCGGCCGCCGGGTCGGCGATGCCCTCACCCGCGTCCGACACGAGCACGATGACGGCGTCCTCCGCGTGGTGCACGTCCACCGAGAAGGGGGTGCCCTCGGGCGTGTGGCGGAAGACGTTGCCGAGCAACGCGTCGAGTGCGGCGGCCAGTTCGGAGCGTATGACCGGGATGCGTGCCGCTCGGCCCACACCCGCCAGCCGTACCGTACGGCCCTCGTCCTCCGCCAGCGCCGACCAGAAGGCCATCCGTTCGCGGATCACCTCGGAGGCGTCGCAGCCCGCGGCCGCCGGTTGCAGCCCCTGGGGTCGCGGGCGCTGTTCGCGGGCCGTGCGGATGATCGTGTCGACCTCCCGCTCCAGCTTCTCGACGGCCGCGCGGGTCTGCTCGGCGGCCGGACCGTCGCCCAGCGAGGCCGCGTTGAGCCGCAGGACCGTGAGCGGGGTGCGCAGCCGGTGCGAGAGGTCGGCGGCCAGTTCGCGTTCGTTGTCGAGGAGTTGGACGACCTGGTCGGCCATCGAGTTGAACGCCACGGCGGCCGAGCGCAGTTCGGTCGGTCCTTCCTCGACGACCCGTACGGACAGCCTGCCCTCGCCCAGGTCGTGCGCCGCCCGCGCGAGCCGCTGCGCGGGGCGCACCATCCGTACGCCCAGCCGGTCGGCGACCGCGACCGAGCCGACGACCAGCGCGATGCCCACGCCCGCGAGGACCAGCCAGGCGGTGCCGACGCCGTTGGAGACCTCGCCCTGCGGTACGTACACCTCGACGACCGCGATCCTTCCGGTGGGCAGCGCGGTCGGCTGGAGGAGCGCGGAGCCGCCGGGCACCGCGGTGATCATGGCCTGGCGGCGGGCCGCCTCGATGTCCTTCGGTGCTGCCCGCCGGTGGCCGGTCTCGGTGGGCCGGCTGCCCGGTTCGCCCGACGCGGGCACATGGATGGCGACGCGTCCTGCGGCGCCCGCCGGGGTGGAGGCGACCGCCTTCTCCAGCGCGAGGCGGTCGGTGGTGATGGAGAGGGTGGGCGCGAGGGCCGACGCGTTCCGCTCGGCGCCGGCGAACGCCCGGTCGCTGGCCATCTCCTTGATGACCAGACCGAGCGGAATGGCGAAGGCCACCACGACCATGGCGGTGGCGGCCAGCGCCACTTTGACCAGCGCCCACCTCATAGGGGCGGCTCCAGCTTCACCCCGACACCCCGGAGCGTGTGCAGATAGCGCGGGCTCGCGGCGGTCTCGCCGAGTTTCCTGCGCAGCCAGGAGAGGTGCACGTCGATGGTCTGGTCGTCGCCGTACGACTGCTGCCACACCTCGGCGAGCAGCTCCTTGCGCGGTACGACCACACCGGGCCGTCCGGCGAGGAAGGTCAGCAGGTCGAACTCCCGCCGGGTCAGATCGAGCCGTACCCCGTCCAGTTCCGCCTGCCTGCGCAGCGGATCGACGCAGAGCCCGCCGACGCGGATGAGCCGCGGCGGCGGTTCGGCGCCGGAGCTGCTGCGGGCGCGTCGCAGTACGGCCGCCATCCGGGCCGACAGATGCTCCACGGAGAAGGGCTTGGTGAGGTAGTCGTCGGCGCCGTCGTTCAGCAGCCGTACGATCTCCGCCTCGTCGTCCCGTGCGGTGGCGATGATCACCGGTACGTCGGTGATGCCGCGCAGCATCTTCAGCGCTTCCGCCCCGTCGAGATCGGGCAGACCAAGATCGAGAATGACCAGGTCAAAGCCGAAATGGGCCACCTCACGCAGCGCCTCCAGGGCCGTGCCGACGCTCCGTACGGTGTGGGAGGCCTCGGTGAGGTGCCGGATGAGGGCGGAGCGTACGAACTGGTCGTCCTCGACCACGAGCACACTTGCCATGGGCGGCACCGTACGCCATTCGGGGGAGCCGGGTATGCGTCTCACCGTGTCGCGACATCGCTGGGGCCGGTGGGGCAGTATGGCGCGATGATCCGGCGACTGACACAGGCCCTGGCATGGTCGCTCGCCACCGGTGCGGCGACGACGCTGACCTGGTGGGGGGTGCATTCGGTGATGGCGGGCACGGCCTATGACCTGCCCCGGGCGCTTCCGGCAGCGGGGAGTCCGGAGCTGCTCTCGTCGGCCACCCAGCGGCCCGAGGAGCCGGATCCCGGGTCCCCGGGGGCGGGGCAGTCACCGGGCTCCCCCTCCCCCGCACACGCGTCCGGGAGTGCTTCCCCGCCGTCCTCGCCGTCCCCCTCGCCGTCGGCGTCGGCACCTGCTTCGCGGCCTTCATCAGGTTCGTCAGGTTCTTCAGTTTCATCCGGTTCATCCGGTGACGTACGGAGCTATACGTCATCCGGCGGCCGGGTCGTCTTCGATCTGGGGGCCACCTCGGCGGAGCTGGTGTCGGCGGCGCCTGCGGACGGCTGGCAGATGCGGGTCTGGAAGCAGCCGGAGTGGATCCGGGTGACGTTCACGAAGGGGCAGCGGTCGGTGTCGGTGTTCTGCACCTGGAACGGACACAAGCCGACGGTCGAGGTGGACGACAGCTGAGGGAGCGCGGTGCGGTGGCCGCGCCCCGAGCCCGCGGCCGGCTATCCGAAGACCGCGGGCGGCGGCGGAGGTGACGGCTGCGCATCCGCGTCCCGTACCGGCCTCGCCCCGCCCGTGAAGTCCGTGAGGCCCCGGCCGTGCTCCAGCCGCCCCGCGTGCCCGTCCCCCGCCACCCTGCGGGTCAGTTCGGCGATGGGCAGCGGAAGCGCCGAACCCACCAGTACCGCGTTCCCGAACCTCCGGCCGCGCAGTACCGCCGGCTCGGCCGCCAGGGCCAGTTCGGGGAAGGTCTCGGCCGCGGTCGCGATCTGGCCGCGCAGATAGGTCAGCGGCGGGCCGTCCGTGAGGTTCGCCGCGTACCAGCCCTCCGGCTTCAGCGCTCTGCGGACTTCGGTGAGGAATTCCGCACTGGTGAGATGGGCGGGGGTGCGCGCACCGCTGAAGACGTCGGCGACGATCAGGTCGGCCCAGCCGTCGGGGATCTTCGCGAGTGCGGCGCGGGCGTCGGTGGAGCGGACGCGGATCCGGGCGCCGGGGTCCAGCGGCAGCACCCTGCGCACCAGCTGCACCAGCGGGCCGTCGACCTCGGCGATCTGCTGCGTGGAGCGGGGGCGGGTCGCCGCGACGTAACGGGCCAGGGTGAACGCCCCGCCGCCCAGATGCACGACGTGCAGCGGCTGTCTGGGCGGGCCCGCGAGGTCGATGACATGACCGAGCCTGCGCTGGTACTCGAAGTCGAGGTACGCGGGGTCGTCGAGGTCCACATGGGACTGCGGGGCGCCGTCGATCAGCAGGGTCCAGGCGCGCGGACGGTCGCGGTCGGGCCTGAGTTCGGCGATCCCGCCGTCCACCTGCTCGACGACGGACTCCGGTGCGGAACGGCCCTGCCGCTTGTTCTTCGCCACTCCCCCAGTATCGCGTCCTCCCGTACCGCGGCGGCGTTCAGCGGTACGGGCTGCTCACCGGCGGTTGTCCGCTGCCTCGATCAGACGTGCCGCCTCGCCGAGCGCCGCCCTGAGCACCGAAGGATCGGTGACCGGCGCCGTCTCGGGCGGCAGTAGCCAGCCGGTGCCCCGGACCGGTGGCTCCTCGGGGATCCGCAGCCCGCGTCCGTTGGTCTGCGTACACGCGCTGCCCGGCAGGTCCCAGCCGTCGGCCGTGCCGGGCGGCACCAGGAAGCCGAGGGTGTCGCAGGCTCCGTCGTGCAGGACGGGGCCGACGTCGGCCGAGTCCGCTCCCCTGCGCAGGATGTCCACCGCCTCAAGCCCCTGCCTCGCAGGGACCGTTACCAGATCGCACGGTTCGGCCACACCGTCGGGTGGTGCGCTGAACTCCTGACTGGGTGTGTGCCGGGCGGTCGTTCTCGAACCGCTCATCTCGATACCGGTCTCCAACAAGGCAACCCCTCCTCGTTCTCCGCAAGGTTCAACGCCTGCGGACGTCAAGGGCTACGGCGCAGCACCGCCGTAAAGGATGGCAGTTCATGGCAAATCGCGGGTGAGATATCCGTTTTGTAGCTATACCGGGCGTGTGCGTCTCATCACAGACGGTACGTTTTGCGCGCCGGAGCGGTCCGGACCGGCAGCACCATCCGCCAGAGAGGGCTCGGCCATGGCGATGTCACGGGAGGTACGCAACCCGGCTTTCCGGCAGTTGCGTGGACAGCGCTCACCCGGTGAGTTCGCGGCGGCGATCCGCCGGGCCGCGCGCGAGATCGGCGAGCAAGTCGCCTGTGACGCGAGGTACATCGGGCGCGTCGAGGCCGGCGAGATCCGCTGTCCCAACTATGCGTACGAGCGGGTGTTCCTGCATATGTTCCCCGGTTCGACCCTGAAGGACCTGGGGTTCTCCGACCGGGGGGCGGTACGCGGCCGGGGCATGTGTCCCGGCGCCGAGCCGCCTGGACAGTTCCAGTCCGAGTCCCGTCCCCAGCCCCACACCAGCCAGAACAACGAGGAGAGCGACGTGCTGCGTCGCGCATTCATGGCCGGCGGTTCCGCCGCTCTGGCCGCCGTCTCACTGGGCTTCGGCCCGGCCCCCGTACCGTCCCGGCGCCGTGTCGGCGAGGCGGAGGTCAACGCCGTCGAAGCAGCCGTACGGCAGATCCGGCTGCTCGACGACCGGCATGGCGCGGCCGGTCTCTACCAGCGGGCGGCGCAGCCGCTGGAGGCCGCGTACGCCCTGCTCGACGCGGGAACCGCCCGCCGGTCCGCGGCCGACCGGCTGCACGCGGGCGCCGGTGAACTGGCCATCTCCGTGGGTTGGCTGGCGCACGATTCGGGCCGCTTCGACGACGCACGGTCCCACTACGCGGAGGCCCTGGCGACCGCACGGGTGTCCGGCGATCCCGCGCTGGAGGCCCATGCCTTCTGCAACACCGCGTTCCTCGCGCGGGACGCGGGGCGCCCGCGCGAGGCCGTGCGGGCCGCGCAGGCCGGTGAGCGCGCGGCGAAGCAGCTGTCGTCGCCCCGGCTGCTGTCGCTGCTGACCCTGCGGGAGGCGGGCGGCTGGGCGGGGCTTGGCGACCGTACGGCCTGTTCGGAGACGCTGGTACGGGCCAAGTCCCTCTTCGGGCAGGGCACGTCGGACGCCGACCCGGAGTGGATGAGCTTCTTCGTCGAGGCGGAGCTGGAGATGCTGGAGGCGCAGTGCTGGTCCGCGCTGAGCGACTGGCCTCGCGCGGCCCAGCATGCCGAGCGCGCGGCGGAGCTCCAGGACCCGCACTTCGCCCGCAATCTGGCGCTCTACCGTGCGCAGCTCGCCGACGACCTGGTCAGGGCGGGCGCTCCCGACCGGGCGGCGGCGGCCGGGCACCAGGTGCTCGACCTGCTCGACCAGGTCCAGTCTTCCCGTATCCAGGCGATGCTCGCGGGCACGGCCCGCAGGCTGCTCCCGGAGCGCCGGGCAGCCGGGGTGCCGGCCTTCCTGGAGCGGCACGCGTCGACCCCGCGGCTGGTCTGAACGGAGTCGGCCCGGACGCCCGGTCGGAATGGTTCCGGCCCGGAGTGGTTCCGGCCCGGAGTGGTTCTGTCCCGGAGTGGCCTGTCCGGGAGTGGCCGGTGACCGGCTGATGGGTGTCCCGGGCTGACCGGGGTCCCGGACCGACGTGTTCCGGCCCCGGGCCGGGTTGTTACGGCTCCAGGTGCCCGGTGTCGTTCCACCGCTCGACCGCGGGGGCGTCGTACGCCCAGCCCAGCACCGAGAGCGACGCCGGGGCCAGCCGGATGCGGGCGCCGAAGGTCAGGTCGTAGCCGAGCCAGCGTGCGGCGAGCGCCCGCAGGATATGGCCGTGCGCAAAGACCAGGACGTCGCGGCCGCCCGTACGGATCCGGTCGATCGCCGCGTCGGCGCGTGCCGTGACATCGGCCACGGACTCACCGTCGGGAACGCCGTCGCGCCAGATGAACCAGCCGGGCCTGACCGCCTGGATCTCGGCCGGGGTGAGTCCTTCGTACGCCCCGTAGTTCCACTCCAGGAGCGCGTCCCACTCCTCGGCGCGGTCGGCGAACCCGGCAAGTGCGCACGTCTCGCTCGCCCGTAGCAGTCTGCTGGTGAACACCCTGGCGTCCGGCACCGCGTCCCACGGCGCCCGGTGCAGCCGCTCACCGAGCAGTTCGGCCCCCTCGCGTCCCTCGTCGAGCAGTGGGATGTCCGTCCTGCCGGTGTGTTTCCCGGACAGCGACCACGCGGTCTGCCCATGCCGGACCAGCAGCATTCGGGGTGCCATGACGCTCTCTCTTCCCGTGCGGTGATGCTTCTCCCATCATCGCGCACGGGTTCCGGGAGCAACCCGGCGGACGCCTCCGGCGTCCCTCCTACCGTGCCCCGCACAGAGGGGCCGCAATGAACTTGTCATTCGATACGCCCTATGGTGGTACGCCGGGTGACAGGCCCCGTTTGAACAGACGATGGAGAGCATTCGGATGCCGTACACCGCGAACCGTGACCGGCCCCGCTGGTGGACAGAGCTCCTTGTGATCGCTGTCGTCTACACCGCGTACTCGTCGGGGCGGCTGCTGGCACGCGGCAGCACCGAGGACGCGGTCCACCACGGCCTTTCGCTGCTGCGCGCCGAGAAGTTCCTGCACATCAACATCGAACACCCGTTGAACAGGCTGTTCACGCACACCCCTGCCATAGGGATACCCGCCGACTTCGCCTATGCGTCGCTGCACTACCTGGTGACCCCGGGCATCCTGATATGGCTCTTCCGCCGCCGTCCCGCCCAGTACCGCCTGGCGCGCACCTGGCTGATGGTCTCCACCCTGCTCGGTCTGATCGGCTTCACGCTGACCCCCACCTGTCCGCCGCGGCTGCTCGCCCATGCCGAGGGTTTTGTCGACACGATGGCGCAGTACAGCTCGTACGGCTGGTGGGGCGACGACGCGAGCGCACCGCGGGGACTCGGCGGGATGACCAATCAGTTCGCCGCGATGCCGAGCCTGCATGTGGGGTGGGCGCTGTGGTGCGGGGTGATGCTGTGGCGCCACGGCCGTACGCCGCTGGCCCGAATACTCGGGGTGCTCTACCCGTTGACCATCACTTTCGTGGTGCTGGGCACGGCCAACCACTATCTGCTCGACGCGATCGCGGGGGTCGCGGTGATGGGTGTGGGGCTGCTGCTCGCCCGGCCCGCGGTGCGGCTGGCCGACCGGGTACGGGCCCGGTTCTCCTCCCGTACGGCCGACAGTCCGTCCCCGATTGTCGGTGCCGGGTGCAAGACTTCCCCGGGTGAGCGATTCCCCGGGCAGCGGACCTCCTCCGCCTCTTCCGCGTCAGCAGGCGACACAGCCGACGACGGCACTCAGACAGCGGCTCGCTGAGCTGCGGGGCCCGTCCGTCGCGCCGCAGCCGCTGGACGCCCGCGCGCTGGCTGCCCTCGCGGCCAACCCGGGCTGCGAGCGGCGCGCGCTCCTCGACGGCGCCGGGGTGAACAAGACGGTTCTCGCACAGGCCCTCGGCTCCCCCTCGGCCTTCGGCCAGTCCCAGTTCGCCTTCATGCGGGGCAACGCCTTCGAGGCGAGGGTCAAGGCCGACGGCGGCGCCGAACTGATGCGGCTCCTCGCGGAGCACATGGGCACGGCCGAGCCGGTGGACGTGACGGTCCCCGATCTCACGGCGGCGGGCCCCGAAGGCCGCGCGGCCCGCACGGCACTGGCCCTGCGTGAGGCCACGGAGGCCGGCGGGTGGGCCCTGTTCGACCACCCGATGCTGGCGCTGGAGGTGGCGGGCTCGCCCGCGTATCTGGAGCCGGACGCGGTGGTGGTGGATCCGGCCGGGCGCTGGACGGTGATCGAGATCAAGTCGTTCCCGATGATCGACGCGTCGGCGGACGCGGCGAAGGTGGGGGCGGCCGCCCGCCAGTCCGCGGTGTACGTGCTGGCACTGGAGCGGATCGCGGCCCATATCAACAGCGCGGGCGGCACAGACAGCACAGAAAGCCCAGGCGGCGCGGGCGGCGCGGCCGGCGCTTCGGTGCACGACCGGATCCTGCTGGTCTGCCCGAAGGACTTCTCCAACCTGCCGACGGCCTCGGCCGTCGACGTACGCAAGCAGCTCTCGGTGACCCGGCGTCAGCTGACCCGGCTGACCCGTATCGAGGACATCGCGGCGGCCCTGCCCGAAGGCACCACCTTCGACCCCGGTCTGCCGCCCGCCGAGCTCACGGCGGCGGTCGAATCGGTCCGCGCGGCGTATGCACCGGAGTGCCTGGCCGCGTGCGAGCTGGCCTTCCACTGCCGCGACCGGGCCCGTGGCGCGGGCGCGGTGGAGGCGCTGGGCCGGGGGGTCCGCGGCGAGCTGGGCGGGCTGACGACGGTCGACGCGGTGCTGGCCGCGGCGCACGGCGAGGAGGGCGATCCGTCGGATCCGACGGTGGCCGCGCTGCGCAGGGCCGCGGCGCTGCGGGCGGAGGCGCTGGCCGAGGCACCGCAGCCGGCCGGCCGGGAGTCGGCTGGCCGTCAGTCGGCGCTCCGGGAGTCGGATGTCCAGCAGTCGGATCCGCGGGAGTCGGATCCACGGGAGTCGGGGCTCCAGCAATCAGGTCTCCGGCCATCGAGTCTCCAGCAGGAAGGCTCGCCGGTATGTCGCTGATCAGCACGCTCGCCCGGCTGGAAGCCGTGCGGTCAGGACGTGCGGAGCCCACCGCGACCGTCCGGCACCGCCACCTCTCCGCCCGCCCGCTCGTGTTCGTCCCCCTCACCACCGCTGGCGAGGCCGGCGCCCCGCTCGGGGCGCTCGTCGGGACGGACCCCGCCGCGCCGAGGCTGCTGGTCGTCGCCCAGCCGCGCGACCGGGATCTGCGATTCGCGTTCCTGTCCGAACTGGCCGAGGCCGTGCTGCCGTACATCGACGGGTACGCCGACGACGTCGAGGCCGCCGAGCGCTCCGAGACCGACCCGGAGACCAAGAAGAAGGTCAAGGTCGAGACCGAGCTGTGCGCGGACGCCCCGCAGCTGATCGTGCCGGGCCGGGCGGGCATCGACTTCGTCCGGCTCCTCGGGCGGTCGATGCGCTTCCGGCGTACGGCCGATGAGGATCCGGAGACGCCCTACCCGGCGCCGCCCCGCGTCCCGCTGCTCGGCCGCTGGCTGACGCACTACGGTGAGCGCGCCCGGGTCCCGGGGTCCTCGCTACTGCTCGCCGCGACCGATCTGCTGAACCGTCACTGGGCCACCGGCCAGAGCAATCTGGAGGACCAGCACCTCGGCGCGCTGCTCGCCTGGATCGACCCGGCCGACGGGACGTCCGGCGCCGAGACCGCTCTCCGGGCCGAGCTGGGACGCGACCGGGACGGGCAGCTGCTCTGCCCGCCCGCCGGGCCCGCCACCGATCCGGCCTTCGACAACAGGCTGCTGGCCCCGGCGGTGGAGCGGTACGACGCGGCGCGTTCGGCGCTGGCCGCCGCCGAGGACGGTCCGGCGGCCGACGACCGGCTCGGTGAGCTGACGGCCGCCGAGCGGGAGATCCGCAGGCTGCTGGCCGGACAGCTGCGGCCCACCTGGGACGCGGTGTGGCACGGAATCGGGCTGCTGCGCGAGCTGCCCGAAGGGGCCAGGGCGAGCGAGCGGTGGACCCGGGACCGCTGGTCGTTCACCGGCCACCGGGACCGGGTGCGGGCGGGCGAGCCGCCGCAGCCGCGCCGGGACGACGCGGTGACGGCGGCGCAGAAGCTCGCCACCCGCGAGACCGCGCAGACACAGCTGGAGGCACAGGAGGCCCTGGACGACCCGCTGGTGATGGCGGGGCGGCGGCTCGCGGGCGAGGCGTTCACCGGTGAGGTGACGGATGTGGTGATGGCGTGGAGCGAGTCGAAGCGCCCGAGCCCTCGCCCCCTGGTGACGCTGCGGACCGATGACACACCGCACATCGAGGAGCGGGCCAAGGTCCACCGCGCGCTCCCGGGCGACCCGCCGAAGGCGCAGACGGCCGAGTTCGTACGGTACGAGACGGACGGCTCACTGGTGCTGCGGCTGACCAACGGCATGGGCCGCGCCAAGGATCCGGCCCCGGGGACCGTGCCGGAGAAGGGCGACCGGCTGTGCTGGACGCTGTTCGAGCACAGCTCGCGGGGCGGACCCGAGCTGCCCGCGCAGGAGGACACCCCCTGGACACACGGCGGCCCGCCGGGCATCACCGGCCCGTCGGACGGCTCGTCCACCATGTCCGACAGAACTGCCATGTCCGACGGAACTGCCGCATCCTCCGCATCCGCTGCTCCCGGCTCCGGGACGAGCCCCGACCCCGTCACCCCCGAGGACCTGCTGTGACCTTCGATCCCGGCGCGGAGGCCGCCCGCGCGACGCGGGCCATCCTCGATGACACGCTGCACGGCACCGCCCGCGGAGTGGTGGTCGACTCCCCGCCGGGCGCGGGCAAATCGACGCTCGTAGTGCGCGCGGCCCGTGAGCTGGCCGCCGCCGGACGACCGCTGATGGTGGTCGCGCAGACCAACGCCCAGGTGGACGACCTGGTCACCCGCCTTGCCGGGAAGGACCCCGAGCTGCCGGTCGGCCGGCTGCACAGCAGCGACCCCGACCCGTACGACAAGGCGCTGGACGACCTGCCGAACGTTCGCAAGTCCGCCAAGGTCGCGGATCTCGCCGGGCTCGACGTGGTGATCTCGACGGCGGCGAAGTGGGCGCATGTGAAGGGCGTCGAGCCCTGGCGGCACGCGATCGTGGACGAGGCGTACCAGATGCGCTCGGACGCTCTGCTGGCCGTGGCCGGGCTGTTCGAACGGGCGTTGTTCGTGGGCGATCCCGGCCAGCTCGACCCGTTCAGCGTGGTCGGCGCCGAGCAGTGGGCGGGGCTGGCGTACGACCCGTCGTCCAGCGCGGTCTCGACCCTGCTCGCGCACAATCCGGAGCTGCCGCAGCACCGGCTGCCGGTCTCCTGGCGGCTGCCGGCGTCGGCGGCGCCGCTGGTCTCGGACGCGTTCTACCCGTACACACCGTTCCGCAGCGGTACGGACCACGGTGACCGGCGGCTGACCTTCGGGGTGGCGTCGGACGGTTCGGGCCCCGACCGGGTGCTGGACGAGGCGGCGGAGACGGGCTGGGCCCTGCTGGAACTGCCCGCCCGGCACACACCGCGTACGGACCCGGAGGCGGTACGGGCGGTGGCCCTGGTGGTCCGGCGGCTGCTGGACCGCGGTGGCGCGGCGGTGAGTGAGCAGTCGCCGGATCCGGTGCCGCTGACGGCGGACCGCATCGCGGTCGGCACGGCCCACCGCGATCAGGCCGCCGCGGTCCGGTCGGCGCTCACGGAGCTCGGGGTGACGGGCGTCGCGGTCGACACGGCCAACCGCCTCCAGGGGCGGGAGTTCGACGTCACGGTGGTGCTGCATCCGCTGTCCGGCCGCCCGGACGCGACAGCGTTCCATCTGGAGACGGGCAGGCTCTGCGTCCTGGCGTCGCGGCACCGGCACGCCTGCATCGTGGTGTGCCGGGAGGGGGTGGCCGGGCTGCTCGACGAGCACCCGTCGACCGAGCCGGTGCAGCTGGGAGTGACAGTGAAGTTCCCGGACGGCTGGGAGGCGAACCATGCGGTCCTGGCGCATCTCGCGGAACACCGGGTGCCGTACCGGCCACGGTGACGCGGTGCCGACGACCGCGATACCGGCCACTGTGACGGGTGCCTGCTGCTGCCCGGGACGTCCTCTTGCGCGGGGCGGGACAATGGACGGTGGCCGGAATCCCACGGCGGAGGCCCGAGCACCGCACACCCCCCGGAGACCGGCTCCGCCGGACCTCCGGGGGGACGCAGCACCGCAAGACACAGGCAGCACGGCACACACAGCACGGCACAGCAGGAGGCACACATGGCGGAGCCCGAACAGCGCGAGCGGAAGCTGCGGCCTGCGCCGCTGCTCTTCGAGCCTTCCGCTGCCACCACCGACCCCGAGCACTTCTTCGACCTGGAGTCGATCGACGACCCTGCGGTGCTGCTCGCCCGTGCCACCGAGCTGACGCTGGCCTTCCGCGCGGCGACCGACCGGGCGGTCGAGTACCAGGCGGTCGCCGCCGCGCAGCTCGCCGACCCTCGCCGCTTCGACCGGCTGACGGTGGCGGACATCGCCGAGCGCGCGCAGTGGACCGAGGACTACGCCAAGAAGATGGTCGAGTTCGGCCGGGACCTGCTGCGCGGCTTGCCGACCTGACGGGCGGGCGAACTCCTGCCGCCCTACGCGGACCGCCCAGCCCGCCCAGCCCGTCCAGCCCGTCCAGCCCGTCCAGCCCTTCGGGCATATGCCGTTGGGCGGGGCCCGTCGGCAAGACCGGTGGGAAAGATACGCCTCCCCGCCCCTGCCTGTCCCGGTTTCGGCCAACTCAGCGGAGTGGCCCCCTCACTCCGGGTAGACCTGGTCGGCATGGGCGCATGGCAGCGAGACGACGACAGCGCAGGAATCCTCTCCGGCAGCGGCTCCGATCTCCGGAGCTCGGGCATCCAGGGCTCCGGCATCAGCAGCTCGGGGATCAGCAGCTCAGGTACCCGAGGCCCGGGGATCAGCAACTCCGGCACCCGGGGCTCAGGCATCAGCGGCTCAGGCATCAGCAGCCCCGGCATCCAGAGCTCAGCCACCGTCCACGTCCCGGGCGGCCGTTCCTCCGCCGGGCTCAGCCGGATCCTCGACGAGCAGGACGGGCAGCACGCCACAGCGGTCACCCCGGCCGGCGCGGGATGGCTCGCGTCCGCCGCCCCGTACCCGCGCAGTGCGCTCTCGCTCTGGGAGTCCCGGCCCACCGCCCCCACCGTGCTGGACTGCGGCTCGGTCTTCGACGTGGTCAACGTGCCCGCGATCTTCGGCCGCCGGATGCTGGACACCCTGTGGTCGGAGGGCCCAGGATCGGGCCCGGTCGCCGGTCACCGGGGCCGGATGCTGCTCTTCGCCGCCCCCGGCACGGCCCAGCGGCTGCCATCCCTGCTGCACTGGGAGGAGTGGGGCGACGCGGTGCCGCCGATGCTCTGCCACGGCACCGGTGACGCGGTGACCGTACCGTCTCTGACCTCCTCCGTTCCCCGATCGGGCCCGCGCTGGCTGGTGGCTCCCGACACCCGCCATCCCTGGCTGCCGGGGCCCGAGGTCATGCTCTGGGCCTGTGTCCGCGCGGCGCGTGCGGCGGCGGCCCCGGCCACGAGAACGGACGGCTTATCGATTTTTCCCCGCGCCGATCAGGGTGCTAAGGTCTACGACGTCAGCAGGCGCCGCTAGCTCAGTTGGTTAGAGCAGCTGACTCTTAATCAGCGGGTCCGGGGTTCGAGTCCCTGGCGGCGCACAGACGGAAGAAGCCCCTCGCGGAAGCGGGGGGCTTCTTCGTTGTGCCCCCCCCCCCCAGCACCTCACAACGCGCCTCACACCACGGGCGCCTCACACCACGGGGCACCTCACACCACCGGCGTGATCTCGACGGTCCAGGCTCCCGACGGCGTACGGTCCGTCACCTCCACCTTCGTCCCGTTGCCGGGAACCGTGAACGTCTCCCCGACCCCGAGCGGCGCGTCGGCCAGCGGCGGGTAGACCGACTGCCCCCAGCAGCCCGAGCTGTGCGGATGGGTGTCGACCACCCGGAACGGGCCGTCGCCGGAGGCCTGCTCCGCCCTCACCCGGTAGATGAGGACGCCCTCCGAGCAGGTCGAAGCGTCATTGCCGGCCGCCGTGCGCGCCTCGATGGCGAGGGCGCTCTCCAGCCCGGTCCGCAGGACGATGAGCCGGGTCCCGGCCGTGTCGCTGCCGGGCGCCGCGACCTCCTCCAGTGGCTCCAGCGTGAACATCTGGGCCCGGGTGCCGCGCACACAGCCGATCTGCCGCCGGTCCAGCCAGCCCAGCTTCCACTTCTGCCAGCCGAAGAAGTCGGGGGCGAGCCCGAACTGGCTGCCCATGACGTCCCAGTCGCCCACATACGTGTCCCAGTCGCCCTTGTCGTCCGACGGGCGGTGGTAGAGATCCGGCAGGTCGAAGACGTGCCCGGTCTCATGGGCCAGCACATCGCGGTCCGGCGGATGCCGCTCGAAGCCGGTGACGAAACGCCGGATCTCCGTACCGTCGGCGTGCAGCGGGGTATCCAGATTGACCACCTTCGTGGCGTCCGAGTCGACACCCGGCGCATCCGGGTCGGCGATCAGATAGACGAGGTCGTACTTGCTGAAGTCCACCGTCGGATCGGCCGCGGCCACCGCGTCCCGCAGATACTCGTCGCGCTCGTCCGCACTCCAGTCACGCCGTATCGCGTACGCGGAGGCCGGCTTCGGCATCATGGTCCACCGCCGCAGCGGATGCGGCCGCAGCGTGAACTTCCCGTACGAGGCCTGCCGGAAGAAGGTGGTGGTCGAGGGGAAGTAGTCGGCCGTCAGCTCCTGCGGGGTGGTGTCGGGCGGGGCCCCCGGGAAGGACAGGAAGATCATGACCGCGTCGAGTGCCCCGACCGGCCGGGGGTAGGCGGAGTTCCAGCTGTCGAGCCCGACCGAGTGGTGGACGTCGGTGCGCGGCAGCGCGCACGGCCCCTCGCCGCCCACGGTGGCGACCGCAGGCCCCGCGACCAGGGACGTCGCGGTGAACGCCATGAACGAGACCAGGATGGCGGCGGTCTGCCGCAGACGGCGCCGGTCCACTCGCCCGGGTGCCTGCGGACGCTGCACGTGGAACCTCCGGGTTCGGGATGCGGGACACCCCACCACCCTGGGCGGTTTATATGTTTATGTCCTGTCCAGTTGCCCCAGGCGAGTGATCGACCCGACACCCCGGACCTTTACGGAAAGTCACAACCGATCACGTCAGAAAGACCCCGGACCACAGCCGCGCAGAAACGATCACCCTTGGGCGCGGGAAGGATCACCGTGCGCCAACGAGGCTGGAACGGTCCTTGCTTCAACCTCTATGATCGGCACACTTTCCCATGTGGACGCGCGCATCCGGCGGTCCTCCACCGCCCGGCCGACGAACCCCGACCCCACCTGTTCGAGACGACTGCACCGCGGGAGCCAGCCGTGAACGGAACCCCTGAAGGACCGTCTCCGGTGCCGGGATCCGTCCGGCCACCGGTCACGGAGCGTCAGACCGTCGGCCGTACCGCAGCCGAGCTGCACGACTACCGCGCCGCCTTCAACACCGCACGGCTCGGTATGGCCGTCGTCGACCGCGAGGGACTGGTCGTCTCCGCCAATGCCGCGCTCGGCGGACTGCTCGGCACCGAGCCCGCCGCGCTGGCCAGGCAGGCCGCGGCCTGCCTCGTGGACCTCGCGGCGGACACCCGCACCTGGTACGCGTACCGCGAGGTCCTCCGGGGCCGCCGCTCCAGTTTCCGCTGCACCCGCCGCCTCAAGCACGCCGACGGCCACTCGCTCTGGGCGGAGGTCAGTGTCGCCCCCTTCCCCGACAGCTCCCAGGTGCTGCTCTCGGTCGCCGACGTCAGCGACCGGCGTGAACTGCGGGCCAGGCTGCGCCACCTCCAGATGCACGACCCGGTGACCCGGCTGCCCAACCGCACCCTGTTCTTCGAGCGGCTGTCCGCGGCGCTCGACCCATCGGCGTGCGACCAGCCGGGCACCGGCCGGATCGGGCTCTGCTACCTGGACCTCGACGGCTTCAAGGCCGTCAACGACACACTCGGCCACCGCTTCGGCGACCGGCTGCTCGGTGTCGTCGCCGCCCGGCTGACCCACTGCGCCGACCAGTCCGGCTACGGAGGCGGCACCGGCCATCTGGTCGCCAGACTCGGCGGCGACGAATTCGCCCTCCTCGTCGAGGACTCCACCGGTACGGACCAGCTCACCGATCTGGCGGCGTCCGTACTGGCCGCGCTCCAGGAGCCGTTCGACCTCGGCGGCCAGCGGCTCTCGGTGTCCGCGTCGATCGGAGTGGTGGAGCGGCTCACCGACGGCACCACCGCCACCGGCCTGATGCAGGACGCCGACACCACGCTGTACTGGGCGAAGGCGGACGGCAAGGGACGCTGGACGCTCTTCGACCCGGAGCGCAACGCCCACCGGATGACCCGGCAGGCGCTCTCGTCCACCCTGCGGCCCGCAGTGGACGACGGTGAATTCGTGCTGGAGTACCAGCCGCTGGTGGATCTGGCGGACGGGGAGCTCAAAGGGGTGGAGGCGCTGGTGCGCTGGGACCACCCGCAGTTCGGCCGGCTGACGCCGAACCGGTTCATCGGGCTGGCCGAGGAGGACGGCTCGATCGTCCAGCTCGGCGCGTGGGTGCTGCGCACCGCCTGCCGGCAGGCGAGGGCCTGGCAGCTCGAACACCCCACCCGACCACCGCTGTTCGTGAGCGTCAACATCGCCGTACGGCAGGTGTGGGACTCGGATCTGGTGGCCGACGTCGCCGGGATTCTCGCCGAGACCGGTCTCGCGCCCGACCTGCTCCAGCTGGAACTGACCGAGTCGGCGGTGATGGGTTCCGCGGGACGCCCCCTCCAGGCGCTCCAGGACCTCAGCGACATGGGCGTGCAGATCGCGATCGACGACTTCGGCACCGGCTACTCGAACCTCGCGTATCTGAGCCGGCTGCCGGTGTCCGTACTGAAGCTGGACGGGTCGTTCGTACGCGGATTCCGCTACGACGCGGGAGCGCACCCGAACCCGGCCGACGAGATGATCGTCGAGGCGCTGGTCCAGCTCGCGCACCGGCTGGGGCTCACGGTCACGGCGGAGTGCGTGGAGACCGCGGGGCAGGCGACGCGGCTGCGCAGGATCGGCTGCGACACCGGGCAGGGCTATCTGTACTCACGGGCGGTGGCCCCGGAGGAAATCGGCGCCCTGGTGGCGGGTGCGTCCGCGCGGCGAGGCTGACGGCCGCCACCGGCAACTGCCCACAACTGCCCGGCAACAGAGGGCGGGTGGTGACCGGCCCGGCCGCCACCCGCCCTCTCCCGCGCTGGGCCGCTCTACCCGGGCAGCCCGGGCAGCCCGTAAGCGTCGGCGATCAGCTCGTACGAGCGCAGCCGCGCCTCGCCGCCGTGCGCGTTGGCCGTGATCATCAGCTCGTCGGCGCCCGTGCGCTTCTGGAGATCGTCGAGACCGGAGCGGACCTCGTCGGCGGTCCCGGTGATGATGTTGCCGAGCCAGCCGTCCACGAACTCCCGCTCCGCCGGGCTGAATTCGTATGCCGCGGCCTCTTCGGGCGTCGGCACGAGCCCCGGCCGCCCGGTGCGCAGCCGGAGCATCGACAGTGCGCCGGTGAGGATCTGCCGGTGGGCCTCCTTCGCGTCGTCGGCCGCGAGGGCGGCGACACCGATCAGGGCGTACGGGCTGTCCAGCACCGCCGACGGCCGGAAGGACTCGCGGTAGAGGTCGAGGGCCGGGATGGTGTTCTGCGCCGAGAAGTGGTGCGCGAAGGCGAACGGCAGCCCGAGCGTGCCCGCGAGCCGCGCGCTGAAGCCGGACGAGCCGAGCAGCCACACCGGCGGCCGGCCCGCCGGGCCCTGGACCGGTCCCGGCACGGCGTGGATCCGGGCGTACCGGTGGCCGTCCGGGAAGCTGTCGTCCAGGAACCGGATCAACTCGGCCAGCTGCTGCGGGAATTCGTCGGCGCCCTCGTGCAGCCGGTCCGAGCGGCGGAGCGCGGCCGCCGTGGCCCCGTCGGTGCCGGGGGCCCTGCCTAGGCCCAGGTCGACCCGGCCCGGAGCCATCGCCTCCAGCGTGCCGAACTGCTCGGCGATGACCAGGGGCGCGTGGTTGGGCAGCATCACACCGCCGGAGCCGAGCCGGATGCGGTCGGTGTGGGCGGCGAGGTGCGCGAGCAGTACGGCGGGCGACGAGGAGGCGACCCCGGGCATGGAGTGGTGCTCGGCCACCCAGTACCGGTGGAAACCGCGCCGCTCGGCGAGCTGCGCGATCTCCACTCCGGTACGGATGGCCTGGGTGGCGGTGCGCCCCTCCCCCACGGTCACCAGGTCCAGTACGGACAGGGGTACGGGAGCGGTTCCGGCCGCCTTGCCTTGAATCGGGTCCACCGCGCTGGGCCTTTCTGGTTGTCGGCCAGGTACAGCCGCAGCAACAGGGGACGGTCTCCGGTTATTCCCGCACCGCTACCGGGCGGGCCATGACCGCCGGGGCCCCACCCGCCCGGTTCACGTCCGCCGGAGTCATGTCCACCGGAGTCATGTCTACCGGTTCACGTCCGGTCCGTCCGGGCGAAGAGCTTCCCGAGCCGCTCCCCGGGGACCTTCCGGTCGGCCAGCCGCAGCCCCTCCCACACGGACACCTGGTTCGCGGTGAGCACCGGCTTGCCCAGGACCTGCTCCAGCTCCTGCACATACGCCGCCGTGTGCAGCGCGGTGTCGGGCAGCAGCAGCACCTCCGCGGAGGGATGGTCCCCGGACAGCGCCAGTTCGATGACCTCGTCCCGGCCCCAGGTGCCGACCTCGGCCGCGGTGATGATGCCGCTGCCGCGGGTCGCCGTGACCTCCACACCCGCACCCTTCAGGAAGGCGGCGAAGTAGGCCGCGACGTCCTCCGGGTACGTCGCGGCGATGGCGACCTTCTTCACACCGAGGTACTGGATCGCGTGCGCGAAGGCGAAGGACGTACTGGACGCGGGCATTCCGGCCGCCCGTGCCAGGTCCCTGACCTGTTTCTGCGCCCCGTCCCAGCCGTAGACGAAGCTGCCACTCGTACATGCCCACACCACTGCCTCGGCCCCGGCGAGCCGCAGCTCCTCGACGCCTGCCGCGAGCCGGTCCGCCGCGCCCATCTCGATGAGCGCGTCCACCCGGTGCGCGTCCTCGCCGATGTCGGTGTGGACGACGGACAGTCTCACGTCGGACGCCAGGAGCTGCTCGATGCGCTCGTAGTCGTCCTCCGCGGAATGCCCCGGGTAAAGGAACCCGACCGCTGTCATGTCCAGCCTCCCTGCTCTTCGGGCGGATCTTCTGCCACTGCGCTGGCGGGCTCCGGCGCGGACAGGGGTGCCGGTGCCGGCTCGGGTACGGGCGTGGGCGCGGACTCGATCAGCAGCCGCTGGTACGGACCGACGGCGTGGGCACCGATACAGCGCAGCGCCGCCCACATCGTGACCTGGTTCGCCGAAAGCACCGGCATCCGCAGCTCCGCTTCGAGCTGCGGGATCACGTCGTACGTCGGAAGGTTGGTACAGCTGATGAAGAGTGCGTCCGCCGAACCGATCACCGCCTGTCGAGCCATGTCCACCACATCGCGGTACGGGACCTTCCAGATGTGTCTGGTGAGACCGAGAAAGGCCCGCCCGGTGACGACTGTCCCCGCTTCGCCGAGGTATTCCTCCAGGGAGGACGTCACAGATTCAGTGTAGGGCGTGACCAGCGCGATCCGCCGGACCCCGAGCTCCCGGAAAGCCTCCAGGAGAGCGCCCGACGTGGTGATCGACGGCAGATCGCTCGCCGCCGTCATCGCGGTGCACATGGCCCGTTCTCCGGCTACTCCGCCGACGAAGCTGCCGCTGGTGCAGGCGTACGCCACGACCTGCGGGGCGACCGCGCCCAGTGCACGGACCGCCTCGCGGAGCGTCTCGTGTTCACTGACCAGCCGGGCGAGATCCAGGGAGACTTCGACCGGTACGAAGGGGGTACGCGTCAGGTGGAGCGAGACGTCGTCCGGCACCCACCGCCACAGCTCCCTGTCGAGAGCGAAGTCAAAAGGGGCGACGACACCCACACCGCGTTGTGGCTGTGGTCCGCCGAGGAAGGAGATGTCCATTACTGCCCCCCAAGTGATGTGGGTGAGGCCGCTGTGCTTCTGCTGTCGACGGTAGGGTCACGGTGCGAGCCCGGTCAATCCGTACATGTCAGACGTTGCAATGTGCTTACTCCGACGAAACCCGACCGCCTCCTGTCGAAGGACCGCGCAGATGCCCGAACCCGCTGCACAGAGCGCTGAACCGACCCTTCTCGTGCTGGACGCCGACCCCCCTCCGCGCCTCGGGAAACTTGCCGGCCGGGCGAACATCGTGCACGCCGACGCCCACACCCTCGGCGACCAACTCCCCTACGCGGACGTATTGCTGGTCTGGGACTTCCTCTCCGACGCGGTCCGCAGAGCGTGGCCGGGCGAGGGTCCGCGCCCCCGCTGGGTGCATACCGCGAGCGCCGGGGTGGACCACCTCATCTCCCCCGAACTGGCCGCTTCGGACACCGTGGTCACCAATGCCCGCGGGATCTTCGACCAGCCGATCGCGGAGTATGTCGCGGGCCTCGTCCTCGCCTTCGCCAAGGACCTCCCCGGCACGCTGGAGCTCCAGCGCCGGCGGCGCTGGCAGCACCGTGAGACCCGTCGCGTCGCCGGGACGCGGGCGGTGGTGGTCGGGTCGGGGCCCATCGGCCGGGCGATCACCACCACGCTGAAGGCGCTCGGGGTGCGGGTGGCGCTGGTCGGACGGACCGCGCGCGGTCAGGTGCACGGCCAGGACGAGCTCGATCTGCTGCTGCCCCGCGCCGACTGGGTGGTCTGCGCCGCGCCGCTCACCGACGCCACCCGCGGCATGTTCGACGCGCACGCCTTCGGCACCATGCAGCCGTCCGCGCACTTCATCAACGTGGGGCGCGGAGCGCTCGTCGTCGAGGACGACCTGGCCGAGGCGCTCGGGAAGCGCTGGCTGGCCGGCGCGGCGCTCGATGTCTTCGCGGAGGAGCCGCTGCCCTCCGGCAGCCCGCTCTGGGACGTCCCCGACCTGGTGATCTCGCCGCACATGAGCGGCGACACCGTGGGCTGGCGCGACGACCTCGGCGAGCAGTTCCTCGATCTGTACGACAAGTGGGCGAACGGGGAGCCCCTGCCGAACGTGGTCGATAAGAAACGTGGGTACGTCCACAGCCATGACTGAGCTCTGCGACCTCACCGCCCGACAACTCCTGGCCGGTTACCGGAAGAGCAGCTTCACCCCGGTCGACGTGGCCCGCGCCGTGCTGCAGAGGGCCGAGGTGGTCCAGCCCGAAGTGAACGCCTTCGTCCGGATCGACTCGGCCGCCGCCCTGGAACAGGCCGCGGCGTCGGCGGCGCGCTGGCGCGCGGGAGAGCCGCAGGGGCTGCTGGACGGTGTGCCGGTCACGGTCAAGGACATCCTGCTGCTGCGCGGGGAGCCGACGCTGCGCGGGTCGAGGACCGTACGGCCGGACGGGAGCTGGGACGAGGACGCGCCGTCGGTGGCCCGGCTGCGGGAGCACGGCGCGGTCTTCGTCGGCAAGACGACGACGCCCGAGTTCGGCTGGAAGGGCGTCACCGACTCGCCGCAGCACGGGGTGACCCGCAATCCGTACGACACCACCCGCACATCGGGCGGATCGAGCGGCGGGACGGCGGCGGCGGTGGCGCTCGGGGCAGGGCCGATGGGTCTGGGGACGGACGGCGGGGGCTCGGTCCGCATCCCGGCGTCGTTCTGCGGGATCTTCGGTCTGAAGCCGACGTACGGACGGGTCCCCCTCTATCCGGCGAGCGCCTTCGGGACGCTCGCGCATGTCGGGCCGATGACCCGGGACGCGGCGGACGCGGCACTGATGATGGATGTGATCAGCGGCCCCGACCCGCGCGACTGGTCGCAGCTGGCCCCGCCCGACGGCAGCCTGCGCGCCGCTCTCGACGGCGGGGTGAAGGGGCTGCGGATCGCGTACTCGCCGGCCTTCGGCGGCCAGGTCGCGGTCGACCCCGCGGTGGCGTCGGCGGTCCGGCACGCCGTGAGCCGCCTCGCCGAGCTGGGGGCGTACGTCGAGGAGACCGATCCCGACCTCACCGATCCGGTCGCCGCCTTCCACACCCTGTGGTTCAGCGGGGCTGCCCGGGTGGCGGAGCATCTGAACCGCGAGCAGCGCGAGCTGCTGGACCCGGGTCTGCGGGAGGTCGTCGCGGAGGGCGAGCGGTACTCGGCGCTGGACTATCTGGCGGCCGTGGACGTACGGATGGAGCTGGGCCGGCGCATGGGCCTCTTCCACCAGCAGTACGACCTGCTGGTCACCCCGACCCTGCCGATCACCGCCTTCGAGGCGGGGCTTGAGGCCCCCCGGGACTCGGGGCACCGGCGCTGGACGGGGTGGACCCCGTTCACGTACCCGTTCAACCTGACCCAGCAGCCCGCGGCCACGGTGCCCTGCGGGACGGACGCGGCGGGACTGCCGGTCGGGGTGCAGCTGGTGGGCGCACGCCACGCGGACGCGGTGGTACTGCGGGCCGCTCACACGCTGTACGAGGCGGGGGTGGCCGCAGGGGTGGCCGCTCCGTAACGCACGCCCCCGGAAGGGACCTACGCCCGGCGGAAGTTGAGCGTTTCGCCCGTCGCGCCGGACCGCCAGAGGTCCTGGCACGCGTCCGCCATCCGGTCGAGCCCGTCCACCACCGTGCCCCACACGATCCCCGGCACCCAGCCGGTGTCCCCGTTGATGAGCAGATTGTTCCGCTCGTAGAACAGGGCCAGGTCGACCACCGTGGTACGCCCGCGGTGGTCGGCCGCCGTCTCGTATCCGTACGAATCCGTCCCCAACACCGTCTCGGAGAAGGTGAAGTAGCACAGATCCCCCGGAATGGGGGTGACCGTCGGGTTCTCCAGTGGTGGCTCCTGCGGCGCGAAGCCGGGGACCAGGGTGTAGATCTCGTTGCGCGCGTACTTCGCGTGATAGACGTCCCCGCCCAGCGGGAGCGCGTCCCACACCGCCGCACAGGTCACCGGCGCCTTGTCGTCGAGGAGCTTCGCCGTGCAGCTCACACCGCGCTTGTCGAGGGACAGTTCCACGAATCGATCGCTCATCCCCCCATGGTTTCCCCCTGGGCCCCCACGCGGTCAAGGCCGCCTCTCCGTACGAGGGGCTGAAATTGACCGGCATACCTCGGCTTGGGGCGGGTAGCCGCGCGCCCATGGCTTCACCACCAGGGAACGACTCAGGAAGCACCACAAGACGCCTCATTCGCCCCATCGAGACCATACGCCGCCGTTCACTGCTGCTCGGCATGGCGGGTCTGGGCGCCGCGGGGGCGCTCGGGGCAGCCGGCTGCGCCCGGGTACCGACCGGAGACACCCTCGCCAGGCTCAAGTCGCAGGGCACGGTCAGGCTCGGCATCGCGGGTGAGGTGCCGTACGGGTACATCAATGAGCAGGGGGACTTCACCGGCGAGGCCGTGGAACTCGCGAAGATCATCTTCAAACGGCTCGGTGTCGGCCATGTTCAACCAGTGGCAACGGACTTCGCCTCTCTCATACCCGGGCTCAACTCGCAGCAGTTCGACTGCGTTTCGGCCGGTATGTACATCAACAAGGACCGCTGCCAGCAGGTGATCTTCGCCGATCCCGAGTACCAGATGCTGGATGCCTTCATCGTCCGCAAGGGCAACCCGAAGAACCTCCACACCTACCAGGACTGCGTGAAGGCCAAGGCGAAGTTCGCCACCGGCACCGCGTACGCCGAGATCGCCTACGCCGTCGCAGCCGGTTACAAGGAGAAGGACATCGTCATTCTCCAGGACCAGGTGGCAGGTCTGAACGCCGTCGAGTCCGGCCGGGTCGATGTCTTCGCCGGTACCGCGCTGACCGTCCGCGAGGTGGTGAAGAAGAGTCACAAGGCCGAGTCCACCAAGGCCTTCGCGACCACGATCGACGGCAAGAAGAAGATCGACGGCGGCGGGTTCACCTTCCGCCGCACCGACACCTCACTCCGTGACGCCTTCAACGTCGAGATCCACAAGATGAAGAAGAGCGGCGAACTCTTCCGGGTGCTGCGGCCGTTCGGCTTCACCAAGGACGAGATGACCACGCTGACGGCCAAGGAGCTGTGCGCATCATGACGTCCGGACTGTGGCAGCACTGGGTGCTTCCGGGCATCTGGATCACCATCCAACTCACCATATACAGCGCCGCTCTGGCCGTCGTGGTGGCCTTCGGCATCGGCATGGCGCGGTCCCACCGCTCCCGCGTGGTGCGCTTCCTGGCCGGCTTCTACACCGAGATCTTCCGCGGCACCTCCTCGCTCGTGCTGATGTTCTGGATCTTCTTCGTGCTGCCGAACCTGTTCGGCTGGGCGCTGGTGCCGATGTGGGCCGCGGTGCTGGCCCTGGGCCTCTCGTACGGGGCATACGGCGCCGAGATCGTCCGCGGCGGGCTGAACGCGGTCGCGCCCGCTCAGCGCGAGGCGGGTGTCGCGCTCAACTTCACCCCGTGGCAGCGGATGCGGCTGATCCTGCTGCCGCAGGCGATACCCGAGATGATGCCGCCGTTCTCGAACCTGCTGATCGAGCTGCTCAAGGGCACGGCGCTGGTCTCGCTGCTGGGTGTCGGGGACGTGTCGTTCGCCGCCTACCTGGTGCGGCTCGCCACCCAGGAGAGCTCCAAGATCTACTCCGTGGTCCTGGTCATCTACTTCGTCATCGCGTTCGTACTCACCCGTGGGATGCGGGCACTTGAGCGCAAGACCCGGGCCAATCTCGGCCTCACGGCCACCGGAGGTGCCCGATGAACAGCTGGGACTGGTCCGCCGTCGCGGACTTCATGCCACGTTTCTGGGACGGGCTGCTCACCACCCTCCGGATTCTGGTGCTCGGCTCGGTGCTCTCCTTCGCGCTGGGTCTGGTCTGGGCGCTCTGCTACCGCGTGAAGACACGCTTCGTACGGTGGCCGGTGAACTTCATCACCGAGTTCATCCGCAACACCCCCCTGCTGGTGCAGCTGTTCTTCCTCTTCTTCGTGCTTCCCGAGTGGGGCATCCAGTTCTCCGCGCTGACCACCGGCACGGTCGCGATCGGCGTGCACTACTCGACGTACACCGCCCAGGTCTACCGGGCCGGCATCGACGCGGTGCCGGTCGGGCAGTGGGAGGCGGCCACCGCGCTCTCCCTGCCCCGCAGCCGCACCTGGACCGCGGTGATACTGCCGCAGGCGATCCGCCGGGTGCTTCCCGCGCTCGGCAACTACGTCATCGCGATGCTGAAGGACACCCCTCTGGTCGTCGCGATCAGCGTGCTGGACCTGCTGGGTCAGGCCCGCCTGCAGGGCGGCATGACCTTCCAGTACAACGAGGCGCTCACCGTCGTCGGCGTCGCCTTCATCGTCATCGCCTACCCGGCATCTCTTCTTGTACGAGCCCTGGAGCGCCGCCTTGTCCGCTGACGCGAACGCCAACACCCCCGACAACGCCGACAACGCCGAGACCACCGGCACCGCAGAGACCACCGAGACCACCGAGAAGGCCGGGACCACCTCGGCCACCACGGCGGCCGAGGTCATCAAGACCCCGACGAAGCCGGTCACCGCGAACGAGCTGATCCGCTTCGACAACGTCACGAAGCGGTTCGGCGAGAACACCGTCCTCGACAACCTCTGCTTCTCGGTCCAGCCGGGCAAGCACGTCACCCTGATCGGACCTTCCGGTTCCGGGAAGACGACGATTCTCAGACTTCTGATGACCTTGCTCAAGCCGGACGAGGGGGTGATCACCGTCAACGGTGATCAGCTCTTCCCGTCGAAGGGCGAGAAGCAGATACGGGAGGTGCGCAAGAACATCGGCATGGTGTTCCAGCAGTTCAACCTGTTCCCGAACATGTCGGTGCTGCGCAACATCACCGAGGCCCCGGTCCGGGTCCTCGGCATGTCCAAGGACGAGGCATCCGAACGGGCCAAGGGCCTGCTCGACCTGGTCGGACTCGGCGACCGCGCGGACGCCAAGCCGAACCAGCTCTCCGGCGGCCAGCAGCAGCGCGTCGCCATCGCCCGCGCACTGGCGATGCGTCCACAGGTGCTGCTGCTCGACGAGGTCACATCGGCGCTCGACCCGGAGCTGGTGGCCGGGGTGCTCGACGTGCTGCGCGACATCGCCCGTACGACCGACATCACCATGTTGTGCGTCACCCACGAGATGAACTTCGCCAGGGACATCTCCGACGACGTGCTGATGTTCGACTCCGGCAAGGTGATCGAGTCCGGTTCTCCGGAAAAAATCTTCAGCGACCCGGAGCACGAACGTACGCGCGAGTTCCTCAGCGCAGTGCTCTGACCTGAGACTCCCGGACGGAACCAGGACTCTGGCATATGCCATGGTGGCGCGCCCCAGCTTGACGGCACGGGGCGCGCCAGCAAGTCATCAACAGGCCCCCCACAACGGCCCCTTGGCGGCTATCGTGGTACGCGAGCAAGCGGTCACAACCTGTAGGGGGAACCGTGGCGCTGAAGCCCGAGCCGACCGCGCCGTTCCATTCGGTGCAGTACGCGCTCCGCGTACTGGAGACCGTCTCCAGGTACGGCGGGGGCGTGACCGATTCCGACATCGCGCGTGAGACCGGCCTGCCCACCTTCCACCTCTCCTCCCTGCTGCTGATGCTGCGCCGCGAGGGGTACGTCGAGCAGGTCAGCGACGGCGCCTACATCACCGGCGACTCACTCGTCCTTCTCGGCTCCGGCACCACCCGCGAGGCAGCACTTCAGGCCAAGCTCCAGAACACTCTGGACCAGCTGCGGGACTCGGTCGGTGCCGCCGTCTACATCAGCCGGTACATCGACGGCGAAATGAAGATCACCCAGGTCGCCGACGGGCCACTGACGCCCGCGGTCCAGGAGTGGGTGGACTTCCGCTCGTCGGCGCACGCCAGCGCGGCCGGCAAGTGCCTGCTGAACCAGCTCGACCAGAACGCCCGCCGGGACCACATCTCGCGCCACAAGATCGCCCGGCTCACCTCGAAGACGATCACCAACGAGCGGGTCCTCTTCTCCAAGCTGGACGCTCAGCCGGCCACGGTCCCGGTGCTGGACATCCAGGAGTACGCGGTGGGCACGGTCTGCGCCGCGGTGCCGCTCACGGCGGGCTCCACTGTCGGATGCCTGGCCCTTTCGCTGCCGATCGAGCACGCCCACCGGCTGCGCGCGGCGGCGGACTCGCTGAACCGGCAGGCCGCCCCCGTAGTGCTCTCGCTCACCATCTGAGGCCGGTTCCGGGGGCGATCCCGACCTGGTTTGGAGCACCCCGCCGGACCAGCTACTATTTCCGAGTCAGCAGGCGCCGCTAGCTCAGTTGGTTAGAGCAGCTGACTCTTAATCAGCGGGTCCGGGGTTCGAGTCCCTGGCGGCGCACAGACGGAAGAAGCCCCTCGCGAAAGCGGGGGGCTTCTTCGTGTTCGGGGCCAGGGACTCGAACCCCGGACCCACACATGTCCAGACCCACACATGTCCAGACCCACACATGTCCAGATCCGCACATGCCCAGATCCGCGCAAGCCCAGTTCCCCGCAAGCCCAGTTCCGCACATCCCGAGATCCATACAGTCGTATTACACACGCGTACTAGACAAGCGTCTATGACGCTCGTACAGTCGCCGTCATGAGTCAGCCGACGAACGACACGAGTTCGACGAACCCAAACCCGACAACAGCACGCGCCGGCCGCAAGGAGTGGACCGCCTTCGTTGTCCTGCTCCTGCCACTTCTGCTGGTTTCGATGGACGTGTCCGTCCTGTTCTTCGCCATCCCGTCCATCACCCGGGAGCTCGACCCGAGCAGCACCCAGCAGCTCTGGATCTTCGACATCTACGCCTTCGCCCTGGCCGGGCTGCTCATCACGATGGGCTCGCTGGGCGACCGGATCGGCCGCCGGAAGCTGCTGCTGTTCGGGGCCGCGGCCTTCGGTGTGGCATCCGTCGGGGCCGCGTACGCGCAGAGCGCCGAGATGCTCATCGCCGCACGGGCCGTGCTCGGGGTCGGCGGGGCGACGCTGATGCCCTCCACCATGGCGCTGATCCGCAACATGTTCACCGACACGAAGCAGCGCACGAAGGCGGTCGGTATCTGGTCGGGCGCCATGGCCGGCGGGATCGCCCTCGGTTCCGTGATGAGCGGCATCATGCTGGAGCACTTCTGGTGGGGCTCGGTCTTCTTGATCAATGTGCCCGCGATGGTGCTGCTGCTGGTCCTGGTCCCCGTCCTGGTGCCGGAGTTCAAGGACCCGGAGCCCGGCAGGTTCGATCTGCTGAGCGTGCCGCTGTCGATGGGGTCCGTGCTTCCGGTGATCTACGGCATCAAGGAGATGGCCGCGCACGGCTTCAGCGTCCCGATGCTGCTGTGCGTCCTGGCGGGACTGGCCGTGGGCGCGGTCTTCGTACAGCGGCAGCGCTCGGGCCGCTCCACGATGATCAGCCGCGCGCTGTTCCGGAAACGCGAGTTCGGCGCCGGGATCACGCTCAACGCGCTGGCCGCGTTCGCGATGATGGGGTCCTCGTACTTCACCACGCAGTACCTCCAGTCGGTGCTCGGGATGAGCACGATGGAGGCCGCGCTCTGGTCCCTGGCCCCGTCGGTCTCGGTGGGGATCGCCGCGCCGACCGCCACCGCCGTCGCCCAGCGGGTGCAGCGGTCATCGGTGGTCGCCGCCGGGTTCGTCATCGCGGCGGCCGGGTTCGTCGTACTGAACCTCACCGGTACGCACTCGCTCTGGCTGCTGCTGGCCGGTGCCGCCGTCAGCAGCTCCGGCATCGTGACCGTGATGGCGCTGGTCGCCGACCTGGCACTCGGGTCGGCCCCCGCGGAGAAGGCGGGTTCCGCAGCGTCGCTCCTGGAGACCGGGCAGGAGTTCGGCGGGGCGATGGGAATGGCGGTACTCGGCTCGATCGGCACGGCGGTCTACCGCGCCGACATTCCGGCGTCGGCGCCCCACCAGGCACGGGAGACGCTGGGCGGCGCACGGGCCGTGGGCGACCCGGGCATGGTGCATCTGGCGCAGGAGGCGTTCGTGCACGGGATGCACTTCGCGGCGGCGGGCGGCGCGGTGCTGCTGCTGGCGGGGGCGGTCCTGGCCGTGGTGCTGCTGCGGGGGCGGAAGAACGCGGTGAGGCATGAGGCGGCCGGCGCTCCGGCGGAGCTGGCGGCGTAGTCCGGGCGGGGCCGGGGCGAATGAGGGTGGCAGGCCGGCGGGGTGGGCGGGACGGAGGAGGCGCAGTGCCCCGCCCGTCCCCTGGCGCGGCGGGGCCGGAACCGCTATCGGGTCAGCAGCTCGGCGCGCCCCCGCGCCCCGTACTCCGCCACCAGCCGTTCCACGTCCTCCGCAGTCAGCTGCCCGTAGCCTCCGTCCACCGCCCGCCACACCGGATCCCCGCAGCGGAAGCCCTCACGGCGCAGCCCCACCCGGTGCACCTTGTTCGTCGCCGTGACCGGCATCGCGGGGACGATGCGTACGTAGGCGGGCGCCATCTTCGTTCCCAGGTCGGGCTGTTCGCGCAGGAAGTCCGCGAAGGCCACCGGATCGAAGGCGGCGCCCTCGCGCAGGGCGAGCGCCGCCATCACCTGGTCGCCGGCCACCGGGTCGGGTACCGCGTACACCGCGACCGCCACCGCGTCCTTCCAGCGGGCGAGGATGTTCTCGATCATGGCGGCGGCCAGGTTCTCGCTGTCGACGCGCAGCCGGTCGTCCGTACGGCCCGCGAAGTAGAGGAAGCCATCGGCGTCGCGGTAGAAGAGGTCACCGGTCCAGTACCAGCCACTGCGTCTGCGGTCCGCGTCGGCGGTCTCGTTGCGCCAGTACCCCTCGAACGGGTTGGGCCCCCGGTTGACCAACTCACCTATCGCTTCAGTGCCGTTGGTGAGGCGGCCGCGCTCGTCGAAGACGGCACGGGGCCGCTCGTCGAGGGTGTCCGGGTCGACCACCGCCAGGTCGTCACCCGGCGCAGCCCGGCCGATCGCGCCCGGGGGTGTGCCTGCGGTGTGCTGGACGGCCGCGCCGCCCTCGGACGATCCGTACCCCTCGATCAGCCGCACGCCGAACCGTTCGGCGAAACGCGCCGCGTCCACCGCCCCCGCCTCCGTGCCGAAGCCGGTCCGCAGCGGGTGCGCACGGTCATCGGGGCGCTCGGGTGTGGCCAGCAGGTACTGCACGGCCCGGCCGACATAGGTGAAGTACGTGGCGCCGTGGGCCCGTACGTCATCCAGGAAGCGGGAGGCCGAGAAGCGGGGGCGCAGCGCGACGGCGGCGCCCGCCGCCACGGCGGGGGCCCAGTTGGCGATCACCGCGTTGCCGTGGAACAGCGGCATACAGATGTAGTGGACGTCGTCCCCGCCGGTCCCGAAGTGCGTGACCAGGGACTGTCCGGCCGCCGCCAGCCGTCCCTGGGTGCAGATCGCGGCCTTGGGGGCGCCCGTGGAGCCCGAGGTGAAGTAGAGGAGCATCCGTGCGGACGGGGACACCGGCGCCACGACCGCTTCGCCGGGGACGGCGTCCGCGTACGGGGCGAGCAGCTCGCGATAGGCGTCGGAGTCGGTGACCAGCATGCGTACGCCCGGCAGTTCCAGGCCGTCGAGCAGCGGCAGCAGCTCCCGCGAGGTGATCAGTACCCGGCAGTCGGTGTGCACGATGTCGCGGGCCAGTTCGGCCCCGCGCCGCGTCGGGTTGATCCCGGCGACGGCGGCCCCCGCGAGGGCCGCCGCGCTCAGCCAGAGCGGGAATTCCGGGGTGTTGTGGAGCAGCACCCCGATGTGGGGCTCGGCTCCGGCCGGGAGCAGATCCACGAGTAGCGCGGCCCGTGCGGCAGCGCCCGAGGCGACTTGATGGTGGCTCAGGATCAGCTGACCGGATTTCAGGCCGGGCCGCTGGTCGCCCCATTGACGCTGTACGAGCTCCGCGAAGGTGTCTGCGCTCCTCATGGCGCCGCAGGATAACTGACTACCCGTCAGAACTGAACGCATCCGTCAGGGATTTGAACGGCCGGAAGCGCACCGCCCGTCAGAAGCTGACGTCCGAGCAGGCATAGAACGCGTTGCCCGTGTCGGCGATGTTCCACACGGAGAGGATCATGTGGTGGCCGGTCTTCTGGGTGGGGATGGTGCCCTGCTGCGAGACGGTTCCGGGCGGCTGCTGACCGCCGTACGGGACCGTCATGAACGGCTGCGGTTCGAGGTCGGCCCTGGTGAGCGGCTTGGTGTCGTCCCAGCCGTTCTTGGTGATGAAGTACTCGAAGTCGGTCGTGGCGTGCCGGGCGGTGAACTGCCAGCGGAACGTGTACGCCTGGCCACCCGTCAGCTTGGTGGTGGGCCAGGCGCCGCCGTCCGGCGCCTTCGCCCCGTCGAGCTGGGCGAAGTCGTCGTGCGCACCGGAGCAGATCTTGCCGTCGGCGGGCCCGGCGCCGGGGAAGCCCTTGGGCGCCTCGACGCTCTGCGGTTCGTACTGGATGGCACCGCAGTTGGTGACGGTGCCGTTGGCACACAGCTTCTGACGGCTGATGGGCTGGTCGGTGTACCCGTGGCTGCTGGCGCTGCCAGTGGCGAGCAGGGAGACGCCCGCCACGGCAAGGCCGACCACGGCCGCACCCAGTTTCTTGCGCATACTGCACTCCTCGGAACGTGGGGGAGTTCGATGTGCCGAGCTGCGGTCTAGACCAAGGCTCAGGGTATGGACACCAGTTCGCCGTGTCCATATCAAACACAGGTCTGCACCAATTCCGAGGGACGGGCAGGAGAAGCGCGGGGGGGGGATGACGGGGAGTGCGGGGAAGCGCGGGGGCGGACAAGGAGTGTGGGGAAGCGCAAGGACTGCGGGTCGGCCCCTGGAGAGGGCTCAGGAGGGATAGGGAATGCCGCTGCGCCCCGAGTAGAAGGCGACCGTCAGATCCCTGACGAGCGCGTTGCGCTCATAGCCGTCCAGCTCGACGAGTCCGCGCGCGGTCAGCCGGGTCACCGTGTCGTCCACCGCGTCCACCACCGAGGTCAGCACGGTGTCCCGGTGCCGGGCGTCGATCGCGGCGACCCGGCTCCGCTGCATCGCGCCCGCGACCTCCGGGGCGTACTCGATCCGGGTCGGCTGCGCCGAGAACACCTCGATGCCGACCGGGAACGTCTCCGCCCTCACCATCCGGGTCAGCGCGTCACCGACCGCCTCGCTGTCGCGCAGCGTCGGACCGTCCTCGTGGAAGGCGTCGGCCGGCAGCTGCGAGAGCACCCGGGCCATCGCCGCCTCCACCTGCTCGCACAGATACGCCTCGTGGTCCCCCACCGCGTACGCGGCCCTGGCCGTGTCCTTGATCCGCCACACCACCAGGACGACGACGCTCAGGGCCGTGCCGTCGGCGTCGACGACGGGCAGCGGCTCGCTGCGCCAGTGACGCAGCCGTACGTCGACCCGGCGGCGCAGCACCAGCGGGCTCATCCACACCAGCCCGGTCCGCCGCACGCTCCCCCGGTAGTCGCCGAAGAGTGAGAGGACCCACGCGTGGCCGACCCGCCCGCGCCCGAGCCCGCCGAACGCGAGGAGCGCCAGCGCACCGAGCACGGCGAGCACCGCACCCGCCTCGGGCCCGATCCCGTCGTACGGCACCGTGTCCAGCCGCAGCAGTGCGGCCAACGGGGCCGGAACCGCCCCGGCCCTCCACAGCACCACCGCGAAACCGACGAGCGCGACGGCGCCGCCGAGCAGCGCGAGGGCCCCGGGCAGCGAGGCCCCGGGGCGCTCGGCAAGCCGGGGGTCGACGGACGGTGCGGGCCGGACGGAGCCCTGGACGCGGGCGTCCGTCCGGGCCGGCTGCCGCTTCGGTCCGGTGGGAACCCCCGGACGACCCGCGGGCCGCCCGACTGTCCGTACGGCCGTCGCCACGGACCCGGGGGCATCGTCACGGAACAGCAGGTGAACGGGGATCTCCGTCGTGGACTCGTTCATGATGACCGAGGCCCTGCGCATCGCCGGCCGACCCCCGGCCGGCTCCTCGAACCGCCTCGGCTCGACCGGTTCGGCGGACTCGATCTGTTCGGCCCACTCGGCCTGCCCGGCCTGCCCGGCCTGCCCGGCCTGCTCCAGGGGATCGACCCGCTCAATCGGCCCTGTGGGCCAGTCCGTTGGCCCCACAGGTTCGGCCTGCCCGCCGAGCCCGGCGTGTCCACCGGCTGCTGCTGTCGTCTCGGTCATGCGAAGAGTCGCCTCCATGTCTCGGGGCCGGGATATCCGTTGGCCGCCGCGCCGGTCCATCCCTGGGCCCGCTGGAACGCCTGAACATTGCGCCGGTCCGCTTCGGACCACCGGGGCCCGGGACCGGCCTTGTAGTACTTGCCGAAGCCCTTCTTCACCAGCTGCTTGCCGAGCTGCTCCACGTGGGGACCGGACTGCCCCGGCTTGAAGAACGAGGCACCGGGAAAGGCCTTGTCGCTCGCCGCGCTGCTGGTACGGGCGGGGGTTTTGGTACGGGCGGGGGTGGGGGTGGCCGGACCGGCAGGGGTGGCCGGACCGGTGGGGGTGCTGGTGCCGACAGGGCTGCCGGGGCTGCTCGCGGTGGGCGGATTACCGGTGCTGGTGGGCTTGTTGGTGCTGGTGAGCTTGGTGGTGGGGACGGGCTTGATGGTGGGGACAGGTTTGCTGGTGTGCGTGGGCTTGCTGATGTGCGTGGGCTTGCTGATGCTGATGGGACTCCCCGCACTACTGCTGCCGGTGGTGCCCTTGCCCTCGGTACGGCCCTTCCCTGCGGTACGGCCCTTCCCTGCGGGCCGGGTGTCCTTGCCGGTGGGTGAGGTCTTCCTGCCGGCGGGCGGGATGTTCTTGCCGCCGCCCTTCACCAGCAGGTTCCAGGTGACGGGGCCGGGCATCCCGTCCGCGTCGGAGCCGGTCCACCCCTGGGCTCGCTGGAACGCCTGGGTGGCCCGGCGGTCGGCCCCACCCCACCTCGGGCCGGGGCCCTGCAGGTAGAAACGGCCGCCACCGCGCGCGACGAGCATCCGGCCGAGCCGGGTGACGTTGCCGTTCTTCGCGCCCTTCCCGAAGGACTTCGCCCCGGGGTGGGCGACGGCCGGCCGGGAACCGCCGCTGCCGGCCTTGAGCCCCTTGTAGCGGTAGGGCACATAGCGGCTGGAGTGGGACCAGTAGGCATACGGGGTCGACTGCGCGCGGGTGTGCGGCCGCGTCTGCTCGTACGCCAGGTAGGAGGTGTGGGCGGAGTTGGTCCAGCCACCGAAGATGGTGACGTGCGAGCCCTTGTTGGGGTTCGCCGGGTTGTGGAACAGCAGGATGTCGCCGGGCCGGAGATTGTTCTTGTCTATCCGCACCCCGTACTGGGCCAGGTTTCCCGTCCATTCGCTCCCGCTCAGCCCCCAGGCCATCGAGACGAAGCCGGAGCAGTCCTGCCGGTACCCGTCCTTCCAGTTCTTGTCCATGCGGTACGGGACCTTGGCCGCCACCCACTTCGCGGCGCGGCTGATGATCGCCGACCTGGTGGTGGCGGGCAGCTTCGTGGGCTCGGCGGGCGCCGCGGCCGGCTCCTGGCCCTGGCCGCCCGGGCCGGGGGAGGCAGCCGCCGCCGTCCCCCCGCCGAGTACCACTCCGGCGGCGGTCGCCAGGACGAGCGCGCGCCGCGCGCCGTGGGCCGCCGGGTGGCCGCCCTCTCTCAGCGAGAGGGCGTGGAAGGCCGAGCGGCGCCACTCGACGCACCCCGCACAGCCGCAGTCGCTCGCAGGTTCGTACTCCTCGAAGACCGGAACCGTCATACGTGTCCCCTCCGCGTTGGTGAAGTTCCGCAATGACGCATCTGCACGGTCGTCAGCTTCTCAACTATGCGGACGAATCGCATTTTGACGGATTGAATGGGGAGAAAAGGAACATATGACCTGTCGTGAGGTCCGGAGCACCTCCGCCGGTCCGGTAAAGTTCTCCAGGTCAGCAGGCGCCGCTAGCTCAGTTGGTTAGAGCAGCTGACTCTTAATCAGCGGGTCCGGGGTTCGAGTCCCTGGCGGCGCACGCGATACCGAAGCCCCCCACCTCACGGTGGGGGGCTTCGGTCGTTCTCCCCTCCCCCAGCCACCCGGACGCGGGGGCTCCGGTCCACTTCATCTCACCTGCACCACAAGGGAGTTGAGGCCCGATCGGGGCACACCCACGTACCCCGCGTCGGCCCGGCGCACACGGCACACCAGAGGGGCGCCCGGTCGGACGCCCCTCTGGTGTGCCCCACGGTGGATCTCAGTGGATCGAGCGAAACAAATTCGGCCGAGTAGATCAAACAGGTCACAGAGACCGGGCAGATACCGAACAGACCGGGCGAATCCTGGCCAAAATAGCCCGCCACCCACCCGGCCGCTCACCCCAGCCCCTCCTTCTCCGGCCGCTCACTTCTTCGGCACACCCGTGAGGTAGGCCGAGACCACCACATTCGCGCTGTATGCCCGCGTCGTACGGTCGAACGAGCCGCCGCAGGTGATCAGCCTCAGCTCCGCACGGCCGTGCACCCGCTCCCCGTACACCTTCTTCGCGTTGAAGTGGCTGCGCTGGAAGACCTGGACATCGTCGATGGTGAACTCGCTGACCGAGCCGTCAGAGCCCGTCACCCGCACCTTCTCGCCAGGACGGACCGCACTCAGGCCGTAGAAGACCGCTTTCCTGGTGTTCGTATCGACATGGCCGACCAGCAGCGCGGCCCCCACGGCGCCGGGACGGGTGCCGGCACCGAACCAGCCGACCTCGCCCGGAGCCCCGAACGGCGGCGGGTCGACCGCACCGTGTGCGTCGAGCCCCCGCGGCACGATCGGGGCGTTGATCCCGACCGAGGGGATCTGCACCCGCCGCGGCCGTTCTCCCGCGAGCGGGTCATGGGCCGGTGGCAGCGAGACGCCGAGCGGGCGGCCCACCGCGGCCACATCGCCGGTCTTCGGCCCCGAACTCCCCTCGGGGCCTTCGGTGATCTGGCGGCCCCACAGCCACAGCCCGAGCAGCAGTACGGCCCAGGCGACCCCGGTCAGCAGCCGGCCGCTTCCCGATGACGAGCCTTCGGACGACATGTCAGCTGCTGCGCCGGCGCCGGACGCTGCGCCCGGCCACTGCCACGGCGGCGATCCCTGCGAGCACCAGGCCGACGACGGTGTGCCCGGTGCCCGGAGCCGCTTCCTGGGCCGCGACCGTGGCGGTGGCCCCGCCACCCGCGTGGACGGGAGCGATCGGGGTGCGCAGCGGCATGGGACGGTGATGGTCGCCGCCCTCCCGGACGACGGTGATCGTGCCGGTCACAACGGTGCGCCCGCACTTGACCTGGACCGTGTAGTCCTTGGACTCCGCGTCGGCGCGGATTCGCGCGGCGGCGTACATGGAGCCCCGGTCGGCGGCGGGCGAGAACTGGGCCTGCGAGTCGAAGGCGTCGGACCTGCCGAACGGCTTGCCGCTCCTGCAGCTCACTCTGAGGTCCACCTCCTCACCGGGGGCGATGACGGACGGACTGACCGTGACCGTCCCCGAGGACCCTTCGGCCGGAGCCGCGATCGCGGCTGCGGGGAACAGGGCAGCCGCGGCCGCCGTTGCGGCACAGAGAGTGATGGGTATCAGACGCATAGTGAACCTCCTGTTACGAAGGTTGCTGCCTGGGAAGCCATCGCGCATCCCGGAATGCCGCACATACGTCCGATCGGGGCGCCCGCAGCCGATGTCGCCGAAGCGGTTCGCCCCCGTTCCGGCCACCGGACCGGCGTGAATAGGATGGCCGCTCGGAGCCCCCGTACCTTTCGGATCTCCGGTGACCATCCCGCCGAGCCGCCAGGAGCCAGCCCGCATGACAGAGCGCAAGCCCATCGAATCGTGGCTCACGGACATGGATGGCGTACTGATGCACGAGGGCGTCCCCGTGCCGGGAGCCGATGCCTTCATCAAGAAGCTGCGGGACACCGGCAAGCCGTTCCTCGTGCTCACCAACAACTCGATCTACACCCCGCGTGACCTGCACGCGCGGCTGCAGCGGATCGGCCTGGAAGTGCCGGTGGAGAACATCTGGACCTCCGCCCTCGCGACCGCGAAGTTCCTGGACAACCAGCACCCGGGCGGCACCGCGTACGTCATCGGCGAGGCCGGGCTGACCACCGCCCTGCACGACGCCGGGTACATCCTCACCGACGCGGACCCCGACTTCGTGATCCTGGGGGAAACCCGGACCTACTCGTTCGAGGCGCTGACGAGGGCGATCCGCCTGATCAACAACGGTGCGCGCTTCATCGCCACCAACCCCGACAACACCGGCCCCTCGCCGGAGGGCGCCCTGCCCGCGACGGGTTCCGTGGCCGCCCTCATCACCAAGGCGACCGGCAAGGACCCGTATTTCGTCGGTAAGCCCAACCCGCTGATGATGCGCACCGGACTCAACGCGATCGGCGCCCACTCGGAGAGCTCCGCCATGATCGGTGACCGGATGGACACCGACGTGCTGGCAGGACTTGAGGCCGGGATGGAGACCTTCCTGGTACTCACCGGGCTGACCGGCAAGGACGACATCGGCCGCTACCCGTACCGGCCGACCACGGTCGTGGACTCCATCGCCGACCTGGTCGACCTCATCTGACCGGACACCGCCCCGTATCCGTATCCGATCGGACGGCCAACCCGGGGGCGCCGGTCTCACCGCTTCAGTGAGACCGGCGCCCCGGCTCGTCACCCTGCGGTGACCCCGACCCCGTCGACCGTCCAGAACCAGTTGTTGCCCCCGGTGTAGCGGAACCGCACCTGCGCGCTGGTGGCCCCGGCCGGGACCTGGAGCGTGAGGTTCTCGACGCGGGACGAGGTGTCCGCGGTGTACGTCCGCACGCTCACCGGGGCCGCGCCGTCGTAGCTGACCAGCACCTCGCCGCGCTGCGGGGCCTCCTGGCGGTAGTACGTCGTGTACGTGAGGGTCGCCGGGTGCCCGCCCCGCACCCGGTAGGCCGGGCTGATCAGGGTCGAGTCGAAGGTCCCCGTGAAGGACTTGTCCGACCATTCGTCCCCGTCGGCGACCGCGAAGACGCCGCGCGCCCGGACGTTGGACTCGCGCTGCTGGTCCGGTTCGGCCTTCGTCCAGAACTCGTCGGTGGTGAAGGACCAGCCGCGCCACTCGGTGACCCCGCCGGTGCCCATCGCGGAGTTGTCGACCGACCAGCCGGGCGGCGGGGTGTGGGTGAAGCCGATGACGCCAGCCCCGATGCCGCTCTCGTCGACCGGTCCGGTCAGCCGGGGGCGGAGCGCGTCGAAGGCGTCGTCTCCCGGCTGCTGGAGCGGCCTGCCGTCGAGGCCCCAGGCGGGGTCGATGGCGATACCGAGGTGGGCGAGGGCGGAGGCGGCGACATCCGGCATCCGGATGTCGTACCGCGTCGAACCCGCGCCGATCCCGGCGCCCCGCGCTATCAGGAAGGTCTGGCGCTCCTGCCAGCTGGAGCCGCCGTGGCCGCCGGGGTCGGTGTGGCCGTGGTCCGCGGTGACCATGATCAGCCAGTTCTCCGACGCGTACGTCTTACGGGCCTCGATCGCGGCGACGAACTGCCCGACCGAGGTGTCCACGGCGTGGATCGCGTCGAGGTACTCCTGGCTGGCGGCGCCGTGTTCGTGGCCCGCCTCGTCCACGCCGTCGAGCTGGACGAAGTGCGCGTCGGAGTTGCCGGTGGCGAGTTGGCTCACCAGCCGCGAGGTGGTCCCGGTGTCGTACTCGGCGCTCGGGGTGTTGACGCGGGTGTCCACCTTCGAGGAGAAGACCGTGGTGGTGATCGGGTTCCAGGACGCGATGGCGTAGGTGCCGAGGGCCGGCCGGGCGTTCTCGACGCGGGTCAGGAAGTCCGGGTACTGAGCGAAGTTCTGGCCGGCGAAGGTGTTGTCCATCACCTTGTGCTTGTCGGGCCAGACGCCGGTGATGATCGTCGACCAGCCGGGCCCGGAGAGCGTGGGGGCGAAGGGCGCGGCGTACAGCGGGGATGCCGCGGTCAGACCTGCGGCCCGCAGCGCCTTGAGGTGCGGTGCGTCGGCCACTTCGATCTTGCTGAGCAGGGTGCCGTCCAGGCCGATCACCAGGACCTTGGGCTTTCTGTCCGCGGCGCGGGCGACCTGGGCGAGGGGGCCCGCCGCGACGGCGAGGGAGGCGGCGCCGATGAGGAGGGAGCGGCGCGACAGCTGCGAAGACACGTGATCCTCCGGTGAGGGGTGGGGTGCTGAGGGTGCGGGCAGCCCAACGGCCCTGTCAGGACAGGGGCGTTGAGCAAAGGACTAGACCCGTTATCTTTTCGCAATAGATCGCTGACGGCCAGACGCGTGCGGTGAAGTTCTCACCAACACCCGGTTCCCGGGCGGTTGTTCAGTGGCCACAGTGATCAGCTGTGGGTGGCGGACTGCCAGTCCCCGACGTACGACGTGAGGTTCTTGGAGATGTCGTTCCAGTCGGGTGCGAAGACGTCGACGCCCTTCATCAGTGCACTCAGCGCGGTCGCGTTGGCGTCGGTGGCCTTGACCTCCTGGCGGGACGAGAAACCGCCGCCGATCTCGCTGACCTCCTTCTGGGCCTGCTCGGCGAGCATGAAGTCCAGCAGCTTCTTGCCGTTCGCCGAGTGCGGCGCCTTGCTGACCAGACCGGCCGCGTACGGCAGCGCGAAGGTGGTCGGGCTGCCGCCGCCCGACTTCGCCGGGAACCAGATGCCCAGGTTCGGCATGGTCTTCGACTGCGCGTAGCTCATCTGGACATCGCCGTTGGCGGCCAGGATCTCGCCCTTGTCCACCTTGGGCGCGAGCTTGCCGGTCGAGGCGGACGGGCCGACGTTGTTCGCCTGGAGCTTGCCCAGGAACGTCATGGCCGCCTTCTTGGAGCCGAAGTCGTGCATCGCCTTGATGAGTACGGCGGTGCCGTCGCCCGCGACACCCGGTGTGGAGTACTGGAGCTTGTTCTTGTACTTACCGCTGAGCAGTTCGTCCCAGGTGGTGGGGGCGGTCTTGAGCTCCTTCTTGTTGTAGACGAAGCCGAAGTAGTTGTTGACGACCGAGGTCCAGGTCCCGTCGGTCCCCTTGTCGGCCGGGGCGACCTGGCCCGAGCCCTTGGGCGCGTACTTCTGGAGCAGCCCCTTGGCGTCGGCCTGCTGGATGAACGGCGGGAGGGTGACGAGGACGTCGGCCTGGGTGTTGGACTTCTCGCGGACCGCCCGCTGCACGACCTCGCCCGAACCGCCCTCCACGTAATTGACCTTGATGCCCGTCTGCTTCTGGAAGTCCTTGAAGACCCGGTCGTACCAGCCGTCGTTGTTCTCGCCCTTGAGGCCGTCGGCACTGTAGACGGTGACGACCTTGGCGTCGGACGCCGAAGAGGAACCACCGCAGGCGGAGAGGGAACCCGCGAGGACCAGGGCCCCGGCTACGGCGGCGAGCGGCTTGATGGAGTGGCGCATAACGTTTCGTGTCTCCTGGGGTTCTGGGGTCTGAGTGCTGGGTGCTGGAGTCAGGTGAAGTCGGGTGCCGGCGGGGCAGGTTCAGCGGTAGGACGCCCTGGTCCGGATGCGGGAGACCCCGGACAGGACCAGCAGCGTGGCCGCCATGAGGACCACGGCGACCGCCGCGCCCGTGAAGAGCGAGCCCCGGTCGGTGGTCGCGAAGATCTGGACGGGAAGCGGAGTCCAGTCGGGCGGGTAGAGCATCATCGTGGCGCTCAACTCCCCCATGGACAGGGCGAAGCAGAGCCCGGCCGCCGCTGTCAGGGACGGCAGCAGCAGCGGCAGTCTGACCCGCCACAGCACGTACGAGGGACGGGCCCCCAGCGAGGCCGCGGCCTGCTCGTACACCGGGTCGAGACGCAGGATGGCAGCCGAGACCGACTGGTGGGCGAACGCCGTGACAAGAATGGTGTGCGCCAGGATCACGATCGTGGAGGTGCCGTTGAGCAGGACCGGCGGCTTGCTGAACGCCACCAGCACGGCGAGGCCCACGACCACCGAGGGCACCGCGACCGGCAGCATGAACAGGGCGTCCATGAAACGCCGTCCGCGCCTCTTCAGTGCGGCCCCGGCGAGCGCCGCCCAGGTCCCGATGGTCAGCGCGAGCACGCTCGCGCACACGGCGGTGACCAGGCTGGTGGTCAGGGCGTGAAGGGAGTCCCCGCTGGTGGCGGCCGCGTAATGGCTCACGGTCGCGCCCGACGGGAGGGCCCCCGACCAGTTGGTGGCGAACGAGGCCAGCAGGATCACCAGGAGCGGCAGGGCGAACAGGGGCAGGAAGAGGGCGAAGAAGAGGACCCAGGTGGTCCACTTGCCCGTACGGCTATGCACCAGCACGGCGCGCCACCATCCGGTAGAGGGAGTAGAGCCCGACGGAGATCGCCACGTTGACGACGGCGACCACGCACGCGGCCGGGTAGTCGGATTCGAGGATCGCCTTGCTGTACACGAGCATCGGCAGGGTCGTCACGCCCTTGGCTCCGGTGAAGAGCACGATGCCGAACTCGTTGAGGCACATCACCAGCACCAGGCTGCCGCCGGCGGCGAGCGCGGGCAGCGCCTCGGGCAGGATGATCCGCCGCACGATCCGGGCCGGGCCGGCGCCCAGCGACGAGGCCACCTCCAGCTGCGCGGTGTCGAGCTGGGAGAAGGCCGCGAGCAGTGGCCTCATCACGAACGGCGTGAAGTAGGTGATCTCCGCGAGGAGTACGCCCCACGGCGTGGTGAGGAACTGGAACGGCCCCTGGTGCGCGCCGGTCATGTCCGTCCAGGCGCCGTTGGCCATGCCGACCGAGCCGTAGACGAAGAGCAGCGCGAGCGTGATCAGGAAGGACGGGAAGGAGAGGAAGACGTCGATGAACCGGGCGACCGCCTTCCCACCGGGGAAGGGGACGAAAGCGATCACCACGGCGAGCGCGAAGCCGAGGACGAGACAGCCGACGGTGGAGCCGACGGCCAGCCAGACGGTCGTCGTCAGCGCCTGGCGGAAGGCGTCGGATGCGAAGACCTCGGTGTACGGGGCGACGGACACGCCGCCCGTGTCGGGGGTGAAGGACTGCTGGACGACGAGCGCCAGCGGGTAGAGGAAGACCAGCGCCAGCACGGTGACGGGCGGCAGCGCCCAGATCCAGCGGGGCAGTGAACGGGGCGCGGCGGGGGCGGTCCGGGCGGTCGCCGCGACCGCTGTGGCGCTAGCCATCGGACGCTCCCGCGCCCGCGTTCGCCGGTGTTGATGCCCCTGCGGCCCTGTCGGCGATACCGCCGGGTGTCGTCGGGTCCGGTGTGGCGGTAACCGCTGCCGTCCCGACCGGTGACCCGCCCGGTGACCCGCCCGGTGTCCCGTCCGGTGTCTCCCCCGCTGTCACGCCTGCTGTGAGCAGCACCGCGTCCTCGGCGGCGAAGTGCAGCGTCGCCGCGTCGCCCAGCGCCGGGGTCTCGCGCAGTTCGCGCACATCGGCCTTGACCCGGTGACCGTCCAGGTCGACGAGCAGCCGGTGGGTGGAGCCGCGCCACTGGACCTCGGCGATCCTGCCGCGCAGGGCGTTCGGGCCTTCGCCGAGCCCGACCAGATGCGGGCGTACGCACAGGGTGGCCGTGGCGCCTGCGGCGGCGCCGTCCGTACCGGTCACCGTCAGCTCCGTACCGGCGAAGGAGACCACGGCGCCGCCGTCGGCGCCCGCTGGCGCGCTCCGTACCGTGACCGGCAGGAGATTGGCGTTGCCGACGAAGGAGGCGGTGAACTCGCTGCGGGGGCGGCGGTACAGCTCCTGCGGGGTCCCGCAGTCCTGGAGCCGGGCACGGTCCATCACAGCGATACGGTCAGCCAGGGTGAGCGCCTCGACCTGGTCGTGTGTGACGTAGAGGATCGACACCTCGGGCAACTCACGGTGCAGCCGGGCCAGTTCGGCCAGCATCCCGGACCTCAGCTGGGCGTCGAGTGCGGAGAGCGGCTCATCGAGAAGCAGTACCCCGGGCCGGATGGCCAGGGCCCGCGCGATGGCGACGCGCTGCTGCTGGCCGCCGGAGAGTTCGCGCGGGTAGCGCTTGGCGTAGGAGGCCATGCCCGTCATCCCGAGCGCTTCGGCGACGCGCTCCGGGATCTCGCCCCTGGACACCTTCTGCGCCCGCAGGCCGAAGGCGACGTTGTCCTCGACGCGCATGTGCGGGAAGAGCGCGTACTGCTGGACGACCATGCCGACGCCCCGCCGGTGCGGGGGCAGTTGTGTCACGTCGCGGCCACCGATGAGGACCCGCCCGGCGACGGGCTGGACGAAGCCGGCGACGGCGCGCAGGGCGGTGGTCTTGCCCGATCCCGAGGGGCCGAGCAGGGCCATCACCTCACCGGGCTCGACGGTCAGATCCAGCGAGTCCAGAACGGTGGTCCCGCCGCTCCTGCCCTTGGCGCCGTACGCGACCGAGACCCCGTCGAAGCGGATGCCGCTGGTGGTGCTGGTGCTGCTGGTCATATCTGCACCGGCGGGGCCAACCGTGCCAGCAGATCGGGCAGTTCGGCGACCGAGCCCAGGACATGGGTGGCGCCGTGCTGCTCCAGCTGACCGCGGTCGTGGGCGCCGGTGAGGACACCGGCCACCACACGGGCCCCGGACCGTACGCCGCTGAGCATGTCGTACGAGGTGTCGCCCGCGACCGCGAGCTGCTCCACCCCGTCCACAGCCCCGGTCCGCAGGAACGCCGCGAGCACCATGTCCGGGTAGGGCCGTCCGCGACCGCCCGCGTCGGCCGGGCAGAGCGTCAGCTCGACCAGGTCCTGCCAGCCGAGCGCGGCGAGGATCGCGTCCTGGGTGGCCCGGGCGAAACCGGTGCTCAGGACCACGGTCCGGCCCTCGCCCTGCATCCGCTCGATGGCTTCGCGTGCGCCGGGGACGGGAGCGATGTGTCCGGCGCCGACCTGCTCGCCGTACGCCTCCTCGAAGGCGGTGTTGGCCTGCCGGGCCTTCTCCTCATCGCCGAAGAGGTGCCGGAAGACGGAGATCTTGGACTCGCCCATGGTGGCGCGGACATGGTCGAGCATCGAGTCCGGTTCGGCGCCCATCCGCCGGGCCGCGGCGGCGAAGGCCCGCTCGACGAGACCCCCGTCGGCGACGGTGGTGCCCGCCATGTCGAGCACCACCAGATTGATCGGCTTGTTCACGGTCAACTCACTCACCATCCGAGGTCGTTCGCGGTCTTTTCGGCTATCGCCGGGGAACAGGTCATGCCGCGTCCGCCGGGCCCGGTGACCAGCCACACGCCGTCGCGCACCTGCTCGCGGTGGATGACGCGGGCGGTGTCGGTGCACTGCGCGTACACCCCGGCCCAGCGGTGGCGGATCTTCGGCAGCGGGCGCCCGAGGAAGGACTCGGCGACGCGGGCGACGTGCTCGTACGGCTCTTCGCGCACATCGAAGGCGAAGGGGTGCTCGTACTCATGGGTATCGCCGATGGTCAGCCCGCCGTCCGCACGCTGCACCATCAGCAGCTGCATCCGGTGTGCGGCGGCCACCGGGTCCTGGGCCTGCTGCGCGTTGAGCGCGTCGAGGGCCCCAGAGGCGTACGCCGGGTAGTAGCGGAAGGAGTCGGCGTCGGCCACGGACGTGGTGAGGCGCTCGCCGAGCGGTTCGGTCTGCATCATCTGGAGGCGGACCCGCCGGACCGGCAGCTCGGGGGCGAGTTCGCGCACCAGGCCGCCGAGCCAGGCCCCGGTGCAGAGGACGACGACGTCGCCGGTGTGCACATCACCGTGGTCGTCGCGCACCGAGCCGGGGCCGACGACGGCACGGACCTCACGCCCGCCGATGTAGGTGTATCTCCCGGATGCCAGCAGGGCCTTCTTCAGCTCCAGTTGGGCGGTGCGCGGCTCCACGGCCGCGTCCTGCCCGCACCACAGGGCCGCCTCGAACTCACCCCGGAGGGCCGGGTTGATCTCGCGCGCCTCCTGCGCGGTCAGCAGCCGGTACCCGCGCGCCGCCGCGTCGTCCCGCTTCGACGCGGCCTCCGCGACGTCCCGTTCCAGGGAGTTCCGTACGGGGGTGAGCGACCCGGTGGCGCGGAAGCCGATGCCCGGCACCCGCGTCCCGATCTCCTCCCAGAGCTCCCGGGCGCGCAGCGCGGTCGCCAGCTCCTCCCCGCCTGCCCGCCCGCTGACCCACACCTGCCCGAAGTTACGGAGCGAGGCGCCCCGCGCCTCGGTCTCGCGCTCGATCTGTACGACCTCGTGGCCGCGTTCCACTGCGTGCCAGGCGTGCATGGTTCCCACCACGCCGGCTCCTACGACGATGACTCTCACGACGGCAACGCTGCTGGGAGCGGGTGTCCCGGTACCGACCCCAGGGCAACGGCACGGTGAACAGCCCCACAAGTCTGGACTAGACCCGTTACGTTTCTGTTACCGGAGTGGCCCGGGTACGGGCGCGGTGCGGGCGTCCCGGATCAGCCCGGCGCGAGGTGGGTGGTGAAGCTGAACCGGTCACCCCGGTAGAGCGTCCGTACACGCTCCAGGGGCAGCCCCTCCGTGTCACGGGAGACCCGGTGGATCAGCAGCATCGGCAGCGCGGGCGGCGTTCCGATGAGCAGCGCCTCGCGCGGGGTGGCCAGGACCGTCTCGATCCGCTCGTCGGCGTCACCGAAGGCGATGCCCTGCCGGTCGCGGAGGAAGCCGTAGAAGGAGGAGTCGGGGTCGAACTCGCTGTCCAGGGAGGGGACTCGGGCCACCGCGACATAGGTGCTCTCCAGGCCGACCCGTTCGTCGTCCGCGAGCAGCACCCGCTCCAGATGCCAGACCGGCTCGCCCCGGCCGAGCCCGGTCTCGGCGGCGAGCGCTTCAGGGCAGGGGAAACGGTCCAGCGAGATGAGATGGCGCCCGGGGGTGCGGCCCTGGCGGCGCACTCCCTCGGTGTAACTCGCCAGCGACAGCGGCTGTTCGAGCTTGGGGCCCGCGACGACGGTCCCCCGCCCCTGCCGCCGCAGCCGCCCCTCCAGGACCAGTTCGCGCAGCGCCTGCCGTACGGTCTCGCGGGACACCTCGTACCGTACGGCCAGATCGCGCTCGGTGGGCAACGCCTCGCCCTCGCCCAACTCCTCCATGAGCAGCGAGACATGAGCCTTGACCGCGTAGTACTTGGGGATGCGGCCGTGCTCCGGGATGCCGGAGCGGATCGGTGCGCCAGGTGCCTGGCTGTGCGGGTAGTCCACGGGGCGATGGTCCCAGACCCGGGTGAACGGGCATGCCACGGCGGTGGTGCCGCTGTTGTACTCCGACGGGCTGCACCGCGACGGGCTGCGCTGCTGCTGGATCTGCCGCTACTGGATGTGCTGCTGCCGGCGGCGCTGGATTCTCGGGCGCCGTGATCCCACGACCAGAGCCGCGCCGAGCAGGACGCTGGTGCAGGCGATGGTGCCCAGCGTGCGCAGCCGGTGCGAACCGGTCCTGGCGAGCTCACCGGCGAAACGGTGGGCGCCGATACGGGGGCCGACCTCGGGCCCCACACCGATCCGGCCGCCGATGTCCCCGTTGTGTTCCCGGCCGGGAATGCGTTCCCCGGGTACGCGCTCGCCGGGGACGTCCGTCCTGGTGGGGTCGGCGGGCGGGGCGCCGTTGATGGCGAAGCGGTAGTCGTCGGATTCTCCGACCCAGTCACCGTCGTCGCCGTGCCGCCGGACGACCGCGGCGTTGGCGGTGACGTCGTCCGGGGTGGTGCCATCGGCGAACGCGAGCCGGACCGGGACGGAGACGGTCCGCCCCGCCGGAATGTCGAACCCGCCGACCCCGGCAGTCTTGTCGGTCCCGGCAGCCCCGTCGGCCTTGCCCGCCTTGCCCGCCCTATCGGTCCCATCGGTCCCATCGGTCCCATCGGTCCCATCGGTCCCGTCCCCGAACGGGCCGATGTGCTCGTCCTCGTCGGTGGTCGTGAAGGGCACGGGCCGCCAGCGGTGCGCGGCGGGGTCGTTGAACTCCAACTGGATCTGGCTGTCCTTCAGTTCCCTGCCCCGGTCGACGAGGACAACGACCGGGTGGATGTCCTGGCAGGCGCCGTCGGAGGTGTTGGTCAGTTCGAGCGACCAGGTGTCGTACGCGCCGCCGGGCACGTACGAGGTCGGACCGCCGTGGATCCTGGCCTCGACCGGGAAGGCGGAGCCGTCCCGGTCGGCACAGAGGGGCGCGGAGTCGCTTCCGTCCCGGACAGCGGCGTTCCGCGCGGTGACGTCCTGCGCGATGGCCGGTGGCGCGGCCGCAAGCAGCAGCAGGGCGGCCAGAGCAGAGGTGGCGGCGGCCGGGGCCGCTCCGGTGGGGAGGGCACTGCGCAGTCGCATGGGGACGCCTTTGCTGATCGCGTAGGTCCGGGCTCCGTACACCGAACCGCACTACGCCGCCCCGCCGGGCCCGCCACGACCACGTACCGCCGAATGCCCCGGACCTTCCCACCTGATCAGCCCATTGCCATCAAGTCCTACGGGCGTTGAACGGCACCGCCGCCCGCCCGAAGTGCCCGAACACCGGGGCGAGCGCCAGCTGTGCCGCCCCCTCGGCGACGAGCCGTCGCCCACCACCCGCCGCCGCCACCGGGACCGCCTCCGCGCCGCCCGCGTGCCGGGCCCGCTCGGCGAGTACGGCGCCCACGCCCCGTACGAAGACATCCGGGGCGGCGTCCACCGTACGGCCACCGAGCAGCACCCGGTCGACGTCGAGCAGCCGTACGAGATTGGCCGCGCCGACACCGAGGAAGCGCGCGGCGGCCGCGTGGTCGCCCCCGGCGACGGCGGCCAGGCAGAGCGCCTCGACGCAGCCCCGGCCGCCGCAGCCGCACAGCGGGCCGTCGAGCTGCACGGTCTGGTGCCCGAACTCCCCGGCGCCGGTACGCGGCCCCCGGTAGAGCGCGCCCCCGAGCACCAGACCGGCGCCGAGCCCGGTCCCGAGATGCAGATAGGCGAACGAGTCGCCCGGTCCACGCAGCGCCAGGCCGAGGGCGGCCGCGTTGGTGTCCTTGTCGAGGACGACAGGCAGGCCGAGGCGTTCCGCGAGCGCGTCGCGCAGCGGATAGCCGTTCCACTGCGGGAATCCGGTGACCCGGCGCAGCACCCCGGTGTCGTGGTCGAGGGGACCGGGGGCGGCGACCCCGACGCCCAGGACCGCGGGCCGGCCGCCGACGGCATCCGTCCCGCCCGTGCCCGCCGCCACTCGTGGCACCTCGCCCGCCCGCACCCGGGACACTCCATCGGCCACCACCCGGGACACCGCATCGGCCGCGGCCCCGGCCACCGCGTCGGCGCCCGCCCCGAAGTCCAGCTCCGTGCTCCGGTCGGCGACGACCGCCCCCGCCAGGTCCACCAGCACCGCGCTCACCCGGTCCCGGTCCAGATGCAGCCCGACCGCGTACGCGGCGCCCGGCACCAGCCGCAGCACCGTGCGCGGCTTGCCTCCCGTGGAGGCCCGGTGGCCCGCTTCCGCCGCGAAACCGTCCGCCCGCAGCCGCGCGGTGATCTTGCTGACGGCCTGCGGGGTGAGGCCGGTCCGTTCGGCGAGTTCGAGGCGGCTGATGCCGGCCTCCCCCGCCGTACGCAGCAGTTCGAGCACGAGCGCCGCGTTGTGGCTGCGCAGCGCGGGCAAATTGGCGCCGGACCCGGCGGTTTCGCTCCTGTTCACGCCCCCATTGTGCGGCACACTTGCACTTTGGCAACACCGTTGCTTAAGTGGTTGGCATGACTGCTCGCATGACCGCTCGCACGACTGCGGACCCGCTCCGCGTCGGACTCGTCGGCTACGGCCTCGCGGGTTCCGTCTTCCACGCACCGCTGATCTCGGCCACCGACGGCCTGGTTCTCGACACCGTCGTCACCTCGAACGAGGAGCGCAGGGAGCAGGCGCGCGCCGAGTTCCCCGGCGTCCGGTTCGCCGGCTCCCCGGACGAGCTCTGGCCGTACGCGGACGAGCTGGATCTGGTCGTGATCGCGTCCCCGAACCGGACGCATGTACCGCTCGCGACCGCCGCGATCCAGGCCGGGCTGCCGGTCGTCGTGGACAAGCCGCTCGCGGGCTCGGCCGCCGAGGCCCGCGAGCTGGCCGCGCTCGCCGATGAACGCGGCCTGCTGCTCTCCGTCTTCCAGAACCGCCGCTGGGACAACGACTTCCTGACCCTGCGGGAGCTGATCGCCGACGGCCGGCTGGGCGAGGTCCAGCGTTTCGAGTCCCGCTTCGAGCGGTGGCGCCCGCAGCTCAAGGGCGGCTGGCGCGAGTCCGGCGACCCGTCGGATATCGGCGGGCTCCTCTACGACCTGGGCAGTCACATCGTCGACCAGGCGCTGGCCCTCTTCGGCCCGGCGGTCCGGGTGTACGCGGAGTCGGACGTCCGCCGCCCCGGCGCACGCGCCGACGACGACACCTTCATCGCCCTCACCCATGCGAACGGCGTCCGTTCCCATCTGTACGCCTCCGCCACCACCGCCCAGCTCGGCCCGCGCTTCCGGGTGCTCGGCTCGGCAGCCGGCTATGTGAAGCACGGGCTCGACCCCCAGGAGGCGGCGCTGCGCGAGGGCGCGCGCCCCGCGACCACGGCGCACTGGGGCGTGGAGCCCGAGTCGCTGTGGGGCCGCATCGGTGCGGGCGAGTCCCCGCTGACGGGCGGCGGTTCGCCCGTACCGACCCTGCCCGGCGACTACCCGGCGTACTACGCGGGTGTCGCGAAGGCCCTGCGCGACGGCGGCCTGCCGCCGGTCACGGCGGCCGAGGCGGCGGCGACGCTGGACGTCATCGAGGCCGCGCGGACCTCCGCGCGCGACGGCGTCACGGTGGAGCTGTGAGCGCCGCCTGACCACCCGGCCGTACGGGGGGCAATGGCCAACGCCCGTTTCCGGAACGGCTGTTCGCGCTCGCTGGACAGGATGCGCCCCGGCCCGGACGCACTCTCCGGCCGGGACGCACTCGTACGGCCCGGACCGGATCAGCGGCCGTACGCCCGCAGGAAGACCTGCACCCCGACTGCCGTGATCCGGTCGGTCTCCTCCGGGGGCAGCGGGCTGATGCCCCAGTACGACCGGTGCACGATGTCGGTCGACGTCAGCGTCATGAAGTGCGCGGCGGCCTGTGCGGGGTCGCCGCGCACATCGACCAGCTCCGCCGCGTCCAGCGCGGCCATCGCGACGGCAAACTGCCGCACCACCGCACGCGGCCCGGCCTCCTGCCAGGCGTCCAGGACCTCGGCCGGGACGTGTCCGGCCTCCGCGTAGATGTGCCGCACCAGCGAGAAGTGGTTGCGGAACTCCGCCATCAGGCCGACCCAGGCACGGGCGAGAGCCAGCAGGTCCCGCTCCAGATCCGCCGCGCGCGGCAGCCGGTCCACGTCCAGATACCTTTTCAGCAGGGCCAGTTGAGCATCCCGCACCTGGCCCGAACTCCACTGCACCACCGTACGGAAGAGCTCTTCCTTCCCGCCGGGGAAGTGGTTGTACAGGGTACGAGTGGAGGCGCCGGCCTCGGCGGCGATCGTGTCGATGCTCGCGCGCGAGTAACCGTCCCGCCCGAACACCTCGCAGGCGGCGTGCGAGATCGACGCCGCCTTGTTCGTCCTGGCGCGGCGCGGCGCGGCCACCGCCTTCCCTCCGGTACCCGTGCTGGTCATCGGCGCTCCTTCATCATGGGCATCACCATATCTACAACGTGCGTTGCAATTTCCACAACGCGCGTTGTAGCTTACTGGATGTGGCCGCAGAACGCGGCCCCATCACACGACGCCCAGGGGGACTCCCATGCCCGAGACCGACATAGAGACTGCGAACGCTTCCCGGACCGGGGCCGCCGCCGGGGCCGCCGCCGGGACTGCTCCCGGGTCCGCTCCCGCCGGTGGCGGCGTCCGCCGGGACTCCGCCCTCCGGGTCGCCGTCATCGTCGGGAGCGTCCGGGGCGGCCGTCTGGGGCCGACGGTCACCGACTGGTTCACCGGCGCCGTCAGCGACCGTACGGACATCGAGCTGGACGTCGTCGACGTCGCGGAGCTGGAACTCCCGGTGCACATGCCCGGCTGGGACGGCCTGCCCGCCACCTCTGCGGAGACCCGGGCGGCGCTGGGCGACGTCAGCCCGAGGCTGGCCGGGGCGGACGCGTTCGTCGTCGTCACGCCCGAGTACAACCACAGCTTCCCGGCCTCGCTCAAGAACCTCATCGACTGGCACTACAGCCAGTGGCAGGCCAAGCCGGTCGGCTTCGTCTCGTACGGCGGGCTCGGCGGCGGGCTGCGCGCGGTCGAGCAATTGCGGCAGGTCTTCGCCGAGCTGCACGCGATGACCGTGCGGGACTCCGTCAGCCTGCACGGGCCGTGGTCCGGGCTCGGCGCGGACGGCAAGCCGCTCGACGAGGCGGTCTGCGCGGGCGCCGCCAAGGGCATGGTCGACCAGCTGGTCTGGTGGGGCCGCGCGCTGCGCACCGCCCGCGCCGACCACCCGTACGGCAGCTGACCGGGCCTGCCATGCCTACCGCAGACCTCCGCGCCGGAGCGGCTCCCGGACTGACCGGCATCCTCACCGTCGTCATCGTCGGCTCGGTCATGGCCGTGCTGGACGTGACCATCGTCAACGTCGCCCTGCACCCGCTCGCCGTCGCGTTCGGGGCCCCGGTCAGCACCGTCCAGTGGGTGTCGACCGGCTACACGCTGGCGCTCACCGCCGTCATCCCGCTCGCGGCCTGGGCCATGCGCCGCTTCGGCGCCAAACGCACCTATCTCACCGCCATCGCCCTCTTCGCCTTCGGCTCCGGGCTGGCCGCGCTCTCCTGGAACATCGAAACGCTGGTGCTCTTCCGGGTGGTCCAGGGGCTCGGCGGCGGTCTGCTGATGCCGGTCGGTATGGCGATGGTCGTCCGCGCCGCCGACCGCGAACGGATGGGCCGCCCGATGGCGCTGCTCGGCATCCCCGTACTGATCGGGCCGGTGAGCGGTCCGGTACTCGGCGGCTGGCTGATCGACGCCGCGTCCTGGCACTGGATCTTCCTGGTCAACCTGCCGATCGGCGCGGTGGCCCTGGTGCTCGCGGCGCGGCTGCTGCGCCGCGACGAGCCGCAGCCGTCGCAGCCGCTGGACGTACCCGGACTGCTGATGCTCTCGCCGGGTCTCGCCCTGCTGATCTACGGCCTCTCCACCGGCGGCGCGCACGCCGGCCTCACCTCACCGGGGGCGCTGCTGCCGGCCGTCGCGGGGCTGCTGCTGACCGCGGGGTTCGTGGTACGCGGGCTGACCGCCCGGTATCCGCTGCTGAAGCTGCGGCTGTTCCGCGACCGTACGTTCGCCGCGGGGATCGCCACAATGCTCCTGTTCCCCTGCGGTTACTTCGGCTCGATGCTGCTCACGCCGATGTACTACCAGACGGCGCGCGGCCTGAGCGCCACCCGGGCCGGGCTGCTCGGCATCCCGCTCGCGGTCGCCGTCGGTATCTCGATGCAGATCGCGACCCGGCGGACCGACCGCGTGTCCCCGCGGCTGATCGTGGTCTCCGGCACCGCGGTGGCCGCTCTCGGCCTGTCGCTCTTCGCCGTGCAGGTCGGTCCTGACACGCCGTACTGGCGGCTGTGCGCGGCGATGCTGGTGATGGGGTCGGGCGTCGGCATGGTGATGATGCCCGTCAACACGGTGGCGACCCGCGGGCTGGCCCCCGACGACGTGCCGTCGGGGAGCACGGTGCTGAACATCGTCTCGCAGGTCGGCACATCGGCCGGTACGGCGCTGGTCTCGGTCCTGCTGGCGTCCCGCCCGTCCGGTCCGCCGGGCGGCGCGGGACGGGCGGACGCCTTCCAGTTCACCTACTGGTGGGCGGTCGGGCTGCTGGCCCTGGCAGCCGTACCGGCACTGCTGCTGCCGAAGGGCCGCCGCGCCCCCGCGGAGGGTCCGGCGGAACCGCTCCGCCGGCCGGTCCCGGACCGGAGGACCCCGGCCTGAGCCGGGCGGGGTGACGACCGGGGGCGTGCAACCGGGGGCCCGACGCCCAGCGGGGGCGGCCCGCGGGCCGGTGGCCGCCCACCGGCCCGCAGCCGGTCCGGAGCAGCAGACCGGACCGCCCGCAGCCATCCAGTAACAGGCCCGAGCCCCCGCAGACGGCCCGCAGGCGGCCGGACCTGCCGCTACGCGTCCTTGAGCGGCTGCCGCTGCCGTCCGAGCCCTTCGATCTCCAGCTCCACGACGTCCCCGGCCCGCAGATAGGGCTTGGGTTCGGGCTGCCCCATCGCCACCCCGGCAGGCGTACCGGTGTTGATGACATCGCCCGGGTACAGCGTCATGAAGTGGCTCAGGTACCGCACCACTTCACCGACCGGGAAGATCTGGTCGGCGGTCGTGCCGTCCTGCTTCAGCTCGCCGTTCACCCACAGCTTCAGCGGGAGCGCCTGCGGGTCGGCCACCTCGTCGGCGGTCACCAGCCACGGGCCGAGCGGATTGAACGTCTCGCAGTTCTTGCCCTTGTCCCACTGGCCGCCGCGCTCGATCTGGAAGGCCCGCTCCGATACGTCGTGCGCGATCGTGTACCCGGCGACATGGCCGAGCGCCTCCTCCGCCGACCCGAGGTAACGGGCCGTACGCCCGATGACGACGGCCAGCTCGACCTCCCAGTCGGTCTTCTCGCTGCCGCGCGGTACGAGCACGGTGTCGTCGGGGCCGACCACGGTGTCCGGCGCCTTCATGAAGACGATCGGTTCGGCGGGGATGGCCGCACCCGTCTCCGTCGCATGGTCGTGGTAGTTCAGCCCGATACAGACGACCTTGCCGATCCGGCCGACCGGCGGCCCGATCCGCGGCGCGTCGCCTTCGATGGCGGGCAGCACACGGGCCGCGGCGGCGGCCCTTATCCGGTCGAGCGCCGCCTGGTCGGCGAGCAGCCCTCCGTCGATGTCCGTAACCAGCGCGGAGAGGTCACGGAGGGTTCCGTCGGCGTCGAGCAGTGCGGGGCGCTCGGCCCCGGCCGTTCCGACACGCAGCAGCTTCATGGTCAGTCTCCCAACGATTGGACCGGTCCGGCCGATGGGTTGCGGCCATCGGGGGATTGGCTGATCCTCCAAGTTCGAGGTCCAGGCCGCAAGACCCCGTTCACAAGGTGGACCGCCGGGCTCCGCGATGGCGCCCGGCCGAGCCGCAGCTCAGGCCGGTGCGGAGGCCGGGCCGCCCGGTCGGACGGCCCCCTGCACGGGGATCGGCGGGACCGCTACATCGGGCTGGCGACGGCTGCCGCGGCGGGCATCGTGTCCCGGTAGAGGAAGGCGCGCTCGACGGCGGTCCAGGTGGTGCTGGTGACGACGTACAGCGCGGCCGCGAGCGGCACGTAGGACACCGTGAGCAGCGTCATGAACGACATCAGCGGCATCACCTTGCTCATCGCGCCCATCACACCGGCTCCGGGCCCCTCGGCGGCGGGGGTCGGAGAGGCGGCCATCATCCGCTTGGTACGGCCGTAGTTGAAGGTGGCCACGGCGGTGACGATCGCGAAGAGCACCAGGTAGATGACGCCTTGTTCGCCGAGGAGCCCGCCGTGCCCGATCGCGTCCCGCAGCCGGCCGCCGAGGGGGCTGCCCATGAGGGTGTGACCGAGCAGGGAGTTGGACGAGCCGCCGATCTGCGGACTGGAGAACAGGTGGTACGTCACGAAGAAGGCGGGCATCTGGAGAAGGCTCGGCAGGCAGCCGCTGAGCGGGGAGATCTTCTCCTCGGCATGCAGCTCCATGATGGCCTTCTGCATCTTCTGCGGGTCCTTGGCGTGCTTCTTGCGCAGTTCGGCCACGCGCGGGGCGAGTTTGGTGCGGGCTTTCTGGCCCCGGGCCGTGGCCCGCGAGAGGGGGTGCACGGCGAGCCGTACGCAGACGGTGAACAGAATGATCGCGGCGGCGGTCGCCGACCCGTGGAAGAGCGGCTGGAGCAGGTCGGCGAGGTGCGTGACCAGGCTGGCGAACGCTGCGAAGACGGAAGAGAACACGGGAAAACCCTCCGAGGGGTCTCGTCGCGGGCCGGACAGGAAGACATGTCGGCGTGACGGACCGCAGCGGAAACTGGGGTGGTACGTGGGGCGGAGGGGTGTCCTACGCGGCCGTCGGGACGGGACGGCCGGGTGCTCGGGGCCTGGGCCTGCCCGAGGCGTCGGGATCGCGTTGCGGCAGGAAGGCCGTACGCCGTTCACGGTCGCGGATGGCCGTACGGATCCGGGTGCGCGGCACGGCGGGCGCGGTGCGCGAGGCGATGAGCGCGAAGGCGGCGACCGCGGAACCGACCGCGGCGGTGGCGGCCAGTGCGACGGCGGAGGTGAGCGTGCCGCTCTCGGCGAGCAGTGCTTCGGCGAGGAGGAAGAAGAACAGCGCCATGGCGGGGCGGGACAGACGCATGAGCCGAGCGGCCATGTCTCCCACCCCCTTCCTGTTCCGGTCCGCGCAGCGGCTGAATGCGCTGATCACTGCACTCTGAATGCTTGCTGATGCTGAAAACGTATCTCCAGCCGTTATACACGACTCGCTTCGATCGGCTCCAGCAGCCTCCGGGGCTCAAGGAGCGCACGACCGACCGGGTTGCCCGGCTCCGGATCAAGCCCCGCGGCCGGGCGCATCTCCACATCGCCCGGCGGTACGGCCAGGGCGCAGGCCGGGCATTCGCCGTACGCGCCGAGCTCGGTACCGCAGGCGGCGTGGTGAAAGGTGCGCATGGGGAGCGTGCCCGGGACGTGGTCGCGCCCCCACACCCCCAGGGAGCGCAGGACGGGCCAGAGGGCGACACCGTCCTCGGTCAGTACGTACTCGTCGCGCGGCGGGGACTCCTGGTAGCGGCGCTTCTCCAGGACACCGGCCTCGATGAGCGCCTGGAGGCGGGCGGCCAGGACGGCCCGCGGCATCCCGAGGTGGGCGAGGAAGTCGTTGTACCGGCGCACGCCGTAGAAGGCGTCGCGCACGACGAGGAGTGTCCAGCGCTCGCCGATGACCTCCAGCGCCCGTGCGATGGAGCACTGCTGTGCCGCGTAGTCCTTACCCAGTGCCATACGCCCACCCTACTCCACAGGTTCAGTGAATGAACCGACCGTGATAGCGTGAGTTCATTCACTGAACCTATGACATCACCTGGCGGGAATCATGGCTCAGCAAGCGGCACGGACAACACCGGCAGCACGGTCGGCACAGACAGCAGACGCAACACAGACAGCACGGCCGGCAGCGGCACCGGCGACGCAGACCGCACCCACGGCGCAGACCGCACCGGCCGCCGGGAGAGCGGCAGGCTCGGGTGCGACGCTCGCCGTCACCAGCGCCGTCACCGCTGTGGCGCTGATGAACTACACGGCCCCCATGCTCACGATCCCCGGCCTGACCGCCTCCTTCTCCACCCCGGTCGGCGCCCAGGCCTGGCTGATCAACGGCACCCCGCTCGGCCTGGCCGCGCTGCTGCTGGTGGCGGGCAGCCTCGCCGACGACTACGGCAGGCGCAGGCTCTTCCTGATCGGCACGTTCGGACTGGCCCTCACGATCGCGCTGGGCGCCATGGCCCCGACCACGCTCACCTTCACGCTCGCCCGCGCCGCCCAGGGCGCGGCGACCGCGGCGGTCCTGGCGAGCAGTCTCGGCCTGCTGGTCCATGCCTTCCCCGCCGGTTCCGCCCGGATCCGGGCCACCGGTGTGTGGGGCGCGTTCGTCAGCGCCGGTATCGCGGTGGGCCCGCTGCTTGCGGGCCTGCTCGCTCCGTACGGCTGGCGGCTGACGTACGGCGTGCTCGCGGCGGCCACCCTGGCCGGCGCGGTCGTCGCCGCCCGCACGCTCACCGAGTCGCGGGCCCCGCGCGGCGGCCGCCCCGATCTGGCCGGCGCCGCCGCACTCGGCCTCGCCTTCACTTCGCTGGTCAGCGCGCTGACGCTCGGCAGGGACGGCTGGCTGCGCGCCCCTGTCGGCCTGCTGCTGCTCGCGGCGGTCGTGCTCGCGGCGGTGTTCGTCGCCGTGGAGCGGCGCACCGCGACACCGCTGATCGATCTGCGGCTGCTGCGCCGCCCGGAGTTCCTGGCGTCGACGGCGGGGGCGCTGTTCACGGGGCTCGCGGTGATCGGGCTGTTCAGCTTTCTGCCCGCACTGCTCCAGCAGGCGCTCGGCATCTCCCCGCTGACCGGTGCCTGGCTCTTCGTGCTCTGGTCGGGCACAGGTTTCCTGGTCGCGCTCCAGGCCCGGCGTCTCGCGGACCGGGTGCAGGCCCGGCATCAGCTGGCCATCGGCTTCGCCCTGCACGCGGTGGGTGTGCTGACGATGCTCGGCGCGGTGGGTGCCGGCTCGCTGGTACGGCTGCTGCCGGGGCTGTTCATCGCCGGGGTGGGCAGCGGGCTGCTGAACGCCGCCCTGCCGCGCGTCGCCGTCGGGTCCGTCCCGCCCGAGCGCGCGGCGATGGGCTCGGGCGCCAACAACACGGCGCGCTACATCGGTTCGTCGATCGGGGTGGCGCTGGTCATCGCGGTGGCCCCGGCGGGCAGCAACGCCCCGCTGCTGGTCTCGGCAGGTCTGACGGCGCTGGGCGTGCTCAGCATGCTGCTGCTCCGCCCGCGCCGCTGAGACACGCGCCGCTGAGACACGCGCCGCTGAGACACGCACCGCTGAGGCGCCCCGCCCGCGCGAAGCCGCATGGCCGCTTCAGGCGAGGACATCAGCTCCGCCCGCGCCGCCACCGTCATCGCCACCGCCACCGCCACCGCCCGCGGCCCCGATCGGGTCGCGGGCGAGCAGTTCCCCGTCCGGCCGCGGGTCACGGTCCCGCGGCCCCGCGTAGGTCACGGCCAGCGCGACCACGAGGTTGGCGCCGAGCGCGACGATCCCCGCGTTCACACCCCACACCGGATCGTGGTCGCTGAACACGAAGGCACAGACCACCCCCACCCCGACCACCAGTCCGCTGCCCGCGCCGAGCAACGTCAGCCGGCGCCACACCAGACCGAGCAGCAGCATCGGCAGGAGCTGCGCCATCCCCTCGTACGAGATGAGGGACAGGCGTACCAGCGTGTTGGGCGCGGCGTACGTCAGCACCAGCGCCAGCGTGCCCGCGACGACCACCACGCACTGCGACGCGCCCTTCTGCCGCTCCTGCCAGCGCGGTACGAGCGAGAGCACGCTGCGTCCCCACATCGTGCCGATCACCAGCATGAAGATGGCCATCGGCACGATCGAGGAGAGCGCCGCCGCGACCCCGATGACGCCGACGGCCCAGGCGGGCAGCGAGTCCACCACCAGCTTGAAGAGCGCCAGATTGGAGTCGGCGCCGGTCAGGTGCGGCACCACGAACAGGGCGGCCAGGCCGAGGAACATCGGGACGAAGAGCAGGATGTTGTACGCGGGCAGCCAGACCGCGTTCTTGCGCAGTACGTCGGCGCTGCGCGCCCCGAGGTATCCGGCGACGGTGGTCGGGAAGATCACCACGGTCAGCGAGTTGAGCAGTGAGGTCGTCACGTACCAGGCCTGCCCGAGACCGCTGCCGCCCGGCCCGGAGCCGCCGTGGCCGGGGAAGGTCAGCCAGTCGCTCTTCTCGGTGACGACGCGGTGCAGGAAGTCGCCGTACCCGTCGAAGTAGTGCAACGGCACATAGAGCGCGAGGAAGGCGAGGGTGCCGATGACGAGCGCGTCCTTGAGGACGGAGACCCAGGCGCTCCCCCGAAGTCCGCTGATCACGACGAAGCCGGTGGTGACGGCGAAGGCCACGAAATAGGCCCAGTTGAGGCTGATGGCCCCGTACGAGATGGTCGAGACGACGACACCCATGCCGGTGATCTGGAGCTGGATGTACGGCAGCAGGAAGACGGTCGCGAGGACGGCGACGGCCGCGCCGAGCCAGGGCCTGCCGTAGCGGTGCGCGATCATGTCGGTGATCGAGACGAGGCCGTGCCGTCCGGCGTACGCCCAGAGCGTCGGCCCGACGACGTAGCCGAGGGCGTATCCGCAGGACATGTACGCGACCACGTAGAGGACCGGGGCCCCGAAGTTGTAGCCCCAGCCGGCCGCGCCGAGATAGCTGAAGCTGGTGTAACCCTCGCCGGCCATCAGGACCCAGATGAAGACCGGGCCGAGGCTGCGCCCGCCGACGGACCACTCGGCGAGCCCGCCGGTCCGGCCGCCGCGGACGGCGACCAGTCCGAGGACGACGGTCGCGACCATGAACACCGCGAAGATCGACGTGGCGATGGCCGCGTTCACCGACGACCACCCCGCTGGTCCGCGCCCCGGTCCGCGCTCCCGTCCGCGCCCCGGTCCGCACGCCGGTCCGCGCGGTGGGTGAGCCAGACGGCGAGCGGCGTGAGGAGCGTCGCCGCGATCATCCAGAGGAAGAGAAAGGGCAGTACGAGGAGAACGGGCCGCACGCGATTGACCAACGGCACCGCCCCCAGGAACAGCACAAAGGGCACAAGCAGCCACAACAACTGAGGACGACGTCTGAGCACGTAAATGACCTTAGCGCCACCGGCAATTGGGGGGCGGTGTCCCGGCTCCGGTGTGCTCAGCGAGGCCGCATGGACCGCAGGGTGGCCCAGATGGCGAGCCGGTAGCGTGAGGTGTACTCGGGGGTGCAGGTGGTCAGGGTCAGGTAGTAGCCGGGCGCGCTGTAGCCGTACTGCGGCCTGACGGTGCTGCGCGGCACGGCGGCGATCACCCCGCTGTCGCGCGCGGAGGTCTGCGGGATCCCCTTGTCGACGACGTACGTGTACACGGCGCTGCCGGTCTCGATGGTGACGGTGTCGCCGTGCCGCAGCCGGTTGATGTAACGGAAGGGTTCGCCATGGGTGTTGCGGTGTCCGGCGAGCGCGAAGTTCCCCGCCTGGCCGGGCCCGGCGGTCTGCACGTAATGCCCCACATATCCCTTGTTGAGAATGTTCTGCTTGCTGACCCCCTGGGCGATCGGCGCGGTGATCCCGATGCGCGGGATCCGGATCACCGCGTACGCCTTGTCGTAGACGGGCGCACGGGCCGCGCGTTGGCCGCCTCCCGACGTGGGCCGCGACCGGCCACCGGAACCCGCCGCGGGACTGCCGTCCGGACGGGGCGACGGAGTGGCAGGAGTCACATCCCCGTCGCCCGCACCACTTCCGCGCCCCGAGCCGCTGTCCCACTGCCGCTCCAGCGCCTGCACCTGACGGGTGGCGCCCTGCCGGGCCTCGCGGTTGGTCCACCACAGCTGCTGCACGACGAACAGCAGCACGATCAACCCCAGTGTCACGGTCACTTCGGCGCCGGTCCACAGCCCGCGCGCGAGGACGGTACGGCGCCGTGAGGCCGCCCGCCGCACCACTACCGGAATCGCGTCCCGCATCGGCTGCTGCACGGGCGGCACCATAAGCGCTGGATCCAGAAGTCTCCAGAGTCCCGTACGGCAGTACGGTGTGCAGCATGCGCCCCGACACTCCCGCTGATCACCACGCCGAAGCCGAGCGGCTGCTGCGCACCGCAGAGCAGTACCCGGAGGACCAGGAGCCGCTGCTGCTCCAGGCCGCGGCCCACCTGGAACTGGCCGGCGACCGCGCCCGCGCCACGACGCTCTACGACCGGCTGCTGACAGGCCCGGCCGAGAACCTCGCCCTGATCAAGGCCCTGCAGGCGGCCAACCTGTGGGAGTACGGGCACGAGGCGGAAGCCCGCGCCATGATCGACGGCATCCGCGCCTCCACGCCGCAGGACCCGGCTCCGTGGGCGATCGTCGCGGAGACCCTGGAGGCCCACGACGAACCGGACGCCGCCCACGCCACCTTCACCAAAGCCCTGACCCTGCTGGTCGACCCGGCGGAAGAGGTCCCGTACGCCGCCCAGGCTCTTCTCACGGGCCGGCACCGCGTGAGCAGGGCCCTGGGCAACGAGCACGATGCCTGGGACGCCCTGGCGGACTCCCTGCACACCGGCGACATCAGCCTGGACGAACTCCACGACCCGAACCGCCTGTGGGCCCTCGGCTCGAACGACCCGGCGGTCCTGCGCGCGGAAATCGCCCGTCTCCAGTCGGAGTTGGGCACCTACCGGGCAGCGCTGTCCCGCCCGTTCCCGGTGGCGGTCCTGCACTGGCAGGCCCAGGAACTCGCCGAACTCCTGGCGGCGTACCCGGCCCTGGAGTCGGAGTACCCCTCCCACGCGACGCACCTGATCGAAATCGAAGCGGCACTGCGGGAACTGTCCGCGGCGGGCACGACCAACCTGGGCATCGTGACGGGAAGCATCCCGTCGTACGAGGCCTTCGCGGCCTCGGAGTCGGCGTCCCCGTCGGAGACGGAACTGCTCCCCCTGTACGCCACCACACTGGCAGCCCGCGGCCGGGCCGTACCGTGGCCACCGGCCCGCAACGCGGGGTGCTGGTGCGGGTCGGGGAGCGCCTACCGGGAGTGCCACGGGGCCTAGGGCGCCGCTGGACGTTCCTCATAGCGCTACGGGTGGGTCGACGCGGCGGGCCGTGACCCCAGGGGCTGTCCTCCGACCGGATCCGCCGGACAGCCCCTGGGGTCACGGCCCTCATGGTCCAGCCCTCGTAATCCAGCGCTGATAATCCAGCTAAAAATCCTGCGCGGAGTCAGTGACCTCCCCGTTCTCGGAGGAGGAACGGACACGCTGGATGTGCAGGTGCCGAAAGAGGCGGATGACCGGGCGGATCAGCAGTTCGATGCTGCCGATGAGGAAACACCACGTCCCCGTCACGGTCCAGTCGTCGGAGAAGAACATCACGCTGCCGACGATGAACCACACGGCGACAAGGATGTCATTGAGGATGCTGGCAACCTCGTAGCGCCGCCGGATGGCCACTTCCTCGTGCCCGATGTGCAGCGTCAGCGTGCCGGGGGTCGTGCCTGTACTCATACAGCCACGCTACGCGGAGCGCCCCCGCCTCCGCGGGCCTCCCCCGGGCGAGCGACAGGTTCGCCGCCGGGCGGGGTGGTGCGAGCGACGCCGGGGCCGGCGCCGCTCACCACCGCAGGACGGACGCCCGCTACTCCGTCAGCCCAGTTCCTCTTCTTCGACCCTGGCCTCGGCACGGGCCTCCTCGATATGACGCTCCACCCGTGCCGCCGGAAGCCTGAACCTCAGCGCCAGCAGATAGACGACCGCGGCGAGAACGAGGTTGACCAGGAAGCCCCAGCCGAGCCCGATGTACCCCTGGCCCCCGTCGTAATCGCCCATCCAGCTGACGATGGCCAGGCCCACCAGCCACGGCGCCAGCCACGGCAGACCCGCCCGCCAGTCCAGCTTCGGGGCTCGGCCCTTGTCGGTGACCTCGAAGATGGCCAGGAGAACGAAGCCGATGCCGATGGTCGCGAACAGCTTCCAGTTGGTGTTCCAGCCTGCCCAGTAGACGATCAGGTTCGCCGAGTACAGCCCGAGGAACGGAATCACATCACCGCCGGGCACCCGGAACGGCCGGTCCCAGTCCGGAATCTGGCGCCGCATCGCAGCCAGCACGAGCGGACCGGAACCGAAGGACAGCACCGTCGCAGAAGTAATGAATCCGACCAGCTGCTGCCAGCTCGGGAAGGGCAGGAAGACGATCAGCCCCAGCACGAACGTGACGATCAGACTGATCATCGGCGCTCCCCGCGAGGTCGTCTTCGTCAGCGCCTCCGGCGCGTTCCCGTTCCGTCCCATGGCATACGAGATACGAGCCGTGACCGTCGTGTAGACCAGTCCGGTGTCCGCGGGAGAGAGCACCGCGTCGACGTACAGGATGTACGCCAGCCAGCCAAGCCCAATGGCACTGGAGATCGCCGCCAGCGGGCCGAAGTCGTTGGCGAACGTCAGGCTGAGCCAGCCGCCGGAGGCCTTCAGATCGTGCCCCGGGACCGAGGCGATGAAGGCGATCTCCAGCAGGATGTAGATCACTCCGGTGACCAGCACCGAACCGATGACCGCGAACGGGACGTTGCGCTTGGGGTTGTCCGTCTCACCCGCCAGCTCGACGCCTTGGCGGAAACCGAGGAAGGAGAAGGTGATGCCGGCGGTCGAGATGGCCGTGAAAATGCCCTTCATCCCGCCCGGTGCGAACCCGCCGTACTCCGCAGCGGTGAAGTTCCGGCCATGGAACGCTGTGACGGCGAAGGCGACGACCACCAGGATGATGACTGCCAGCTTCCACCACACCAGCGCGTTGTTGACCCGCGCGAACCAGCGGATACCGAAGTAGTTCAACGCCACGAAGAACGCCATCGCGATGACCGCGACCACATAACCGAGTGACGTCAGGGTGTGCGCCCCACTATCCGGATGGAACTGGGTGAAATCTGCCCATTTAGTGGCGTATTGAAGGGCACCTTCCACCTCAATGGGAGCTACGGTCGCCGCGGCGATCCAGTTGATCCATCCCGTGGTGTAACTGGCGAACGACCCGAAGGAGATATGCGGAAAACGCACCACTCCACCGGATACCGGAAACATGGTCCCCAGCTCGGCGAAACACAGCCCGATGAGCAGGATCATCACGGCGGCGATCGCCCAGGAGAAGATCGAGGCCGGCCCAGCCAGCTTGGCCGCATTGAGCGCACCGAAGAGCCAGCCCGAGCCGATGATCGACCCCACGCCGGCGAACAACAGACTGATCCGGCCCATGTCTCGCCGTAGCCTTGGTTTCTCCGAGGATCCACTCGGAGAGTTGGATATATCGGCCATACGACATCCCCTTGTCCCTGCGCCCCGGCTCAGCCAGGCCGTCGGTCCAAGACTTCTTCCGCACAAGCCACTTGGCCGGGCCGGGGACTGCCCTCCGGGGGGCAACGCGACGGGAGGCCCTGCATCAGCTCCGCACGCCACTCACCGAGAGAGATCGGTGTTCTGTGCCGCGCGCCTACCCAGAAAGCGGCGCGCAAGCCCGGCCGATCGCGCACGCAACCATGCTGTGACCTGCGACCACCGCCTCCTGGTCAGTCCGCACAACTCACGATGATCAACATGGCCGTACTGTCCCCGCACCGACCCTGACAACCAGCAAGATCACGATCCGAGGCCGGAGCGAGGGACTACCCCGTCGTCACATCAGCCGTGTCGGGCATCAGAGCACAGACGGGGTGCCAGGACCGCAGCTTCCTCGCCGAAGATCGCGGCGTTGTCAGTAGTGAGTGTTAAGACTGAGGGCACGACGTGCCACGCTCACGAAGGGAACGTACGTGACCAACACGGGGGACCGCGCACAGCCAGTAGCCGGTGTGTACGAACGGCTGGTCACCGATCGGCTCCAAGACGAAGTCGACCAACTCGCTACTGACGGTTGGGCTGCGATCACCTCCGACGTGAGCGACGCGTCTTCCCCACATGTGTTGGCTCAATATGTAGGTGAAGCCGTGCAGCGGGCCCTCCGCGGGTTGCCGCACAAGGACCGAATTATCGCTGCCAACCGCATCATGCAGTCGCTTCCCACCGACTCCGATACCGAAGCGGAAGTCATCGCAGAGGGTCCCCGCCAACTAATGGCGCTGGCAAAGCAGGAGAGCAAGGGTGTTTACGCCATCAGGCCGCTCACGCCGCTCTCCGAGACCGCTCTCCTCACCAACGCCCCTGAAGATCCGAGCCTGGGTACGGAACTACGCGCTGAGCTCGCCACAGCTGACCGAGTCGATCTGCTGTGCGCCTTCGTCAAGTGGTACGGCCTGCGGGTTCTAGAAGACTCGCTCAGATCGGCGAGGGATCGTGGAGTCCCCCTCCGCGTCGTGACCACCACCTACATGGGCGCCACGGATCGCCACGCGCTCGACAGGTTGGTCCGGGACTTCGGCGCAGAAGTAAAGATCAACTACGAGACCAGGTCCACTCGCCTTCATGCCAAGGCGTGGCTCTTCCATCGCGACACGGGATTCGACACCGCCTACGTAGGCAGCTCCAATCTGTCCCGAGCTGCGCTACTCGACGGGCTGGAGTGGAATGTCCGACTGTCTGCCGTCGCCACGCGTCCCGTACTGGACAAGTTCGAGGGCACCTTCGACTCCTACTGGAATGACAGCGCGTTCGAGTTGTACAAGCCCGAGACCGACTGGCAGCGGCTCGATGAAGCCCTAGCTCAGGCAGGCGGGCAACGGAGCGGAGACGATCTCAAGATCAGCCTGTCCGGACTTGAGATGCACCCGTTCGCCCACCAGAAGGACATGCTGGAGCGGCTCCGTGTGGAGCGCGAGGTTCACGACCGTCATAAAAACCTGCTCGTCGCTGCCACGGGCACAGGTAAGACCGTCATGGCGGCGTTGGACTACAAACACCTCCTCCATCAGGCGGAAGAGAAAAACCTGCGTCTACTCTTTGTCGCGCACCGCAAGGAGATCCTCAAGCAGTCCCTGCGCACCTACCGAGAGGCGCTTGACGATCCATCGTTCGGCGAGCTCCTCTATCAGGGTCAGCAGCCAAGGGAATGGAAGCACGTCTTCGCCAGTGTCCAGTCCCTCACCCCCGCTCGCCTAGACGAGTTGGAAGCCCATCACTTCGACGTAGTGGTGATCGACGAGTTCCATCACGCCACGTCCAACACTTACCGACGTATCATCGAACACTTCCAGCCGAGGGAGCTGTTGGGACTTACCGCAACTCCAGAACGCATGGACGGCAAGAATGTTCAGGACGAGTTCTTCGACGGCCGCATCGCGGCAGAACTACGGCTGTGGGAAGCGTTGGAAAATGACCTCCTGTCGCCTTTCCACTACTTCGGAGTTCCCGATGGAATCGACCTCACCAGCGTCACGTGGAAGGGCGGATCCTACGACCAGGGCGCGCTGAGCAATGTCTACACAGGCAACCACGCTCGCGCACGGCTCGTCGTCAAAGCCATTCACGAAAAGCTTGCCAACCCGGGCACCATGCGCGCCTTGGGGTTCTGTGTGTCCAAGGCGCACGCCCACTTCATGGCCGACTTCTTCCGTAGGGCCAACTTTGCCGCCGTGGCACTCGATAGTGATTCATCGAGCGAACAGAGAGAAACAGCTCTTGGCGCTCTCAAAGCTGGAAACATCCAAGTCATCTTCTCGGTTGACCTCTTCAACGAAGGCCTTGATGTACCAGATGTCGACACCCTTCTACTGCTGAGGCCAACAGGTAGTGCAACTGTTTTCCTTCAACAGTTGGGTCGCGGGCTTCGACGTACTGCGTCGAAGCCGGTACTAACGGTCCTGGACTTCATCGGCCAACATCGGGCAGAGTTCCGCTTCGAGGACCAGTTCAGGGCCCTGACCAACTTTACGAGGAGTCGACTCGTCGAGCACATCGAGCACGACTTTCCGCAACTTCCATCAGGCTGCCAAATCATCCTGGAGCCGCAGGCAAAAGACCTGATTCTCAACAATATCCGCAAGCAATTGAAGCTCGATATCAGCGCTCTCGCCAAAGAGGTGCGCGAATACGCCCAGTACGACTTGGTTGATTATCTCCGCGAGAGTCGCCGCGATATCAGGGAGCTCTACAAGGGAAAGAACTCATGGACTCGAATCCTCCGGCACGCGAGGCTCCTTGAAGGTACCGCCCCAGATGGAGAGTCAGAGCTCCTGAGGCGCGCACACGCTTTCCTCCACGTCGACGACCCCGACCGCGTACGCGCGTACTCTCAGCTCCTCAGTGACGACGTCCCCAACTACAAGGACCTTAATTCAGAGAATCAAGCCTTCGCCCGCATGTTGTTCTTTACGCTGTGGGACAAAGCTGGCGGCTTTACGACCTACAGCGAAGGACTCGACTCCTTGCGCGGCCAGCCCTATCTGCGCCGAGAGCTCAGGCAAATCCTGGCGCACGGGCTGGACCAGGCAGATCACGTCGCCACCCGACTCCCTGCTCCGCAGAGCCACCTACCTCTGCGGGTACACAGCTGGTACAACCGTTCCGAGATCCTGGCTGCTATGAATATCGCCAAGTTCGGTGGTCAGATGCCTGGAGTATTCGCTCAGGGCGTCACATGGAGCGAGGAACTCCAGTCTGACGCACTACTGATCACTCTAGAAAAGGACGAGAAAGACTTCTCTCCGACGGTCCGGTACAAGGACTTTGCGGTCAACCCGTCGCAATTCCACTGGGAGTCACAGAACAGCACCCGGGAAGACTCCCCCACTGGACGCCGCTACAGGAACCACGTCGCCGAAGGAAGCCATGTCCTTCTGTTCCTCCGCCGGTACAAGGACACCGACATCGGCAAAGCACACCCTTGGATGTTGTTGGGCTCGGCCCAATACCTCAAACACCAAGGCAACAAACCGATGGCGATCACGTGGAACCTCGACCGCGACCTTCCCGCTGATGTCTGGTCGTACTCAGCACTCACGGCAGGCTGACCTACAGATCGCCCAGATCACCACTCCGGTCGGCCCAGCGACGCCGATGAGCCCGAAGATACTTCCGCTTCACCTTGTGCACATCGTGCTTCACATAGAGATCGCCGATTATCTGTTGCGTCAGACCATCGACAATCTCGAAACGATCGGTGATCAGCCGAGCCCCGTTGTCAAAGAGGACGTGGCAATTTGGGCACAGACTCAGGATGTTATCCGGCTCATCCGGCCCAAGGTGAGGTGCCCCCAAGGCGTGTATATGCGCGCCCTCGCTGTACGTAGCACCATCCAACCCGACGGCGAGGGTCGTCCTGCACATCTGGCATGCATTCCCATAAAGCGCTTTTATGGCGCGCACATGCTTCGTGTTGCGCACCCTGCGCTGCGTGCTGATGTACTTCGCAACCGAGCGCTCAAGCTCAGTCGAATCGTCGGTGTCAGGATCCGCGCATACTCCGGTAGCAGCCTGCAAGGGATCTTCGATGTCATCCTTGACCAACCTGTACTGCCACATCAGATGACCCCGAGCTGTACGAACACCCCAGTAGTCGTCCACGTGATAGAGGCCTGCGTACTCATACCCCTTGCGCGCCTTGCCACTTACTATGCCCAAGCCTCGGACAAACCGAATGGGTAGCCCTTCTCTGAAGTTCAGGACCAGCCCCGCGTTGGACCCAGTCAGCTCCTGGTCTTTGGTGATGTGGCCCGACTTGTCGCGATCTCCGCCTCGGGCGGTGTAGATGATGATGTCGCCATGATCCTCGTCAGCGGCGTAGCCTCCGCTGGCGACGATGGAGTCCACACCCTCAGCGGCCGTCCCCGAGATCCCCGCGCCCCGCTGGCGATGCACGTTCTTGGCATACAACTCGTTGTGCGAAGCGAACGTCTGCCCCTCCACAACACCAGGAGGAGGGCCAAAGTAGATCTTCTTAGGTGAACCGTTCGAGGACGACATCCGAACATATTGGCGAAACAGGTCGACCGAACGGCCGCCTGGTCGAATCTTGGCCAATTTCGAGCGTTTGATGACCTGTTCGCGTCTGTCAGACGCGAAACTCCTGAGGGCCCCCCATCCGCACCAAACCGTCCGTCCGCTTCGATGAGTCCTGCCACCGGTCGACCTATACCGCCTCTCGCAGCTCAGCCTCAAAGCGCCTCTGCGCACGATCCAATACCTCGTCTGGGTCGCACCCATGAGCCCGAAGCCAGTGGAGGAAGTCAGCGATTACCTCGATCGCGGTCACCTCCGCCACCGCCACGCTCAGCACCGTCGAGGGCATCGAGCGAGGCAGCCTCGTCGCTCCGTACAGAGCGAGCATCGCTTCGGCCCTCGCCACCCCAGCGCCTCCGCTGTGGCCGTTCGGCGCAGTGAGCCCCGTTGCCAGCTCGCACCAAGTGACCTTTCGATCCGCGCGCAGTTGGACGCCCCAACGGTCCGCCATCGCATCGACGAGCGTCATGCCTCTGCCAGCCTCGGAGTCCTCACTTGCAGAAATCAATGTGGGCAAAGCGCGGGTGTCAGGGTCGTGAACCTCAATACGCAGGTACGTGCCGTTCATCGATACGGCGAGCGTGACCGGCGTGCCGGGTCCGACATGCCTGATGACGTTGGCTGTCAGCTCACTGACACACAGCTGAGCTGCCTCAATCTGACCCTGGAGGCCCCACTGGCACAGGTGCAACCGCATCACGTTACGGAGACCGGCCACCTCCTCCGGTTCGGCCAGGAAGGCCAGCTCCCAACTCTTGCGCTGAACCTCACAGCGACAGTCGTTCATGTACATCAACCCCTAGATACTGAAGGCTTGTTAGCTTCACGCAATGGTTCCCTCACTTAGAGTGGCAGTGGAACTCTCGAAATGGAACTCTCATACAGTTGCTTCGTGAAGCATTGGGCGGCGCCATGCGCCCCCGGCGTACGCCGCCTTGCCGCCTTAGCTACACAGCGGCAGTCTCAGCGGGAGTTCGACATGAAGGGCTGGAAACATGGCCGTTGGTCCCACCACACGTAGGCGTCAACTGGGCTCGGATCTCCGACGCCTCCGGGAACGTAAGGGCCTCACCCTCGAAGAGGCGGGCGCGGGAGTGGGGATCTCCAAGGCGACGCTGAGCCGATATGAGACCAAGGAGGGCTCGGTCAAATGGCCCACCGTGGACGCGCTCTGCCGCCAATACGACGTCAGCGACGGAGAACGTGAGGCCCTCGTCGAGCTGGCCAAGGGCGCCAAGATCCAGGGATGGTGGCGCTCGCTGGCCGACCCCATCCCCGAGTCCATGAATCTCATGCTCACGCTGGAAGATGAGGTGCTCAGCGAGGATCACTTCGCCTGCATGTACGTACCGGGGCTTCTCCAAACTCGGGCCTACGCCGAAGCCGTCCACCGCGCCTCCGAAATGCGTTGCACCGAGAAGGAGGTGCAACACATGGTCGATATCCGGATGAAGAGGCAGGAACTTCTCAAACGTGAGCAGCCGCCCCATATTTGGGCGGTCATCGACGAAGCAGCCATCCGTCGCAGGGTTGGCGGTCGCAACACTATGCGGGATCAGCTCCTGCACCTGTTGACGGTGTCCGATTGCCCCGACGTCACTGTCCAGATCCTGCCGTTCAGCACCGGAGCACACGCTGCCGCCGTAGGTAGCTTCACCATCCTTGGCGGCCAGACAGCTCACCTGGATGTCGTGTACGTGGACATCATCGGGGGCGGCCTGTTCATGGAGAAGCCGAAAGAAATCGAACGCTATAGATTGGCCTTCCAGTACCTCCGTGCGCAGGCACTCGACATCGACGCCTCCGCCGACCTCATCCGAAGCGTGGCCAAGGAGAGTTAATGACCAAGGGGCCGGAACCTCGCTGGTTCAAATCCACCTTCAGCGGGGGTAGCGGCACAGAGTGCGTCGAGTGCGCACCGGCATGTGACGGAACGCTGGTGCGCGATTCGAAGCAGCCGAACGCCGCCCGGCTTACTGTGAGTGGACCCGCCTGGGCAGGGTTCATAGGAGCTGTGCGAGCAGGTCAATTCGGCTGAAGCCCCTCGGGTCACGACCGGACGGAGCAGTACGAGCACTCCCCCTCACGACAGCTTGAACCCGCCCAAGTCAGCACCCGCCCCCGGGTGATCAGGCCAGTCGACCGCGTACGCAGCATCCCGTCCCGTGCCCAGCCGGGCATAGCGGAGCAGTTCGCGGACGATGCCGGCGTTGCCCATGCCCCAGCCTGTGTGGGGTGTGAGTTCGCTCGGGGTGGCTCGGTGTTCGAGGTTCGACCAGCACACTCCCGCCGCGTCCTCGATCGACCGGGAGGCGAGGTCCGTGACGAGGATGTTCGCGAAGTCCAGGCCATCGCCGTGTTCGACGTACCGGTCGCACGCCAGCGCCAGTACCCCTGCCGTCCCGCAGCACCGGCCGTTGTTGTCCCAGAAGCCGGGGCGCAGCCGCTGTGGGAGGCCGGAGTGGGTGACCGTGTGCCAGCACCCGTCCGCCAGTGCCGACCAGGACGGGTCCTGGAGGGCCGCCGCCAGCAGCCGGAACGCCTGGGCGTCGCCCGTCGGGCCGTGGCACCAGCCGTAGCTGTAGCGCTCGATGCGGTCCGGGACGTGCTGCGGGTCGGAGTGCGGGACCAGGAAGCCCGCCGGGCCCGCCTCGTTGCGGGCGGCCACGTCCGAGGCGCCGGCCACTGCCAGTTCGGTCAGGTCGGGGCGTCCGGCCTGCCGGCCCACGGCGGCCAGTGCGTACGCGATGCCCAGTGTGCCGTGCGAGAGATGGTGGAATCGGGCCGGTGCCCCGGACAGCGACTCCCACTGCACGCCGCCCGCTGTCCGTTCCGCGGTACGGAGGTAGGGCGTCACCGCGCGTACGGCCAACTCGTCTTCTCCCACGGCCAGTGCGCCCAGAGCGATGCCCGCGTTGCCGATCAGCAGGTCGAACCATCTGTCGTCCCAGCGCGTTCCGTCGAACCGGGACCGCACCCGCTCCATCGCCCGGTCCGCGGCCGCGCCTGCGGCCGTGTCCCCCAGCAGTCCGTGCACCGCGCGCAGGGCTACGGCCATTCCGGTCAGGCCCGTGTACAGGGAGCTGACGTCCCACTCCTCCGCGGCGGCCGCGAGGGTCAGTGCGCCCCGCGCTGCGGCATCGCCGTACCGGTCGTCGCCGAAGTGCTCCCGGCCTTCGAGCAGCGCCAGCACGATCCCGGCAGTCCCGCTGTAGAGGGTGGGGTCCAGTTCCTCGTCGGTCGTGGTCTCCGTCCAGGCCAGGCCGTTTCCGGTGTCCCGCGCCGAGCCGACGAGCCAGTCCAGACCTCCCCTGCCCAGGGCCTCGGCGGCAGCCGGCAGATCTCGCTCGGTGGGCTCTGTGATCATCGGCCCAGCGTCCCACGGCCGTACCGGGCCGACAATGAGCTTTCTTGCCTGCCGGGCGGGCCGGAGGACATGCTGGCCCCGTGCCAGGACAGCAGCGTAAGCGGAGGAATCAGCAGCGGGGCGGCCCGTTGCGGGGTGCCGGAGCGGGGCGGTGGGAAGTCGTTTTCGAGACCCAGGACGCGGCGGAATGGCAGAGTTCGGTGCCGCGGATCCGGAGTGAGCTCGGGCTGACTGATGCGTCGATGCTGCGCGTGGACACGCTGCGCGGTCCCAACCCGGGTCCCAACTCTGGTCCCGACCCCGGTCCCGATCCCGGTCCCGGTCCCGGTCCCAACTCCGACCCCGATCCCGGTCCCGGTCCCGGTCGTGCGGAGCCGCCGACCACCTATCGCCTGAGCATGTTCGTCCCGTATCCGCAGACCGCGCCTCAGCCGGAGCCGCCGGAACAACCGAACGGCTGAGTGTGCTGGGGCGGGCCGACGCGTCAGTGAAACGTCGCCGCCTCTTTCTCGTCGCGGTTCCGGCCGTGGGAGCATCGGCACCATGCAGTACCGGTATGCCACTGAGGCCGATGTGCCCGCCATGGCGGAGCTCTTCGCCGCCAACCGTCGCGATGCCCTCACCGAGCAGCAACGCTCCGAGCAGGGATTCGTGCAGGGCAACTTTGACGCTGCCGCCCTGCGTGCGATGGTCCGGGACGGAAGTCTCCTCGTCGCTGATGACGCAGGTGAACAAGGTGGCGCGGACGGCCAGGACAGCACGGGTGGCCCGGATGCTCGCGGTCGCGCCGGCCGCGTAGTGGGGCTTCTTGCTCTGTCCTCGGCCGAGCGGCTGTCCAGCCCGCCGCCGCCCGTACGCGCGCTGCTCGACGCCCAGGACTCCCTGCGCTGGCAGGGTCAGCCGCTGAGCGCGTCGCGCTGGCTGATGTACGGGCCGGTCGTGGTCGACGCCGCCTTCCGGGGGCGCGGCGTGGCCAGGGGGCTGTTCGAGCTGGCGGTCGAGGCTGCCGGGGGCCGGGCCGATGCCGTGGTCGCCTTCATCGAGGCCGAGAACCAGGCGTCGTGGCGCGTCCACGTGGACGGTTTCGGCATGTGTCCGCTCGGTGACTTCGTCGCGGGTGGGCGTACGTACAGTGCCGTCGCCGCGCCGGCCCGGGACGCGCCCCGGTAACTCCGGACCGGCAGAAACCACCCGGGAAACTCCCCGGTAGCTCCTACCGGTCCGGCCACAACCGCGCCAGCCGGCGCTCCACCCCCTGCGGCAGCGCCCCCGCCTCGATCGCTTCGAGTTCAGCAGCAACGAGGCCGGTGCGGCCCCGGCAACTGGATGATCGCCATCCGGCCGACGTGACGTCCGATGGCCGCCAGCACCGCGCGCCCGCCGCCGCCAGGCTCGGGTGCATGACAGAGACCCCATCAGCGACAGCAGCCGCACGTGAACCGCTGGCCGTGCTCCAGAGCATGTACGCGGCCGAGGCCCGCTATCTCGCCGCCGGCGGCCCGGACGCGGTCGGCTTCGACATCCTGGCGCCGTTCTTCGCCCCCGATGTCGTACTGCATCAGGCGGCCGGGCTTCCGTACGGCGGGACCTGGCACGGACACGACGGCATGGCCCGCTTCTTCCGTGCGATGAGCCGGACTTGGGAGTCCTTCCGGATGGCCGGGCAGGAGATCCTCGCCACCGGCGAGACCCTCGTGGTGCTCCACCGCATCGAGGCGCGCTCCCGCGCCACCGGCCGGGAGATCGCCTTTCCGATCCTTCAGACGGTCGCGGTACGGGGCGGTCGGATCAGCGAGGTCCGGCCGTTCTACTGGGACACGGCGGCCATCGCGGAGACATGCGGGTGGGCGGCGGCGCGGGCCAACTGACCCTGCCCGCCTGTCAGTGCACAGCTTGAGGCCTCGCCCCGCCGCGGTGGCGTGATGGCGCCGTGCGTTCAGCCGATGCCGATCGGGTTGACGAAGGTGCCGGGGCGAGTGGCTCCGGACTGGTCCAGGACGGCACCGCCGTAGGGCCACTTGAGGGTGACGTGGGTGGTCTCGTCGGGCGGCGTGATCAGGACCTGGCTCACCTTGAACGGCTTGGGGCCCTTCATGGCGTTGGGGAGCGGCAGGATGTTCATGGAGACCATGGAGGTGTCGTCGCCGGGGCTCAGGGTCATGGTGCTGGACTTGTCCGAGGAGCGGGGCAGGTCCCAGGTCTCGCCGGTCGTGCTGATCAGGCGGACACCGGGGAAGCCGTGCAGGGTGCAGGTGCGGTTGCCGCTGTTGGCGAGCCGGACCGTGGCCATCTGCTGGTAGTCGGCCTGCATGTCCGGGGCTCCTCCGTGCGGGCCGCCCCAATTGAAGGTCAGTTCGCCGGTGTGGCAGCGCTTGCTCTCCGCGCCCGTGGTGGAGGCGGTGGAGGCGAGGTTCACCGCGTCGGTGCGTGAGCCCTTCTCGGCCATCTTCTTCACGTTCTTCATGCTGTCCCCGGCCGCCTGCGCCTTCTCCTGCGACCCACCCTGGAGGCCGGACCACCCGCCGGCCTTGGAAGAGGTCGACCCGGATGACGAGTCGCACGCGGTGGCGCCCGCGCCGACCGCGATGACCGCCAGCACGGCGGCGGTGCAACGGACTGCGCGAGTGAGCTTGGCGGTCATGGTTCCTCTTCTCCGGCGCCGGATCTCCGTCCGGCGCTCCCCGTGTCCAGTGCGCCTTACGGGAAGTGAGATGTGTGCCCTCCAGGGGGAGTTCACGGAGCCCGGGACGGAAATTGTCCGGAAGCTGTAACAGCCATCCACCCACCGCCGCAGCTCGACCGGCCGCCTGCCCTCGCCCCCTTTCTGCACCCACACGTACGCCGACCGTGCCCGCCCCCTCCCCCCTCCCTCCTCCCCTCGGCTCTCGGCTCTCGACCCCCGATCCCCACCCCGCCACCGGCCTCCGAATCCGCGCCATTAGCCTCGTCCTCATGGCAAAGATTCCCGCAGCAGCCGTAGCAGCCACCGGTCTCGTCGGCGGTTTCGCCGTGGCCCGCTGGACCAGGAAGCGTCCCCTCGGGGGCGTGGCGCTCGCCGCCGCCGGTGCGGTCGCCGCCCGGCAGTGGCAGCAGGAGGCCGGTACGGCCAAGGCCGCCGCCCTCACCGGTGTCTACCTCGCCGCGTTCGGCGGGTCCCACCCGCTCGCGAAGAAGATCGGCGCCTGGCCCGCCGTGTTCTCGGTGGCCGGTGCTGTCGCCGTGGCCTCGACGGTGGTCGCCCGCCGCGCCTAGCGTCTGGCGTCTGGGGCAGGCCGATGGGCTACGCCCCCAGGGCGTGCGACACCGCGTAGATCGCCAGGCCGGCCAGCGCACCGACGACCGTGCCGTTGATCCTGATGAACTGCAGGTCACGGCCGATGTGTGCCTCGATCTTGCGGGACGTCTGCTCGCCGTCCCAGCCCGCCACCGTGTCCGAGATCAGGGACGTGATCTCGCCGCGGTACGTCGTCACCACGTACACCGCCGCGTCCTCCAGCCACCCCTCCAGCTTCTGCTGGAGGCGGGCGTCGGTCGCCAGCCGGGCGCCCAGAGACAGCAGCGAGGCGCGGGCCCGCAGCCGCAGTTCGCTCTGCTCGTCCTCCGCCGCCGAGATGATCATGGTGCGTACCGAGGCCCACGCCGAGGCGATGACGTCCTGCACCTCCGAGCGGCCCACCAGCTCCGACTTGAGGCGCTCCACCCGCGCCCGGGTGTCGGTGTCGGACTGGAGGTCGGACGCGAAGTCCGCCAGGAAGCGGTCGAGGGCGCCACGCGCCGGATGCTCGGGCATGTCGCGCATCTCGGTGATGAAGCGCAGCAGCTCCTTGTAGACGCGGTCGCCGATCTTCTTGTCGACGAACCGCGGCGTCCACCCCGGCGCCCCGCCCTGCACCGCGTCCATCACCGAATCGGAGTGGACGGTGAGCCAGTCGTGGGCCCGCATGCAGACCAGGTCGACGACCCGCCGGTGGCCCCCGTCTGCGACGACCTTCTCCAGCATCTTCCCGAGACCGGGTGCGACCTCGGCGGCCTCCGCACGGCGGGTGATCGCCTCACCGACCACCGCCTGGACGTCCGAGTCGCGCAGCACGGTCAGCGCGCCGCGCAGCGCCGTCGACAGCTCCGCCGTCACCCGGTCGGCGTGTTCCGGTTCAGCGAGCCAGGATCCGAGCCGTCCGCCGATGCCGACGGCCCGCAATCTTGCCCGTACGACAGATTCCGACAGAAAATTTTCCCCAACGAAGGAACCAAGTGACTCCCCAAGCTGGTCTTTCTTGTTGGGGATGATTGCGGTATGAGGGATGGGGAGGCCAAGTGGCCGGCGGAACAGTGCCGTCACGGCGAACCAGTCGGCCAGCGCACCCACCATGCCCGCCTCAGCCGCCGCGGCGACATACCCGGCCCACGACCCTGCCCCGGTGTGCGAAGCCCAAGTGGCGAGTACGAAAATGAGAGCGACCAGAAGGAGAAGTCCGGTGGCCGTCGTCTTCATACGGCGGACCCCACGGCGCTTCTCCTCATCGGCCGCGCTGTAGGCAACGGAGCCCAGTGGCGCGGTGCCTGTGACGCCTTCCGTCCCAGGTCCGGCTCCGACTTCCGTTTCCCTGCCAGTACGTTCCATCAGCTCCGCCTGCTCCGCCCGTTCCGCCCGTTTCCGTTCCTGCACCTGTACCGCCCCGTGCGTATTGTCCCTGCCTCAGCTACTCCTGGGACGCACGCCGAGTTCCCGAGGAGACCGACCGCTCATGACCAGGAGCCGTGGTTACGCCCTGCTCGCCACGCTTGCGGCAGTGGTGACGCTCGTTTCCGTTGGCATCTTCGCCATGGTGAAATCCCCGGCCACCACGGTCTCCGCCGGAACCCCGTCGCGGGTCTCGTCGGGGGTGCCCGCGTCCGGCAACTGGACGGGCACCTGGTCCGCGGCGCCCGTCGGGCCCGAGCCCGGTACACCGAACGGCCTCCCCGGGAGCACCATCCGTAACGTCGTGCACACCAGCATCGGCGGCTCGCTGACCCGGATCACCCTCTCCAACCTCTTCGGCACCCAGCCGCTGAAGATCACCGAGGCATCCGTCTCGGCCGACGGCTCGATCCAGGCGGTGACGTTCGACGGGCGCCACTACGTCACGATCCCGGCCGGCGGGCAGACCATCAGCGACGCGGCCCGCATCCAGATCCCGAGCAACGGCAATGTGACGGTCTCCTTCACCACCCCGGCGCCGAGCGGCCCGGTCACGTACCACCCGCACGCCCGGCAGATCTCGTACGCCAGCCTCGGCGGCCACACCGTCGAGACGCCCTACTGGCGCTACCTCACCGCCGTGGACGTCCTCACCCACGAGGCCCGCGGCTCGGTCGTGGTCTTCGGCGACTCGATCACCGACGGCATCACCTCCACCGCGGACACCAACCAGCGCTGGACGGACGTACTCGCCACCCGGCTCGCCGGCCACTACGGGGTACTGAACGAGGGCATCAGCGGCAACCGCGTCCTGCTCGCCGGCAAGGGGCAGAGCGGCCTCGACCGCTTCGACCGTGATGTGCTCGGGCGCTCCGGTGTGAAGTCGGTCGTCTTCGAACTCGGCATCAACGACGTCCTGCGGCTGCCGCACAACGTGACCGCACGGCAGATCACCGACGGGCTGCGCAAGCTGGCCCAGGAAGCGCGGGCGCGGGGGCTGCACGTGGTCGGAGCGACGCTGATGCCGTTCGGCGGCCACCTCGGGGTGACTCCGCGGCTGGAGGCCGTACGCCAGCAGGTCAACGCGACCATCAGGGCGGGCGGTGTCTACGACTCGGTGGTCGACTTCGACAGGGCCCTGCGCGACCCGTACGCCCCGAGCAGGCTCCGGCCCGGCTACGACTCCGGCGACCACCTGCACCCGAGCGACGCCGGGTACCGCAGGATGGCGATGACCGTGGACCTGAACACCCTGACCACGTCGGCGCCTGCCAGCGCCTGAGGGTCTGCCCCCTGCCGGAGCACTCTCCGGAAGCGCCCCACCGAAAGCACCCACCGCGGGCGCCTCCTTCCGGCGGGCGGCTACCGGAAGTCCCGGTCCGCGTACATCTTCGCGATGACGGCCTCGATGTCCGGCTCCCGTACCGCGAGGTCGACCAGCGGGTACGCGGCGGCGACGGCCGCGACGAGCGGGGCGGCCGAGGCCGACGCCGGGAACGCCAGCCACTGCCGGGGCCCCTCCACCCGGACAGTGCGGGCCGACGGAATGTCGATCGGCGGCAGCTCCTGCTCCAGATCCACCACCAGGGTCCGCTCGCTCTCGCCCACCTCGTGCAGCCCCGCCAGCGCACCGTCGTACATCAGCCGGCCGTGGTCGATCACCATCACCCGCTTGCAGAGCTGCTCGATGTCGGTCAGGTCGTGCGTGGTGAGCAGGACGGTGGTGCCGAGCTCGGCGTTCAGGTCCCGCAGGAAGCCGCGGACCTTGGCCTTGGATATGACATCGAGGCCGATCGTCGGCTCGTCCAGATAGAGGACCTCCGGATCGTGCAGCAGGGCCGCCGCGATGTCGCCGCGCATCCGCTGGCCGAGCGAGAGCTGTCGTACCGGGACCTCCAGCAGCTCCGCGAGGTCGAGCAGTTCGACACAGCGGTCCATGTTCTCGCGGAACCGGTCGTCGGGGATGCGGTACATCCGGTGGGCCAGCCGGTACGAGTCGCGCAGCGGCAGGTCCCACCAGAGGGTGGTGCGCTGGCCGAAGACCACGCCGATGCGCTGCGCGAGCTTCGTCCGCTCGCGGGAGGGGTCGAGGCCGGCGACGCGGATGCGTCCGGCGCTGGGGGTGAGGATGCCGGTGAGCATCTTGATGGTGGTGGACTTGCCCGCGCCGTTCGGACCGATGTAGCCGACCATCTCGCCCCGGGGTACCCGGAAGCTGATGCCGTCGACGGCGCGGACCTGGTGTTTCTCCCTGCGCAGGAAGCCGGACTTGCGGCGTACGTCGAAGACCTTTTCCAGGGCTTCGAGTTCGATGAAGTCATCATCCATGGCAGGCCGACTCCCCTGGTCCGGAGGTCAGGTGGCTTCGGCACCGCATTGCGTTCACTTCCATTCCATGAGTCGGCGAGCGTACCAACGGCCGCCCTCGCGCAGCGAGCGGATATCGCCGGGCGCCGCCCGGCCGGGAACGGGTGGCGTCAGCGCGGCGGAAGCTGGTCGTACGTCTTGAAGGTGTACTGCGCGGACAAGGTGATCGCGTTCCCGGACGCCGCCGAGAGGCCCAGCCGGTCGTTGACGAGCCTGCCCAGCGGCCCGCAGCCGTCGGCGGCAGGGACGGTGAAGGCGTCGTCGTACGCGTCGAACGTGATGACCGGAGGGTTCTTCGAGACCCACTGGGAGTCACCTGCTCGCTTCAGGTGCAGTTCGACGGGGTTGTCGGCGCCGATGACGCAGCTGTGCGCCAGCAGGGGGCTGAGGACGCGGAAGCGCAGGGTGAACAGGCCCAGGCTGTTCCCGACGGAGTAGAAGTCGGACCGGCCGCCGTACTCCGGTCGGAGGGACAGCGAGAGCAGCGGGTTACGGCTGGAGGCGTGGCCGGAAAGCCCGCCGGGGACAGCGGACGGGGCGCTGCGCAGGGCACCCCAGACCTGCCCGTCACTCCCGTCGGGCAGCGGGCCCTCGGCATGGGTGATGGTCATCGGAGCCAGCTCCGGAATGCTGCGACTACCGAGGGTCAACGAGCCGGTGGCGGTGAGGACTTCGCACTTCCAGTCGGCCGCTTCGACACCCGCCGGGATGTCCGGGCAGTCGCTGAAGTCGTACGCGGGGGCGGGAGGCGCGTCGGCAGCGACGGCGGGGGCGCTCGCCGCACCGGTGGCCATGGCCGCGAGGGCGGCGGCGAAGGCGAGCCCGGCGGCCCCGCGGCGGACGGTCGAGGGGCGCTTCACTGTGGTCTGCATGTTTCCCAGCCTGCCGTCGCGTCCCGCCGGGCCACCATGGGGGAAGCCCCCCGCCTTACCCTGAGGCGCGCCTGACCCCACGTCAGGGTGTGGTGCTCCAGAGAGTGCCCCCGGAACGTCCCGACCGGCCCGCCCTGAACTGTGTGGCCGGAGCCGGTGGAAGGTAAATACGCGAAGGTAAATGCATGGGGGTAAATACGTCGACAGCGCCCTCAGCACCCGGCAAAGTGGCCGCCCGTGACGAGCAGCGAACTGTGGACCCGCGCGACCGCCGACCGCTACGACGCCCAGGAGAACGAGACGTCTTCGGCCGCCGTTCTCGGACCGGCTCTCGCCTTCCTCGCCGAACTCGCCGGAGATGGCCGGGCCCTGGAGTTCGCCATCGGGACCGGACGAGTGGGCGTCCCGCTCCGGGAACGCGGCGTGCCGGTAGTGGGCATCGAACTGTCCGAGCACATGGCAGCGGTGCTCCGGCGCAAGATCGACGGGAACACCCTCCCCGTAACGATCGGGGACATGGCTACCACCGTCGTCCCCGGCGAGTTCACTCTGGTCTATCTCGTCTACAACACCATCACGAACCTGCTCACGCAGGACGAGCAGGTCGAGTGCTTCCGTAACGCCGCACGTCATCTGGCGCCCGGCGGCCGGTTCGTCATCGAGCTGGGCGTACCACCGCTGCGGTTCCTGCCGCCCGGCCAGGTCGCGGTGCCGTTCGACGTCTCTGAGCGGCATCTCGGCTTCGACACCTTCGACCTGGTCCAACAGATGCTCGTCTCACACCACTTCACCCGGGACGGCGACGACGGCCGCTACCGTCGCGGCAACTCCCGGCACCGGTACGCGTGGCCGGCCGAGCTCGACCTGATGGCACGGATCGCCGGGCTCGAACTGGATCGTCGCGTCACGGACTGGGACGGGGCGCCGTTCACCCAGGACTCCACGAAGCACATCTCCGTGTGGCGCAAGCCGGCCTGAGGGCGGATGACGCTGCCACCACCGACGTGCCGGCACCAGCACCAGCGCCACACGGCCTGATCGGCGGTCCGACGGCCACGAACCGGCGTATAGAACCGATGTGAGACGAGAAACCCTTCCGCGGGAGTCGGCAGGCAGTCAATACTGTGAAGAAAGCAAGGACCCGCCGGAGGCCCCGTCTTGCCACGTCTTGCCACGCACCCGGCGACAGCACGAGCACGGAAGGATACCGGTGGGTAACACTGCTTTCGACTACCGCACCCGGCAGTCGGCCGTTCGACGGCCCCGGCCTGTCTCACGCGGCCCGGAGAACCTGGCGGGGGCGCCCCACCTCCACGGCGTCGGACCGATGATGGGGTCGATACAGGCGCTCGCCGGCAACAGGGCCGCGTCCGCCGTTGTCCAGCGTCTCGCGGAGGACAACGCGGCGAAGGCCTCCGGTGACGGGACGACGGGCAAGCCGCAGGCGAAGACGTCCCGTACCGGGCTGAACATCCGGGAGCGGATCGCCAGTGCGCTGGAGCGGGCCAACAAGCACCTCGACGTCCTCGACACCTTCGTCCTGCGCGGTCTGGTCCCGGCCAACGCGGAGATGAACCTGCACGCGTCCCAGGCCGCCGACACGCATCTGTCGGAGCAGGTCGGCGCGTCCTCGGCCGCGGCCGGCGCCGAGATGGGCGTCACCGACGGCGTCACGGCGGTCAACAACGTCATCGACGCACGCAAGGCGCACAAGGAATCCAAGGAGAACCCGGCGGGCGCCTCCTCCCACGCCCCACACAAGAAGTTCCGCTCCAAGACGCTCGACGCGATCCAGAACCTGGCTACTTACAGCTCCGACGTCATCGGCGTCGCCAAGAACTCCCTGGCCGCGGAGGCCGTCGTGACGGCAGCGGGTGTCGCTGAGGCCGGTGGCGGGGTGATCGGCGCCGTCGCGGGCGTCAAGAGCGTCCGTGCGACGCGTCGGTTCGGGCTGACGACACGCAAGTACCGGGCCGTCAAGAAGATCGAGGTGCCCCCGAAGGTGGACGACCCCGAGCTCAACCGGCTCCGCGAGGCGGAGGTGGAGAGCCACTGGGCGCTCGCGCAGGCCTATGTCGCGTTGGAGCGCGCCCACGACGGCGACGAGGACGGCCTCTCGGACCGGCTGGGCGCCGCCCTGGACCGTGCCAGTGGCGCCTTCTCGACCATCGAGAAGGCCGCCGGGGACCTCAAGAACGCGGAGGACACCAACGTCCTCAACACCACCCGGGACTACGCCCTGGCGAAGCAGCGCAACAAGCTCTGGAAGCAGGGCGTCGGCGCGGTCGGAGACGGCGCGAGGTCGGCAGGCGGCGCGGTGACGATCGCAGCGGCTGCCACGGGGGCGCTGGCGACCAACCCGGCCGGCTGGGGCCTGGCCGCAACAGCGGCAGGGCTGCTGCTCTCGGTCACCGCGTACAAGGCCGGGCGCGCCGGCAAGAAGCGCTACGAGGGCGCCCGTCACCCCGACCGCTGGGCCCCGCCCACGGAAGAGGGTGGCCCGGCCGCCTCCGAGCCCGCCTCCCGCCAGGACGCGCTCAAGGAAGCGCTGAAGTTCTGGAAGAAGGCCGAGCACAGCAAGCGCGATGCCATGGCGCGCACCCTCTACGGTCTCGCCGCGGGCCCCGAGACCTCCGCCGGTCGGCAGACCTCGCCGGAGTATCGTGCCTCGGCCCGGGAACTGCTCGTCGCGCTGAAGGCAGGCCCCGCAAACCTGCACATGACGACGGAGCAGTGGACGCAGTCCCTGAACGACTCCGCCGATGCCGAGAAGTGGCAGAAGGAGATCGCCAACCAGCTCGCGTCGAGCTGACGGCTTGCGAGGGCATGCGAGGGCTTGCCGGGAATCAAGCTGTTGCTCTCCGTTCCAGGGCTCGCCGTTGTGGTACGCGATTCCGGACGGGGCCAACAACAGGATCACGACGACGCGTTGATGACCGGCAAGCTCCGAGAAGTTCTAACTCCCCGTACTCCGGTACGACCTGAGCCCCGCCCGCCACGCCACTCCTGCCGCCGCACAGCACACCCCCGCCACCAGCGGCGGCAGGAACGCCAGCCACTCCGGCAGGTCCAGCGGGTACGGCCGCCCCAGCACATACAGCGCGGGCAGCCAGTTGACGAAGGCCAGCGGGATGACGAAGGTCACCCCGCGCAGCAGGTCCTTCGCGAAGACCGTCGGCGGGTACTGAAGCAGCGTCGCCCCTCCGTAGGTGAAGGAGTTCTGCACCTCCGACGCGTCCTGCGCCCAGAACTGGAACGCCGCCCCCGTCACGAACACCGCGGAGAAGACCACCGCGCCGCTGATCACCATCACTGGCACCATCAGGACCTTCAGCGGCGTCCAGTGGACGTCGACGACCGCCAGGGCGTACCCGAGAACCAGCAGCCCCTGGGTGATCCGGCCCAGCCTGCGCAGGGCGAAGCGGTCCGCGGCGATCTGGGCGATCACCGGGACGGGGCGCACCAGGAGGGTGTCCAGCGTCCCGTCGCGCACCCGGCGGCCCAGCCGGTCCATCGAGCCCATCACCAGGTCGGAGAAGCCGAACGCGCTCGAAGCGGTCCCGTACAGAAAGGCGATCTCGCCCAGCGAGTAGCCGCCGAGCCGGTTGACGTGCGAGAACATCAGCAGGATCGCGGCGAAGTCGAGCCCGGTCGCCGCGAAGTTGCCGAGAGCCGTCATCACGAACGACGCCCGGTACGCCATCGTCGAGCGGATCCACATCCCGGCGATCAGCCAGTACGCGCGCAGCCCCTCAGCCACCCTGCACCACCACCCTCCGCGTCGCGGCGGACTGGAGCAGCCGCCCGGCGCCGAGCAGCACCACGGCCCAGCCGAGCTGGAAGGCGTACGCCGACACCAGGTCCCAGCCGGTCCGCCGGCCCAGGATGATGTCGGCCGGCACCTGGAGCAGCACCGACCAGGGCAGCAGCCGGGCCACCTCGCCCAGCACCCCGGGGAAGAGGTTCAGCGGCAGCAGCATCCCGGAGAAGAACATCCCGGCGATCCCCGCGATCTGGGCGACGCCCGCCCCGTCCATCAGCCAGAACGCGGAGAGCGCCACGAGATAGCGGATCGCGAAGCTGACAATCACCCCGAAGAGGAGCGCGACCAGGAACGCGAGCCACACGAAAGGGTCGGCCGGCAGCGCGAGGTGGAACGCGAGCGCCCCCAGCGCCATGGGCGCCACCCCGCGCCCGATGAGCTGGAACCCGGCCCGCCCCAAGTCGCTTGCCATCCACCAGAGTTGCAGGTCGGCGGGGCGGTAGAGGTCGATCGCGATGTCGCCCGTGCGGATACGCTCGATGAGCTCGTCCTCCAGGCCGCCGCCCATGAACGCCATCGTCGTCAGCATCGCCTGGCCGAGCCACACATAGGTGAGGGCCTGCGGCTGGTCGTAGCCGCCCAGGTGCGGGCGTTCGTCCCAGAGCGCGATGTATGTGTACGCCATGATGAAGCCGAAGACGGTGTTGGTGAACACCCCCGCCGCCGTGGCCACCCGGTAGGTGGCGAAGCGCCGGAACCCCCCTGCGGCCACGACCGCGTACAGCCGCATACGAGCCTCCTCCCCCGGTTTGTTCCGCCCTGTCCGGCCCGCCCCGGGCCGCTCCCCCCGTGCAAGCACCAAAGCGCACGAGCATAGTCCAGGGGGAGCACACGCCGCGACCGAATAATCCGTCCAGTTCGAACCGGGCGCCCCAACAGTGTTTTATGGGCGTACAACACGATTCACCCCATACAGCACCGTTTACGACCCCTTTCGCGACATCCCCCATGACGCCCCCATGACGCCCCTGACGACACCTTTGTGCCGGACGCTGGAGAGACAGTGAGCGACGAGCAAGCGGCCAAGAAGCGCAAGCGCCCCCAACGCAAGGGCTGGCGGCGGCTGATCCCCACCTGGCGGATGGTCCTGGGCACCGTCCTGGTGATCCTCGTACTGATCATCGGGGGGCTCATCGCCGGCTACAACCTCGTCGACATCCCCACCGCCAACACCGCAGCCACCGCGCAGAGCAACGTCTATCTCTACTCCGACGGCACCGAACTGGCCCGCGACGGCCAGGTCAACCGCGAGAGCGTGCAGCTCTCCCAGATCCCCATCGGCGTCCAGCACGCCGCGCTCTCCGCCGAGGACCGCAACTTCTACTCCGAGAGCGCCATCGACCCCGAGGCGATGGTCCGCGCCGCCTGGAACACCGTGACCGGCAAGGGCACCCAGGGCGGCTCGACCATCACCCAGCAGTACGTCAAGAACTACTACCTCGGCCAGGAACAGACCATCAGCCGCAAGGTCAAGGAGTTCTTCATCTCGATCAAGCTCGACCGCGAGGAGAGCAAGAACGACATCCTCGCGGGCTATCTCAACACCAGTTACTTCGGGCGCAACGCCTACGGCATCCAGGCCGCCGCCCAGGCGTACTACGGCAAGAACATCCAGGACATCGACATCGCCCAGGGCGCCTACCTCGCGTCCCTGCTCAATGCCCCCAGCGCGTACGACGTCGTGGTGCACCCCGGGAACAAGGGCCGGGCCGAGGCCCGCTGGAACTACGTACTCGACGGCATGGTCAAGAAGAAGTGGCTCAGCCCCGGGGCTCGCGCCAAGGAGAAGTTCCCGGTGCCCGGAAAGGTCAGGCCCTCGTCCGGCCTCTCCGGACAGCGCGGGTACCTCGTCCAGGCCGTCAAGGACGACCTCACCAGCAACAAGATCATCGACGAGGACACGCTCGCCACCGGCGGCTACCGCATCACCACCACCCTCCAGCGCAGCAAGCAGCACGCGCTCACCAGCGCGGTGAACGACCAGGTGAACAGCAAGCTCAGCAAGAGCCGCAGCGCCGACCGCAACGTCCGCGTCGGCGGCGCATCGGTGGAACCCGACACGGGCAAGGTCGTCGCGATGTACGGCGGCGTCGACTACACGAAGCAGTACGTCAACAACGCCACCCGCCGGGACTACCAGGTCGGTTCCACCTTCAAGCCGTACGTTTTCGCCTCGGCCGTGGAGAACCGCTCGACCACCCAGGACGGGCGCAGGATCACCCCGAGCACCATCTACGACGGCACCAACCACCGCACGGTGCAGGGCCCGAACGGATCGACCGGCTACGCGCCGGGCAACGAGGACGACGTGTCGTACGGCCGCATCACCGTCTCCACCGCCACCGACAAGTCCGTCAACGCGGTGTACGCGCAGATGGCCGAGGACGTCGGCCCGTCCAAGGTCGAGCAGACCGCGATCGACCTCGGCATCCCGAAGAACACCCCCGACCTCAACCCGTACCCCTCCATCGCACTCGGCCCCGCCACCGCCAGCGTGCTGGACATGAGCGAGGCGTACGCGACACTCGCGGGCCACGGCAAGCACGGGACGTACACCCTCATCGAGAAGGTCACCAAGAACGGCGAGAAGCTCGCGCTGCCGAAGAAGACCACCGTCCAGGGCGTCAGCCGCCAGGCCGCGGACACCACCACATCGATCCTGAAGAGCGTCGTCGCGAGCGGCACCGGCACCGCGGCCAAGTCCGCCGGGCGGCCCGCGGCGGGCAAGACCGGCACCGCGGAGAACGACAAGGCCGCCTGGTTCGCCGGATACACCCCGGACCTGTCGACCGTCATCTCCGTGATGGGCCAGGACCCGAACACCGGGGTGCAGAAGCCGCTGTACGGGGCACTCGGCCTGCCCCGCATCAACGGCGGCGGCGCACCCGCGCAGATCTGGGGCCAGTACACGGGGGCCGCACTCGCGGGCACCCCGCGCACCCCCTTCCACCTCGACCTCCAGTCGGGTGCGCGCCAGGAACCGCTGCCCACCCCGGCCAAGAGCTCCGCATCCCCCTCGGCATCGGCTTCGCCCTCATCGCCGAGCGAGGCACCGACCGGACCGTCGTCCGCACCGCCGAGCACCGAGCCCTCTCCGACGGCCCCGGAGCCGTCGGAGACCCCCAGCAGCGAGAGCCCCGGCGTGATCGGCGGGCTGACGGACGAAGGCACGGACACCGGCGGCGACACAGGGGGCGGCACCACCGGTGGCTGAACAACCGGCACCACGGATGGCTGAACCGTCGGCGGGCAGCTCAGACCGACGGCTGAAAAGGCGCGCGGAAAAGGGTGTGCGGAAAAGGGCGCACTGAAAAGGGTGTGCGGATCAGTAATCCGGTTGACAGGCTGGGATCATGAACTCCCCGCACCCCGACGCGCCCAACGACCGGCACAGCGACGCCGCCCCGATCAGCACGCCCATCACCGCGGACCTGTTGAAGGGCGCCCTCGACCTGGAACGCACCGAGCACGGCCTCCTGCCGCACCGACTGCCCGCCCGGGCCCGCGCTCAGTGCTCCGACGGGCAGCTGGCCATGGCGGAGGCCCAGCCGTCCGGCGTGCGACTGGCCATCCGCACCCGGGCCACCACCGTCGAACTGGACACGCTCCGCACCAAGATGGCCTACCAGGGCGCCCCGCCCCGCCCCGACGGGCTGTACGACCTGCTCGTCGACGGCCGCCTGACCGACCGGGCGAGCGGGACGGGCGGCAACGTACAGCTGGTGGACTTGGCCACCGGTTCCGCGGAGACCCGGCCCGGCCCGGTCGGCACCGTCCGGTTCACCGGTCTGGCCGCCGGGCTCAAGGACATCGAGATCTGGCTGCCGTACAACGAGGTCACCGAACTGGTCGCGCTGCGCACCGACGCCCCCGTCGAGCCCGTGCCGGACAGCGGCCGCAAGGTGTGGCTGCACCACGGCAGTTCGATCAGCCATGGCTCCAACGCCGAGAGTTCCACCACGACATGGCCGGCGCTGGCCGCCTCGCTCGGCGACGCGGAGCTCATCAACATCGGGCTCGGCGGCAGCGCCCTGCTCGACCCGTTCACGGCCCGCGCCTTGCGGGACACCCCGGCGGACCTGATCAGCGTCAAGATCGGCATCAACATCGTCAACGCCGACCTGATGCGGCTGCGCGCCTTCGCCCCGGCCGTGCACGGCTTCCTCGACACGATCCGCGAGGGACACCCCACCACACCGTTGCTGGTCGTCTCGCCGATCCACTGCCCCATCCATGAGGACACCCCGGGCCCCTGCGCCCCGGACTTCAGCGGGGGGACGGTGGAGTTCCGGGCCATCGGTGACCCGGCCGAGCGCGCCGCCGGGAAGCTGACGCTCACCATCATCCGTGCGGAACTCTCCCGCATCGTGGAGCAGCGGGCGGCCGACGACCCCAACCTGCACTACCTCGACGGCAACCAGCTCTACGGCGAGGCGGACTCCGCCGAACTGCCGCTGCCCGACCAGCTCCACCCGGACGCCGAGACCCACCGTCGCATCGGCGAACGCTTCGCCGCGCTGGCCTTCGGCACGGGCGGACCGTTCACGGCCCGCCGCACTTGAGGCACCGGGCGCCGGCCCTGCGCAACCAGGTCCGGCGCCCGCGACCGCACCTCATGCACGGCCTCATGCCCGGACGTCATGCACGGCCTAATGCCCGGACGTCGCCTTCAGGCCGACGACCGCGACCAGCAGCAGGCAGACGAAGAAGATCCGGGCGGCGGTGGCCGGCTCCCCCAGGACGACCATGCCGAGCACCGCCGCACCGGCCGCGCCGATCCCCACCCAGACGCCGTACGCCGTACCGATCGGCAGGGTTTTGGCCGCCTGCGACAGCAGCAGCATGGACGCGACAATGCCCGCGCCGGTGAAGAGGCTGGGCCACAGCCTCGTAAAACCTTCGGTGTACTTCATCCCGATCGACCAGGCCACTTCGAGCAGACCGGCGACGACGAGCAGAATCCAGGCCATGACGGCACCTCCGCGAGACGGATCAGCAGGGTGCGTCGTCTTTACAGTCGATCTGCCCGGTACGGCGCGTCTCGTCGGGGTCCGTCCCACGATAGCAAAACCGTGCCCAGCGGGCAGCAGCCAGCAGGAGCAGCAGGCTGAGCTACAGATACAGACCGGTGGAGTCCTCGGACACCCGCTCCGAAGCCACCGCGTGCAGATCGCGCTCCCGCATCAGGACGTACGCCACACCCCGCACCTCCACCTCGGCCCGGTCCTCCGGGTCGTACAGCACCCGGTCCCCCGGCACCACGGTCCGGACGTTCTGCCCGACCGCCACCACCTCGGCCCAGGCCAGCCGCTTGCCGACGGCGGCGGTGGCCGGGATCAGGATGCCGCCGCCGGAGCGGCGCTCGCCCTCCGGGCTGTCGGACTTGACCAGCACGCGGTCGTGCAGCATCCGGATGGGCAGCTTGTCGTCGTGGGTGTTCTCGCTCACAGGCTCGAACCTACCTGGCCCGGGGCGCGGTGTTCACCGAAGGGTCCGCACCCGGGCCACCGGCCGGCCACCGGGCCGGACGGGGCGGGTCAGCAGCTCCGCCGCCGCTTCGCCGTTACGCAGAGACCCACCACGCCCACCGTGAGCAGCGCCACCGGAATCACGCGCTCCAGCCGAGGTGCGCCGTCCTCCGTCACGAACTGCGCCCGCACGCCGTTCGCCGCCCGGTTCAGCGCGACGAACGCGCGCCCCGCGGTCTGGTCGACGGCCGATGTGACCTTGGCCCTGGCGTCTCCCACGATCGTGCTGGGGTGCAGCCGCACGCCGATCTCGTCCAGCGTGTCCGCGAGATCCGCGCGCCGGGTCTCGATGTCCGCCTCGATCTGCGCCGGGGTCCTGGCATCCGTGGCATCCGACACTGCGCTGCCTCCGTGGTCGTGTCCGGTAGTCGTTGCTCGACAGTCTGTCAGCTCCAGCGGGAACGCACCCCGCGGCACCCCTATTACGCTCTGCCCCATCCGTACCTCACGGTCACCGACCCTCCCGAGGAGAGCCTGATGAGCGAGCGACTGCAGCCCGGCGACACCGCCCCCGACTTCGCCCTGCCCGACGCGGACGGCAACGAGATCTCACTCGCCGCACACCGAGGCCGCAAAGTCATCGTGTACTTCTACCCGGCGGCACTCACCCCTGGATGCACCAAGCAGGCCTGCGACTTCACGGATAATCTGGACTTCCTGGCCGGCGCCGGATACGACGTCATCGGCGTCTCGCCGGACAAGCCGGAGAAACTCGCGAAATTCCGCGAGAAGGAGTCCCTCAAGGTCACGCTGGTCGGCGACCCGTCCAAGGAGACCCTCGCCGCGTACGGCGCGTTCGGAGAGAAGAAGCTCTACGGCAAAACGGTGACCGGGGTCATCAGGTCGACGCTCGTCATCGACGAGAACGGGAAGGTCGAACACGCTTTCTATAACGTCAAGGCGACCGGCCACGTAGCCAAAATCATCAAGGATCTCGGCCTCTGAGACGCCTCGAACAGGTCCGAGAAGTTGCCGAAGTGGCCGGTATCCACTGAAAATACGTGACCAAGGTCCCATTTCTACGGAGCCCTGGTTTGCGATCGCCATCGCTGTGCAGAAGAGCCTCCTGCGTGTTTTTGTATGCCCACAGAGAGGACGACAACCATGGCGGACACCGGCCACCAGCCCGCCGCCGACCCCGAGGCGGTCAAACGCCACCGCGATCTCTTCCGCGTCATCGACCGCCGGAGGAACCCGCGGCTGCGCCGCACCGACATCACGGTGACGGATGAGGCAGCGATCAAGCGGGCGGTGAAGGCGGCCAGCCTGGGTAATGCCATGGAGTGGTTCGACTTCGGCATCTACAGCTACCTCGCGGCCACGATCGGCCGGGTCTTCTTCCCCGGGGGAAGCAGCACGGTCCAGCTGCTCGCGTCGTTCGCCACCTTCGCGGTCGCGTTCCTGATCCGGCCGGTCGGCGGCATGGTCTTCGGCCCGATGGGCGACAAGATCGGCCGCAAGAAGGTCCTCGCCATGACCATGATCATGATGGCGATCGGGACCTTTGCGATCGGGGTGCTTCCCTCGTACTCGGCGGTCGGCTTCTGGTCACCGGTTCTGCTGATCTTCTTCCGTCTGGTGCAGGGCTTCTCCACCGGCGGTGAGTACGGCGGCGCCTCGACCTTCATCGCGGAGTACGCGCCGGACAAGCGCCGGGGGTACTTCGGCAGCTTCCTGGAGTTCGGCACGCTCGCGGGATACGTGGGCGCGGCCGGCCTGGTCACCCTGATGACCACGCTCGTCGGCTCCGGCGGGATGGACAGCTGGGGCTGGCGCGTACCGTTCCTGGTCGCGGGCCCCCTCGGCCTGGTCGGTCTCTACCTGCGGCTCAGGCTGGACGAGACACCCGCCTTCCAGCGGCTGACCGGCGAGAACGTGGGCGCCGGGGAGGCGGCCGACGCCGTCGAGACCACCGCCAAGGGCGACCTCAAGGCGATCTTCACGGACCACTGGCGCGCCCTCGTCCTCTGCATCTGCCTGGTCGGCGCGTACAACATCACGGACTACATGCTGCTGTCGTACATGCCGACCTACCTCTCGGACGAGCTCGGCTACGGCGACACACACGGCCTGCTGATCCTGCTGGGCGTCATGGTCGTCCTGATGCTGGTCATCAACCAGGTGGGCAGGCTGAACGACCGCTTCGGCCGGAAACCGCTCCTGATGGCGGGCATGCTCGGCTTCCTGGTCCTGTCGCTCCCGGCCTTCCTGCTGATCCGCCAGGGCTCCATCCCGGCGATCACCATCGGCATGGCGATGCTGGGCCTCTCGCTGGTGTGCATGCTGGGCACGATGTCGGCGGCGCTCCCGGCGCTCTTCCCGACGCAGGTCAGGTACGGGTCGCTGTCGGTGGGCTACAACCTCTCGACATCCCTCTTCGGCGGGACGACCCCGTTCGTGATCACCGCACTGATCACCCTGGCCGGCACGAACCTGATGCCGGCGTTCTACGCGATGGGGGCCGCGCTGGTGGGCGTGATCGCGGTGCTCTGCATGAAGGAAACCGCCCAGCAGCCCCTGGAGGGCTCTCCTCCCTCGGTGGAGACGAAGGAGGAGGCGGCGGAGATGGTCGAGTCCCAGGCCCCGGAACCCCGCTTCTGACCCACCCCCGGAGCCACACCCCGGCTCCCCCCGACGGCCCGTACCGGCCCCCAGCCGGTACGGGCCGCTCCACTTCCCGCACGTGACGGGCCGGCGAGCGGTTCGTTACTCCGTACGAGGTCACGAACGCGTGACCGGGGACGGAGGGAGCCACCATGACCGACCCGTACGAGCGGGAGACACTCACCCGGGCTGTGGCCGAGTCCAGGAACTGGACCGATGTGATGCGCAGTCTCGGCCTCCGCAAGAGCGGCGGACGGCACCGCGTCCTCAGGAAGAGAGCCGCCGACCTCGGTATCGACACCAGTCACTTCGAACATCACAGCCCCTTTCGCAAGTACACGGACGAGGCGATAGCCGCTGCGGTCAGCACGTCCTCGACGCTCCGCGAAGTCGTGACGAAGCTCGGCGCTCCGCCCGCGACCGGCACGCTGTCGCACATCCGGCGGCGCATCGCCGCGGCCGGCATCGACGTCAGTCACCTTCCCGGCCTCAATCGCCCGAACGAACCCCGACTGGCCTTCACTGTCGCGGAACTGCGGAAGGCCGCCGCATCGGCCGACAGCGTGCGCGGGGCAGCGCGGCTGCTCGGGCTTGCCGAAGGCGACAGCAAGTCGCGCACAGCGCTGGGGGCGATGCTCAGGAAGCACGGCATCGACACCTCCCATTTCCGCAACGCGCGAGTGGCGATCAGCGAGGGCGCACTGCGGGCTGCGGTGCCGGACGCCACCAGTTACGCCGACGTCATGCGCGCGCTCGGCCTTGAGGTGAACGACACCAACCATCGCCGCGTTCGTCGCAGAGTGCTGCAACTCACGCTCGACACCGGCCACTTCAAGCGCCGCACCTGGGGGTCGGTGCGTGCGGCGGAACCGCGGTCGAGCGCGCCGCAGACCCTCGTCGTCCTGCCCCAGGGGTCGTCGCGCGCGAACCGGTCCAGGCTCCACCGCGCGCTCCAAGAGGTGGGTGTCGCCTACCGGTGCACATCCTGCGGCAACCCCGGCGCATGGCTGGGCCGCCCGATCACGCTCCACATCGACCACATCAATGGCGACTGGCTCGACAACCGCCGGGAGAATCTCCGGTATCTGTGCCCGAACTGTCATGCACTGACTGACACCTGGTGCCGGAATCGCCGGAAGCAGCCGTCGAGCTCGTAGTCGCGGAGGGTTCGGCATACCCCGTGCGACTGTCGGCCGAGTACCATGAGCGACATCCTGCGGCCTTGGCGCAGTTGGTTGACGCGATCGGTTTAGGTCCGGTTTGTCCGTTTGGACTAGGTGGGTTCGAATCCCACAGGCCGCACATGGCTGGAGGGGCATTCCGCACCGCGGGATGCCCCTCCAGTGTTCCCGGCTCAGCTGTTCACTGGCTCAGCCCAGCAGCTCCCGCACCGCAGGAACCAGTGCGCGGAACGCCTGGCCACGGTGGCTGATCGCGTTCTTCTCCGATGCCGTGAGTTCCGCGCAGGTGCGGGTGTCGCCCGACGGCTGGAGGATCGGGTCGTAGCCGAAGCCGCCGCTGCCGGCCGGGGTGGTGCGGAGGGTGCCGAGGAGGCGGCCCTCCACCACTCGTTCCGTGCCGTCGGGGAGGGCCAGGGCTGCCGCGCAGGCGAAGTGGGCGCCCCGGTGCGGGTCGTCGATGTCCGAGAGCTGGGCCAGCAGCAGGCGGAGATTGGCCTCGTCGTCGCCGTGGGTGCCTGCCCAGCGGGCCGAGAAGATGCCGGGGGCGCCGTTCAGTACGTCCACGCAGAGGCCCGAGTCGTCGGCCACCGCGGGCAGGCCGGTGGCCTGTGCCATGGCGTGGGCCTTCAGCAGGGCGTTCTCCGCGAAGGTGACACCCGTTTCCTTGACGTCCGGGACTTCGGGGTACGCGTCCGTGCCGACCAGTTCGTGGGGCAGGCCCGCGTCGGCGAGGATCGCTTCGAGTTCGGTGATTTTCCCGGCGTTGCGGGTGGCGAGGATCAGACGGGTCATACGTCCAGTATCAGGGGGCGGACAGGGCGGCGGACCGCCCGCCCCGTCCGTCCCCTCGTCGCGCCGGTGGCGCCGTGCCGGGGCGCGTGCCGCTACTTGCCGAGCGCCTCGGTCTGGAGCGCGGTGAGGTCGGCGCAGCCGCCGGTGGCCAGGTCGAGCAGCGCGTTGAGCTCCTTGCGGTCGAAGGGCTCGGCCTCGGCCGTCCCCTGGACCTCGACGAAACGGCCGTCGCCGGTGCAGACGACGTTCATGTCGGTCTCGGCGCGCACGTCCTCCTCGTAGCGGAGGTCGAGGAGCGGCGTTCCGTCGACGATGCCGACGCTGATCGCGGAGACCGTGTCGGTGAGGGGCTTGCGACCGGACCTGATGAGCTTCTTGGACTGGGCCCAGGTGACCGCGTCGGCCAGGGCGACGTATGCGCCGGTGATGGCGGCGGTGCGGGTGCCACCGTCGGCCTGGAGGACGTCGCAGTCGAGCACGATCGTGTTCTCGCCGAGCGCCTTGTAGTCGATGACCGCGCGCAGCGAGCGGCCGATGAGGCGGGAGATCTCGTGCGTACGGCCGCCGATCTTGCCGCGGACGGACTCCCGGTCGCCCCGGGTGTTGGTGGAGCGGGGGAGCATCGAGTACTCGGCGGTGACCCAGCCCTCCCCGCTGCCCTTGCGCCAGCGCGGTACGCCTTCGGTGAAGGAGGCGGTGCAGAAGACTTTGGTGTCGCCGAAGGAGATGAGGACGGAGCCCTCGGCGTGTTTGCTCCAGGCGCGCTCAATGGTGACCGGGCGGAGTTCTTCGGGGGTGCGGCCGTCGATACGAGACATGGGGCCGAGCCTATCGGCCACGGTGGGGAGGGACGCCCGCCCGGGACCGGTGGGGGGGGAGGCCCGGGGGCCGGTGGCAGGGAGAGAGCCCGGGGCCGGTGGTGGGGCGGGGGCCGGTGATGGGGCGAGGGGCCGGGACCGGTGGCGGGGAGGGGGCCCAGGGCCGGTGGCGGGGAGGAGACCCGGGACGGGTGGTGGGGAGGATTGCCCGGGGCCGGATGTTGAAGGCGGGGCCCGTTGCCGGCCCCGGGCGTCGGCGTCTCAGCCGTTCACATCATGTCCTCGATGTCCGCCGCGATGGGGTCGGCGTCCGTGCCGATGACGACCTGGATCGCGGTGCCCATCTTGACCACGCCGTGGGCGCCTGCGGCCTTGAGCGCGGCTTCGTCCACGAGGGAGGCGTCCTTCACCTCGGTGCGCAGCCGGGTGATGCAGCCTTCGATCTCTTCGATGTTGTCGAGGCCGCCGAGCCCCGCGACGATCTTCTCAGCCTTAGTGGCCATGCCTGACTCCTGAGTGTTCTTGGCGGCAGTGTTCCTGGCGGCCCGGCGCTCCGGTCCGTTTCGTCAAGGTAACGCACGATTGGCCCCCTTATACGGGCGTGCCACCGCGCCGCCTCGGAAGATGGCGATCACTGGTGCAGCGCCCGGGGCACAGCATCTGATCGCGCCGTAGCTGGTCCGCAGCCATATACGGCGACCACCAGCAGGGCCGACGCCAGGAGGACGCCGAATGAGCACCAGCAGCGCGGCCGTGCCACAGACACCACCGGCGAAGAAGTGGTGGAACGGCCTTTTCCAGGGCCTGCAGAAGGTCGGCCGCAGTCTGCAGCTGCCCGTCGCGGTGCTGCCCGCGGCTGGTCTGCTCGTCAGCCTCGGCAACCTCTTCACCGCGTATCTGCACGGCGCCTTCTGGGACAAGACGGCCAAGGTCTTCCTCGCGGGCGGCAATGCGATCCTTGACGGTGCGTTCGGTCTGCCGCTCCTTTTCTGTATCGGTGTCGCGATCGGCTTCGCGAAGAAGTCGGACGGCTCGACGGCGCTGGCCGCGGTCGCCGGTTTCCTCGTCTACCACGGTGTCCTGGGCGCGTTCCCGATCGGCGGAACGGTGACGAAGGCGCTTCCGGCCGGGATGCCACAGAATCCGGGGGTCCTCGGCGGCATCCTCATCGGGCTGCTGACCGCGATCGTCTGGCAGCGGTTCCACCGCACCCGGCTGGTCGACTGGCTGGGCTTCTTCAACGGCCGGCGCCTCGTACCGATCCTGATGGCCTTCATCTGTGCCGTGCTGGGTGTGGTGTTCGGGCTGCTCTGGCAGCCGGTCGGTGACGCGCTGACCTGGTTCGCCAAGCATCTGATCGATCTGGGCGCCTGGGGTGCGGCGATCTTCGGTGTGGCGAACCGGCTGCTCATCCCGATCGGTATGCACCAGTTCCTGAACACGTTCTTCTGGTTCCAGGCGGGCAGTTACACCAAGCCCGACGGCACCGGGGTGCAGGGCGACCTGACCCGCTTCTTCGCGGGCGACCCGTCCGCCGGGCAGTTCATGTCGGGCTTCTTCCCGATCATGATGTTCGGTCTGCCCGCGGCGGCCCTGGCCATCGCGCACTGCGCGCGCCCGGAGCGGCGCAAGCAGGTCATGGGCCTGATGATCTCGGTCGCGCTGACGTCGTTCGTGACCGGGGTGACCGAGCCGCTGGAGTTCTCGTTCATGTTCGCCGCGCCGCTGCTGTACGGGCTGCACGCGCTGCTGACCGGTGCGTCGATGGGCATCACCTGGGCCCTGGGGGTCCATGCGGGGTTCAGCTTCTCGGCCGGACTGATCGACTACGTCATCAACTGGCACCTCGATACGAAGCCCTGGCTGATCATCCCGATCGGCCTGTGCTTCGCGGTGGTGTACTACGTGGTCTTCCGGTTCGTGATCACCAAGTTCAATGTGATGACGCCGGGGCGCGAGCCGGAAGAGGACGTCGACGACGTCACCAAGGCGTGACCCGCGGGACGCCCGCGAGCCCCGGAAAAGCCCCGGTTCTGGGCCCAGCTCCCCTTCCGGGCCCCGCTCCGGGTGCCCGCCGCGGGTCAGATCTCGTACACCGCACCGGGCCTGGCCAGCTCCACCGGCCCGTCGTACACCGCCTGCGCGTCCGCCAGATTGCGTTTGGCGTCCGTCCACGGCGGGATGTGGGTCAGCACCATGCGGCCCACCCCGGCGCGTGCCGCGTGTGCGCCGGCCTCGCGGCCGTCGAGGTGGACGTCGGCGACGTCCTCCTTGCCGTGCGTGAAGGACGCCTCGCAGAGGAACAGGTCGGCGCCCACGGCCAGTTCGTGCAGCGGGTCGCAGACGCCCGTGTCCCCGGAGTAGGTGAGGGAGCCGCCGCCGTGTTCGAGCCGGATGGCATAGGACTCGACCGGGTGGCAGACCTTCTCGGTGCGCACCGAGAACGGGCCGATGTCGAACGAGGCGGATTTCAGGGTGCGGAAGTCGAAGACCTCGCCCATCGACGAGGAGGACGGTGTGTCCGCGTACGCCGTGGTCAGGCGTTCCGCCGCGCCCTCGGGCGCGTACACCGGGATCGCGGGGCAGCGCCCGCCGTCGTGCCGGTAGTAGCGCGCGACGAAGTACGCGCACATGTCGATGCAGTGGTCCGAGTGGAGATGGCTGAGGAAGACGGCGTCGAGGTCGTAGAGGCCGCAGTAGTGCTGCAGCTCGCCGAGGGCGCCATTGCCCATGTCGAGGAGCAGCCGGAAGCCGTCGGCCTCTACGAGGTAGCTCGAACAGGCCGATTCCGCGGATGGGAACGACCCCGAGCAGCCGACGACGGTGAGCTTCATGGAGTGGGAACCTCCGTGGACGGGCCGGGCCCCGCACGCCCGGCAGGACGCCGAAGCGGTCCGTCGAGCCTAAGGCGCGGGAGCGGTGGCCGCTCCTTCACAGGACGCCGTTGTGGGGGAACTCACCTGTGCTGTCACCGGTTCGGGTGGGCGGGGCGGCTCTGCGGGCCTGCTGCGGCGGGGCGCAGGGGGCTCGGGGCCGCACCGGTACGGTCCTGGGTATGGATACGACGTGGTTGCTGGCGCTGATAGCTGTGGTGCTGATTGCCCTGGTCGCCTCGGTCGTCGACGGGCGGGCGCGCGGCGGGCGCCGGCAGCGGGGGCGGCAGCGTCCGCCGGGGCGGGCCGGGGGCCGGGAGCCGCGGGCGCCGGCGGGGCGGCCGCGGAAGCGGGCCGGGCGGCCCGGGCGGGTGCCGCGGGCGGGCGAGATCTGGTGGGCGCTGGTGCCGTACGAGGACGGGCCGGGCGGCAAGGACCGGCCGTGTCTGGTGCTCTCGGTACGGGGTGACGCGGCTGTCGTCGCCAAGATCACCAGTAAGCACCATGAGGAGCGGCCCGGGGTGATCGCGCTGCCGGCGGGGGCTGTGGGCGACGCGCGGGACCGGCAGAGCTTTCTGGAGACGGACGAGCTGCGGGATGTCCGGGTGCGGGAGTTCCGCCGGTGGGCGGGCGATGTGGACCCGGCGGTGTGGGACCGGGTGCGGCATCTGGCGAGGTAGGCGTGGTGGACAGTGAGCGGCGGGCGGCGGCCCGGACCTTCCCGGTCCGGGCCGCCGCCCTCGTGTCTCCTGCGCCGGGAGCCGGCCCTGGTGCTACGCCCGGAGCCGGTCTGTTGCTACGCCCAGAGCTGGCCCTGGAGCGTTTCGATGGCCGCTTCCGTCGTGGGGGCGGTGTAGACGCCGGTCGACAGGTACTTCCAGCCGCCGTCCGCCACGACGAAGACGATGTCCGCCGGGGTTCCCGCCTTGACGGCCTTCTTCCCGACGCCGATCGCCGCGTGGAGCGCCGCGCCGGTCGAGACGCCCGCGAAGATGCCCTCCTGCTGGAGCAGTTCACGGGTGCGGGTCACCGCGTCCGCGCTGCCCACCGAGAAGCGGGTGGTGAGCACTGTCGCGTCGTACAGCTCGGGGACGAAGCCCTCGTCCAGGTTCCGCAGGCCGTAGACCAGGTCGTCGTAGCGCGGTTCGGCGGCGACGATGCTGATGTCCTGGACGTTCTCGCGCAGATAGCGGCCGACGCCCATGAGGGTGCCGGTGGTGCCGAGGCCTGCCACGAAGTGGGTGATGGACGGCAGGTCGGCGAGGATCTCCGGGCCGGTGGTCGCGTAGTGCGCGCCCGCGTTGTCCGGGTTTCCGTACTGGTAGAGCATCACCCAGTCGGGGTGCTCGCCTGCGAGCTCCTTGGCGACGCGTACCGCCGTGTTGGATCCGCCGGCCGCCGGTGAGGAGATGATCTCCGCGCCCCACATGGTGAGCAGGTCACGGCGTTCCTGCGAGGTGTTCTCCGGCATGACGCAGACGATGCGGTAGCCCTTGAGCCTGGCCGCCATGGCGAGCGAGATGCCGGTGTTGCCGGACGTGGGCTCCAGGATGGTGCAGCCGGGGGTCAACCGGCCGTCCTTCTCGGCCTGTTCGACCATGTGGAGCGCGGGGCGGTCCTTGATCGATCCGGTCGGGTTGCGGTCCTCCAGCTTGGCCCAGATCCGGACGTCGTCCGACGGGGACAGGCGCGGGAGCCGTACGAGCGGGGTGTTGCCCACCGCCGCGAGCGGGGAGTCGTATCGCATCAGGGGGCTCAGACCATGCCGCCGGCCACGGCCGGAAGGATCGTGACGCTGTCGCCGTCGGCCAGCTTGGTGGAGATGCCGTCGAGGAAGCGGACGTCCTCGTCGTTGAGGTAGACGTTGACGAAGCGGCGGAGCTGCTCGCCGTCGACGATGCGCTCGCGGATGCCGTTGTGCCGGGTTTCGAGGTCGGCGAGCAGGGCGGCGAGGGTGTCACCGCTGCCTTCGACGGCCTTGGCGCCGTCGGTGTAGGTGCGGAGGATGGTCGGGATGCGGACCTCGATGGCCATGGCTGGGCTCCTGTCGGATGGTGAGGCGGAGGGCGCGGCAGCGCGCGTGGTGCCGGTAATGCCGGTGGTGGTGCGGGGTGCTTACGCGGGGCCGCGGCTCAGACGGCAGCGCGGCGCGGACAGATTGCGCTGTCGAGGCGGCACAGGTCGACGTGCAGCCGGGCGGCTCCACATCCAAAGGCTCCCAGCAAGAGCGTGGACGCGGAGCGCAGCGTGACGGGCGTCGCGCCCGGCGTCTTTTCGCTCACGTCATGGGAAACCATGGGCTCATCGTATCGATTCCCACCCCGCGAACCGAGGGGCAGTCTCGGTATCCGGGATCAATGTGTCCGACTGCCGGACAGCCGGGTGGGCCGGCTACGGAACGACGGTCACTTCCTCCTCGGTGACCACGCCGTCGGCGATGCGGTACGAGCGGAACTGGAAGGGTCCAGCCTCGTCGGTGTCGGCGGTGGAGACGAGGACGTAGTGCGCGCCGGGCTCGTTCGCATAGGTGATGTCCGTACGCGACGGGTACGCCTCGGTCGCGGTGTGCGAGTGGTAGACGATCACCGGTTCCTCGTCGCGGTCGTCCAGGTCCCGGTAGAGCTTCAGCAGGTCCGCCGAGTCGAACTCGTAGAACGTGGGCGAGCGCGCGGCGTTGAGCATCGGGATGAACCGCTCGGGGCGGCCGGAGCCCTCCGGGCCCGCGACCATGCCGCACGCCTCGTCGGGGTGGTCGGCGCGGGCGTGCGCCACGATCTGGTCGTACAGGGCCTGGGTAAGGGTCAGCATGCCGTTCAGGATAAGCAGAGGGGCCGGTCCGTACCGGAGTGCGGTACGGGCCGGCCCACATGCTGAGAATGCACCGGGAATCCGCGGGGATCGCTCCCGGATCAGCGCTTGGCGGAGCCTTGCTCAGCTCTTGTTCCGCTTGGCGAAGGCCGCACCTTCCGGGTTACGGGCCCTCAGCACCAGGTACGTGACGCCGAGGAGCGCGGCCCAGAAGGGGGCCGCGTACAGCGAGACGCGGGTGTCCTTGTCGATGCCCATCATCACGATGACCAGGGCTATGAAGGCGAGCGAGAACCAGCTGGTCCAGGGGGCGCCGGGGGCCCGGAAGGTGGACTCCGGGAGCTCGCCGCGGTCCGACTTGGCGCGGTAGCGGATCTGGCAGATGAGGATCACGATCCAGGCCCACATACCGGAGATGGTGGCGAAGGAGACGACGTAGTTGAACGCCTGGCCCGGCCACTGGTAGTTGATCCAGACACCGACGAGCATCAGTGCGGCGGAGACCGTGGTACCCAGCAGCGGGGTGCCGTTCTTCGTCAGGGAGGTGAACGCCTTCGGGCCCTGGCCGTTGAGAGCCAGGTCGCGCAGCATCCGGCCGGTGGAGTACATGCCGGAGTTGCAGGAGGAAAGGGCCGCGGTCAGCACGACGAAGTTGACGATGCCCGCGCCGACGCCCAGGCCCATCTTCTGGAAGGCGGCGACGAAGGGGCTGATGCCGGGGTGGAACTCGGTCCACGGGACGACCGAGAGGATCATGATCAGCGCGCCGATGTAGAAGACCGCGATGCGCCAGGGCACGGTGTTGATCGCCTTGGGCAGGACCTTCCTGGGGTTCTTGGACTCCCCCGCGGTGACGCCGACCAGTTCCACGGCGAGGAAGGCGAACATCACGATCTGCAGGGTCATCAGGGTGCCGGTGATCCCCTTGGGGAAGAAGCCGCCCTGGTCCCAGAGGTGGGTGACGCTCGCGGTGTCGCCGGCGTCGGAGAAGCCGAGGGTGAGGATTCCGGCGCAGATCAGGATCATGCCGATGATCGCGGTGACCTTCACCGTCGAGAACCAGAACTCCAGCTCACCGAAGAGCTTCACGGAGATCAGGTTCACGCCGTAGAGGATGATCGTGAAGATCAGCGCGGAGAGCCATTGCGGGATGTTCCACCAGTAGGTCATATAGGTGGCTGCTGCGGTGACTTCGGTAATTCCGGTGACGACCCAGAAGAGCCAGTACGTCCAGCCGGTGACATAGCCGGCGAAGGGGCCGATGAATTCTCGCGCGTATTCGGAGAAGGAGCCGGAGACCGGGCGGTACATGAGCAGCTCGCCCAGGGCCCGCATGATGAAGAAGATGACCAGGCCCGCGATGGCGTAGGCGAGTATGAGGCTCGGTCCGGCCTTCGAGATGGCCTTGCCCGCGCCGAGGAAGAGACCGGTGCCGATGGCGCCGCCGATCGCGATCATCTGGATCTGGCGGGCTCCCAGGCCTCGCTTGTATCCCTCGCCCGATTCGGAGTCCTCGGCCTCACTGCCGTCGTATTCCTTGTCGACCTGCACTGAGGTCATGGTGTTGCGCCTTTCTCCATGCCGATCCGGCCTGACGAGGCTCGGATCGACTGTGACGATCCTGGAGGGCAGAACCCGCGGATGGTGGAGTGCTGTCGGCGGTCGGCCTGACTGGCGGCCCCGGGAACGGGGGTGGTGTTCCCGGGCGGTCGTGAAGATTTATCACGGCGGCATCAGAGATCATCCCGGCCAAATGTGACTCACGCCACTGGAAGAACCGGACGAAAAACACCGGGCGGAGCAAAATAGCCCGCCACGGTGACGTCATCGTTATCCGGATTTGAGCGTCCTTTGAGCGGACGGTGATCCGGTCGGAGCCCGGCGAAGGCGCCTTACGGCATCAGGGTCTCGACGAGGGTTTCCTGGAGGGCGCCGAGCCAGAGGTAGGCCATCACCATCGGCTTGCGGGGGTCGTCGTCCGGGAGCCGGTACAGCCCGCCGACAGCGTCGTCATCGGGCCCGCCCTCATCAGAAACATCGAGGCGCGTGCCGATGGTCAGCCGGAGGTCGTTGAGCGCACCCAGCCAGTGGCGCGAGTCGTCGGCCGAGAGCGTGAGCTGCACGGCGCCCTCGGGAAGGGCGCGCTTGCGGCGGCCCCTGCGCGTGCCCCCGCGGGACTCACCGGGTGCGCCGGGCTCGTCGTGGGCACCGTCGGCGCCCGCCCCGCCCGCCGCACCCACTTGATCGAGGGTCCGTACGAGCGCCAGCGCGTCCTCGCGCTTGCGGGCGCGCAGGTCGTTCTCGGTGAAACGGCGGAACTCCGACGAGAAGTCGGGCTCCTCGTCCCCGTACGCGTCGGGGAAGAGGCGGGCCAGTGCCGGGTCGTCCGGCGGCTTGCTCGGCCCCTCGGAGAACAGCGAGGCCAGCGGATCCTCGCCGTCGACCGGCTCCTCACCGGGACCGACCAGCTCCAGGAGCTGTACGGCGAGCGAGCGCAGGATGGACATCTCGACCTCGTCGAGTGCGACGGTGGCGCCACCGCCAGGGACCGCCTCGAACTGTCCGGCCATCAGTTGCGGTCCTGGGTGAGGGTGGCCCACAGGCCGTAACCATGCATCGCCTGCACGTCGCGTTCCATTTCCTCGCGGCTGCCGCTGGAGACCACGGCCCGCCCCTTCTGGTGCACATCGAGCATCAGCTTGTGCGCCTTCGCCTTCGAGTAGCCGAAGTAGCTCTGGAAGACATAGGCGACATAGCTCATCAGATTGACCGGGTCGTTGTGGACGAGCGTCACCCACGGCACGTCGGGCTCGGGGACCGCGAAGGTCTCCTCGGCCGATTCGGGACGTTCGATCTCTACAGGGGCGACACTCACGCCACCCATGCTGCCACCCGCGGAGTGGCGGCGCACACACCGGCCCATAGATCTCGTCACTCTGACGAAATAGGGGGTAGCATCATTCGCACGCCCCATCGAACGGGGGACAGCCCCGGGAGACCCGGCCGGCGGAGCCGGACCGGCCCGGACGAAAGTGCGAGGTTGACCGTTGTGAACGTTGCGGACCTTGGCCTGCCGGTACATGTGCCGTCGACAGCGCTCTTCACGGACCAGTACGAGCTCACCATGCTCCAGGCCGCCCTGAAGGCGGGCACCGCCGACCGCAGGTCGGTCTTCGAGGTCTTCACCCGGCGGCTGCCCGAGGGGCGCCGGTACGGCGTCGTGGCGGGCACCGGGCGCGTCCTCGACGCCGTCGAGAACTTCCGCTTCGACGAGGACCAGCTCCGGTTCCTGCGCGAGCAGAAGATCGTCGACGGGCCCACCGCCGAATGGCTCGCCTCCTACCGCTTCAGCGGCGACATCTGGGGCTATCCGGAGGGCGAGGTGTACTTCCCGGGCTCCCCCGTCCTGCGGGTCGAGGGCTCCTTCGCGGAGTGCGTGCTCCTGGAGACCGTGATCCTTTCGATCCTCAACCACGACTCGGCCATCGCCGCGGCGGCCTCCCGGATGAACGCGGCGGCCGGCGGCCGGCCGCTGATCGAGATGGGCGCCCGGCGCACCCACGAGCTGGCGGCCGTCGCGTCGGCCCGCGCCGCGTACGTCGGCGGTTTCGCCACCACGTCGGACCTGGCGGCCGGATTCCGGTACGGCATCCCCACCGTCGGCACCAGCGCCCACGCCTTCACCCTGCTCCACGACGACGAGCGGCAGGCGTTCACCGCCCAGGTCGCCTCGCTGGGCGGGGGCACCACCCTGCTGGTCGACACCTACGACGTGGCGGAGGCGGTCCGTACCGCCGTGGAGGTGGCCGGGCCCGAGCTGGGCGCGGTCCGCATCGACTCCGGGGACCTGCTCCTCGTCGCGCACAAGGTCCGCCAGCAGCTGGACGCCATGGGCGCCACCCAGACCAAGATCGTGGTCACGTCCGACCTGGACGAGTACGCCATCGCCTCGCTGGCGGCGGCGCCCGTCGACGCGTACGGGGTCGGCACCCAGCTCGTCACCGGCAGCGGGCACCCCACCTGCTCCATGGTCTACAAGCTGGTGGCCCGCGCCACGTCCGCCGACCCGCAGGCCCCGCTCCAGCCGGTGGCGAAGAAGTCGATGGGCGCCAAGACCTCGCGCGGCGGCCGCAAGTGGGCGGCGCGCAGGACCGACGCCGACGGGATCGCCGAGGCCGAGGTGATCGGCACCGGCCAGGTGCCGCCGGAGCTCCGGGGCCGGGAGCTGCTGGTGAAGCTGATCAAGGGCGGCGAGGTCGTCGAGCGTGAATCGCTGGACACGGTGCGCGAGCGCCATCTCGCCGTCCGTGCCACTCTGCCCATGTCGGCCTTCCAGCTCTCCCGGGGCGAGCCGGTCATCCCCACCGAGTACATGTGAGCCGCCGGGCACATGTGAGCAGGCCGGTACGGGCCGTCCCGTACGCGCGGACCCGGCCCGTACGCACGGACGCGCCTCGTACGCACGAACCCGCCCCGTACGCATGAACCACAGGTGAGCGGGAATGCAACGGCTGCCGGCACGCCCTCGCGCACCGGCGCACGCCGCCCTTCCGCCACCCCTTCTCCCCCCAGGACAAGGATCCCGCCATGCACCGCGCCCTGATCGTCGTCGATGTGCAGAACGACTTCTGCGAAGGCGGAAGCCTCGCCGTCGCAGGGGGCGCCGATGTCGCCGCCGCCGTCACCGACCTGATCGGCCAGTCCACCGCCTGCTACCGGCACGTGGTGGCCACCCGTGACCACCATGTGAACCCGGGCAACCACTTCTCCCGGAACCCGGACTTCGTCCACTCCTGGCCGCCGCACTGCGTCGCCGGTACGGAGGGGGTGGGGTTCCACCCGAACTTCGCACCTGCCGTGGCATCCGGTGCGATCAGTGCCGTCTTCGACAAGGGTGCTTACGCGGCGGCGTACAGCGGTTTCGAGGGCGCCGACGAGAACGGCGTACCGCTGGCCGACTGGCTGCGGGCCCGCGAGGTCGAAGCGGTCGATGTGGTCGGCATCGCCACGGACCACTGCGTACGGGCGACGGCGCTCGACGCGGTGCGTGCCGGGTTCGGGACGCATGTGCTGCTGGACCTGACGGCCGGGGTGGCCGAGGCGACGACGGACCGGGCGCTGGAGGAGATGCGGGCGGCCGGCGTCGAGCTGACCGGCAAGCCGGGGGCGTAAGGCCCCCGCACCGCCTGCGTCCCCCGCACCGCCTGCATCCCCCGCGTCAGACGCCTTCGCCGAGCAGCGCTCTGATCGGATGCCAGAGCTCCGCCTCCTCCTGCGGCGCCGCGCGCCACAGCAGTCCGTCCGGATGGTGCAGGACGGCCGTGATCTCGTCCGGCGTCGGTGGCTGCGTGTTACCGCGCAGATACACCGCCCGCATCCCCAGATTCCGCACCCGGGTCAGGGCGCGCGGCCGGTTCGCGGCGTGGACGAGGATCCGGACATGGGTCATCCGGTCCGGGCTCGGCAGGGTGAGAGCCACCACCACGCTGCCGTTCGGAAGTCTGCTGAATCCGCCACCAGGCATACCGTTCATCTCCCCCGTGAGACGTTGTGTCAATAAGAGCCGTGCAAGAGGCACCTAAACACGATCGGCCGCCGCCCGCTAGAGGGCGACGGCCGATCACGCTCTGACCTGCGGTGATGTGACTCAGCGGTGCGAGGCGCCGACCTGGACCGTGATCGTCGAGCCATCCAGGGGCTGCTTGAGGATCGAGATCCGGGTGTTGGTGTCAGTTACCTTGACGCTTCCGGTCTCATTGTCCTTGTACCAGTACGTACCCTGGTGATCATCGAAAACCGGCCGGCCGAGCTGCGGCTGGACCCGCTGGGCGACATCCGCGCTGTGCAGCGTGAACCCGGCCGTCGGGTACCAGCTGAACGGCGCGTCGAAGGGCTGGATCTTGTTCCGCATGACCGTGCCGTCCGCCCACTTCAACGGCTTGGCGTGCGAGTCGACCGGCAGGATCAGACCCTGGCCCGGGTGCGCGCTGACGTTGTTGTCCGGCTGCGAGGTGTCCCACTGCCAGATCATCAGGCCGCGCTGGTACGGGTAGTACTCCACCCAGTCCGGACGGGTCTTCGAGAAGCCGAAGTTGTACGGGCCCGTCTTCAACGTCTGGTCGTACGACACGTACTGGCGGTTCTCCGCGATGTAGTACTGCGGGTAATTCTTGGTGAAGGACTCACCGATGCGCGAGAAGCCCTTCGCGGTCCAACCCGCGTCGTCCGTCTCGGCGTTGTCCGTGAAGAGCGGGGCGCCGTCGGCGTTCACCGAGATCTTGTCGGCCGCGAAGCCCTTGCCCGAGACACCGCCGTCGGACGAGTAACGGAAGCGGAGGTCGATCTTCTTGCCCGCGTAGGCGTCCAGCGGGTACGAGAGGGTCTTGTACGCGGTGGACGACCCGGTCAGCGCGGGCTTGTCGCCGCCGTCGCGCGGGATCTGCGCGCCGTCGGCCTTGCCGTCGATGGCGGTCCAGTTGGCGCCGCCGTCCGTCGAGACCTCGGCGTAGAGGAAGTCGTAGTCCTTCTCGATGTCCCACCAGCCCGAAAGGTCCAGCGAGGCCTTGGACTTGCCGGTCAGGTCGACCGTGCGGGTCAGGGTGTTGGAGAGGTTGTCACCCATCCCGCTCCACCACTGCTTGCTGCCCTCGGCCGGCTTGGCGATCGTCGTGGTGACGGGCTTGTCCGGCAGTGAGACGACCAGCGCCTGCTTGTTCTTGGTGTTGTACTCCGAGACGCCGAGCTTGTGGGTCGACTTCTTCGCGGCCTTGGCCGTGTCGTAGTCCAGCCAGCCCAGTTGGAGCTTGTCCCACGCGGACATGTCCCCCGGCTTGTTGCCGATGGCGTTGTCACCGGTACTCAGCCAGGAGCCCGCCGACATCAGCGACCAGAAACCCACGCCGTTCTCAGCGGTGTTGGTGGTGTCGTACTCGTCCGGCAGCCCCAGGTCGTGGGCGTACTCGTGGGCGAAGACACCGAGGCCGCCGTTCTCGGGCTGCATGGTGTAGTCGCCGACCCAGATGCCGGTGTCGCCGATCGGCGTGCCACCGGACTTGTTGTCGGCCGGGCCCGTCTTGCCGGTGTCCGTGCCGTACACGTAGGAGCGGTGCGCCCAGAGCGCGTCGGCGCCCTCGGCGCCGCCGCCGGCGGACTCGTCCTCGCCGGCGTGCACGATCTGGAAGTGGTCGATGTAGCCGTCGGGCTCGTTGAAGTTGCCGTCGCCGTCGTAGTCGTAGCGGTCCCACTGGTCGTAACTGGCCAGGGTCGCCTTGATCTCGGCGTCGGTCTTCCCGGCCGCCTTCTGGGCCTGGGCCCATGCGGTGACGCCGTCGCGGACCAGGTCACCGGCGTTGGCACAGATACTGGAGCCGCAGTAGTTGGAGCCGTAACGGGCCTCGTTGTAGGGGACGGTGACCCAGTCGGCGACCTCGCCGTCGACGGAGTAGCGGCCGGACGAGGTCTTCTCGTAGTACGACTTGAGCGAGTCCTTGCCCTTGCCGGTACCGAAGTAGAGGTCCTGGAAGTGCTGGCGGTTGTAGTCCGCCTGCCAGGCGGTGCTGTTGTCCTTCTTGCGGTCCGGCTGAGCGATCTTGTTGTGCGCCGGACCGGGCGTGCCGCCGTACTTCTTCACGGGCGGCTTCGGCCCGTCGGGGCCGTCCGGGTCGTACATGGTGGTGTTGTCGACCGTGTCGCCGAACTGCACCAGGATCGTGAATATCTTGTCGGTCTTCTCGCGGCCGAGCTCGACGTACTTCTTGTCGTCGAGGCGCACCACCTTGGAACCGCCGTGCGACTGCACCTTCTTGTGGCCGGATATGACCTGTTGCAGCGCCGACTGGCGTTCCTTGTTCTGCTGCTTGCTGAACGGGCCGTCCAGATTGTGTTTCTGGCCCTTGAGCTGCGTCGCCGGGTCACGGCGGTCGATCTTCTTCGAAGTCGCGCTGCCCGCAGGGGCCTTGGTGTCGGCCTGGGCGGTGGCGTACGCCGAAGCGGTGGCGGTGGTCGCGGCGATGGCCACGAGCACTGCGGCCACCCGGGTCGTTGCCCGTCTCTTGATATTCACTTGGTGCTGTCCTCCCCGAACGCGTCGCAAGTGACGACATTCGACCGGAGGTGCGGCAGAAAAGACAGATCTTGACTTGAACACACCAATTGCATTATGCAGAGCACCGTTTCCGGTATGCGGACGGCTCACAGCGTCCGCACAGCAGCCGCCCGGCGTCCGCCCGGTCGAGCCGGATGTCCGACGGATGCCCTCCGGAGGACCTCACGGAGGGTCAGCGGGCGCGTCGGCCCGGCCGACGGGTTGCGGGCGTGACTCCGTGCGCCCCCCATGCACCGGCACTGTGGGTTAGGCGACGCTTACTAATGGTTCCGCTCGGGCATCCGTCGGATTAGAGTCGCGCTCGACGTACGTGCCGCTCGACGTATGTACCGGCATGCTCCGCCGAGTCGGCCACCCACCGCTGTCCCTAGGACGGATATCGCCATGACGCGTCCGACTGCCGCACAGCTCTCGTATGGTTCGGCCACCGTCGTCTTCTCGACCCTCGCGATGCTGCTGCTCTCGCGCACCTCATCGGGTGTCGGAGTCGCGGTCATCGTCGTGGCGGCGCTGGTCCTCGGTCTCCTGGTCGCGGTGACCGTCCCCATGCCGAAATCGGCCCGCCGGGCCGGCCTGACCGGAGCCGAGGAATCCGGTGCGGCCCGTACCGCCGCCACCGACGCCACGGCCACCCCACCGGACCTGCGGGCATCCGCTCCGCACACCCCGGCCGCCACTGCCGAACGGGTCGGCGGCCACTCACTGCGCGGCTGAGCGGTCTCGCGGCCACCACCGGTCTACGGGGTCGTGACGACCACCACCACGGTCTTCGCCGCCTTGTCGTGCAGCCCCTGCTTGTACGGCCTGTCGAAGAAGCTCCAGCCGCCGCAGATCGCGGTCCACACACAGGCGCAGCAGAACACCGCGGGCAGCCACAGCACGGCCGCCCGGACGAGAGCCGCCTGCGTGGTCGGCGTGGTGCCGTCGTTCAGATTGGCGGCCCGCAGCCGGAACAGCCCCTTGCCCACGGTCTGCCCGTTGCGCTTGACCGTCATGAGCGTGTCGTAGCCGATGTAGAGGATCGCCGCGATCACGCTCTGCCCGAGCGACCGGCCGTAGTTCATGTGGTCCGTGTTGTATCTCAGCCCGCCGAAGATCAGTGAGACCAGCCAGACGACCACGGCGACGATCAGGATGTCGATGATGCGGGCCAGCACCCGCTTCCCGCTGGGCGCGAGGGGCGGCATCCCGGCGAGCGGCTGGTCACCGCCGTACGCGCTGCCGCTGCCATAGGCGTTCGGATCGTACGGCGGGGGTGGTGTGCTGCCACCGTACGGATCGCCGCCACCCGGGGGCGGGGGTGGCGGCGGGGGCGGCGCGCTGTCGTACGGGCTGCCGCCGCCCTGCGGCTTCTTGAGGAAGGGATCGTCCTCGGGGGGCTGTCCGGGCGGCGGCTGATCGGTGCTCATGGCCCGAGTCGACCGCGCCCGGCGGGGCCCCGCATCCGGTCAGGACCGTACGAGTGAGGCCCTGTCAGCCCGCTGCCACGAACGTCCGTGCGGCCTTGTCGTGCAGACACTGCCGCCAGGGCCGGTCGAAGAGACACCAGAGGACGTTGACGACGCCCACGACCAGCATCCCGAGGACCCCGTACAGCAGCCAGCGGACAGCCGCACCGCGGAAGGACGGCGGCTCGTAGGACTCCATGTCGCGGACCTGGACCCGGCAGAGCTTCTTGCCGAGGGTGCGGCCCCACTTGGCGGTCGGCAGGGCCTCGTACAGCAGCCCCAGGACCAGGAACGCCCCGATGGCGGCGGCCAGACAGCCGGCCGTGGTCCCGTCGAGCAGCCAGACCGTGACGGTGGTCCCGGAGAGCTTGGCCTCGTCGATCTTGCTGTTGATGTGGTCGACGGCCTTCGTCAGGAACGGCGCGGCGACCGCGCCGGCCACCGCGCCCAGCACGACGGTGTCGATCAGCCGGGCGGCGAACCGCTTGCCGATGGCCGCCGGACGGGCGGATGCCTGGGCGCGGGCGGCAGCCTGGAACGGGTCCTCGACCGGAGGCTTCCACGGCGGCAGCCGCTCCTGGTCGGCCCCTTCGCCGGACCGGGCGAGCTGCTGCACCTGCTGCGGCCAGGAAGGCGCCTGCGGACTACCCGCTTCCGCCGGGTACGGCTGGTGCGGGTGGGGCTGCTGGGGCTGAACCGGCTGTTGCGACGGTACGGGCTGGTCCTGGTGCGGGACGTGTGGCGGGGGCTGGAACTGCGGCTGGGGCTGCTGGGGCTGAACCGGCTGTTGCGGCGGTACGGGCTGCTGCAACTGCTGAGGCTGCACCGGCTGTTGCGGCGGTGCGGACTGCTGCGGCTGCGGGCGAACGGCGCGGATGGACATGGTGCCGTCCGTCCTGCTCGTACGGGCCGCGTCGCCGCCCGCGCTGCCACCCGCACCAGTGCCCGCATCGGCGCCGGGACCACTTCCCGTGCCGTTTCCGGGGCGCAGTGCGCGCAGGGTGACCGTGCCGTCCTGCGGCGGGGTCCGGCGCCCGGCAGGGAGGGCGGGCCGGGAGGCCTCCTGCCCTGCGGGCAGCTCGGCGCGGCGCGGCTCGGGGACCGGCGGGCCGGGCTCGGGCTGCGCGGCGTCGGCGGGCCGGGCCGGGGCCTCGGCCGGCGTACGGGGGTCCGGGCCGCCCCAGGAGACCCGGCGGTCGCGCTCGCCGCCGAAGCCGCCCTGACGGGAGGTGTCGGCCTGCCAGACGGAGGCGGGTTCCTGCCGGGTGTCGTACTCCGGCTCCTCGTCGAAGAAGACCGGCCCGGTCTCCTCGGCCTGCGGCACATCGGACGCCTCGGCCGGTCTGCGCACGGCGGGCAGCGGTGCGGCGGGCGAGGCTGCCGCACCGCCCGGAGGTACCGGCAGGGCCTGGCTGCCGTCGGCGGGGGCCGGGCGGCTCGTGCCCGGTACCCACGAAGCACCGTTCCAATACCGCACATATCCGGGAATCGATGGATCTGGGTAGTAGCCAGGCGTGGGGCTGCCGTCGCCGGTTGCCGGGGTTGGGGCGCTCATCACCGTGGTCCCGTATCTCCTTGAGAGCCGCAATTCAAGGCTCCACATCTATCAGACCGCCGTGGGCCCACGGACCGGTCCTGTCGCATCGACCACTTTCCGGTCATCGCCAAATCATCCTCGAAACCCGCGTAATGAATGCCGGGCAGGGTGCTCTCACCCTGTACGGCCCGCCGTTGGGCGTACGTACAAGGAGAGGAACCGCTCGCCATGAACACCGTGGTGGAACGTGAACTGGAGCTCAAGCTGGTGCTGTCGCCCGAGCGCAGCATCCCTGTCCCTGCCAGGCTTTCCTACAGCACGGCCGACCCCTATGCCGTGCACGTCAGCTTCCACATCTGCTCGGACACCCCCGTGAACTGGTCGTTCGCCCGTGAACTGATGGTCGAGGGGGTGTTCAGGCCCTGCGGCCACGGCGACGTACGGATCTGGCCCACCAAGGTGAACTCGAAGAGCGTCGTCTGTATCGCGCTCTCCTCGCCCGACGGGAACGCCCTCCTGGAGGCGCCGACCGCTCAGGTCTCCGCCTGGCTGGAGCGGACCCTGCGGGCCGTGCCGCCCGGCTCGGAGAGCACGCATCTGGGCATCGACGACGGCCTGGCCGCGCTGCTCACCCCGCTGCCCGCGGACGATCTGTGGATGCGCGACCCGTGGCCCGGGGACGAGTCCGACGACGACGGCCGGTGACCGCGACGACGGCGCCCACAGGGCGTACCGGGGCGGGAGGATCTCAGAAGAGTTTGCCCGGGTTGAGCAGGCCCAACGGGTCGAAAGCCTGCTTGACTCCGCGCTGCATCTCGACGCCCACCGGCCCCAGTTCGCGCGCCAGCCACTCCTTCTTCAGTACGCCCACGCCGTGTTCGCCGGTGATCGTGCCGCCCAGCTCAAGGCCGAGCGCCATGATCTCGTCGAAAGACTCACGCGCCCGCCGCGACTCATCGGGGTCGGCGTGGTCGAAGCAGACGACGGGGTGCGTGTTGCCGTCGCCGGCGTGGGCGCAGACGCCGATGGTGAGGTCGTGCTTCTCGGCGATGACCGCGGTGCCTTCGAGCATGGCGCCGAGCTTCGAACGCGGTACGCACACATCGTCGATCATCGTCGCGGGCTTGACGGTCTCCAGCGCGGTGAGGGACAGCCTGCGGGCCTGGAGGAGCAGTTCGGACTCGGCCTCGTCCTCGGCGGGCACGATCTCGGTGGCACCGGCAGCTGCACAGAGCTCGCCGACGGCGGCCAGGTCGGCCGCGGGGTCCGCGGTGTCGAACGCGGCGAGCAGCAGGGCCTCCGTGGTTTCCGGGAGGCCCATCTGCGCCATCGAGTTGACCGCGCGGATCGTTGTACGGTCCATGAGTTCGAGGAGTGAGGGTGTGTGACCGCGCTCCATGATCGCGCAGATCGCGTCGCAGGCGGCAGCGGCCGATGAGAACTCGGCGGCCAGGGCGAGCTGGCGCGGCGGGGCGGGCTTCAGTGCGAGAACGGCTTTCACGACCACCCCGAGGCTGCCTTCGGAGCCGACGAAGAGCCGGGTCAGGTCGTATCCGGCGACGCCCTTGGCGGTGCGGCGTCCGGTGGTCAGGAGCCGCCCGTCGGCGAGGACGACCTCCAGGCCGAGTACGTACTCGGCGGTCACCCCGTACTTCACACAGCACAGGCCGCCCGCGGCCGTGCCGATGTTCCCGCCGATGGTGCAGGTCTCCCAGCTGGAGGGGTCCGGCGGGTAGTACAGGCCCTGGTCGGCGGCGGCCCGGGAGAGCACGGCGTTGACGACGCCCGGTTCGACGACGGCGATCCGGTCGACGGGGCTGATCTCCAGGATCCGGTCCATCTTGGTGAGGGACAGCACGATGCAGCCGTCGACGGCGTTGGCCGCGCCGGAGAGGCCGGTGCGAGCGCCCTGCGGGACGACGGGCGTACGGAGGGCTGTCGCCGTGCGCATGACGTGCTGGACCTGCTCGGTGGTGCGCGGCAGGACGACGGCGGCGGGGGCCCCGGCGTCGCAGAAACCGGCGGTGTCCCTGGCGTACGAGGCCATCACGTCCGGGTCGCTGATCAGGGCTTCTGCCGGGAGTCCGGTGCGCAGGCGTTCGAGCAGATCATTCATGATCCCACCCTGGCACCGGCGGACGGCTGCTGGGAAGGGGCGGACCTCAGCGGGTGCGGAGAGGGCCGCGCCGGGGGTGACCGGTCAACGGGACTCGTGGGAGAGCAGGGTGCCGAGCGGGCCGAGGTCCAGGTTGAGGTCCTCGCGGCGCAGACCGTGTTGTGCGCAGAGTTCCGTCATCCGCTCGTCGAGGAGCATCAGTGTGGTCCCCACCCGTTCTTCCTGCTCCTCGGTGAGCTCTCCGCTGTCGAACCGGCGGATCGCCTGCCGCTCCATGAGCTGTCTGAGCAGTTCGACCACGGTGAGGACGAGCGACGCCAGATCGCGGCCCGCGCTGTGCGGGTCGATGTCCACGCGGGTGTCGGTCACAGCGGCCCGCTGTCGGCCCACGGCGCGGGAACCCGTTCACTGACGGATGCCAGCAGCGCGTGCAGGGAGAGCCTGACCAGCGGGACGTCCGCGATGGCGATCACCAGGTCTCCGCTGATGACGACGCCGGTGCCGAGCACTCGGTCGAGGAGATCGACCAGAGGGACCCCGATGGGGGCCACGGCCTCCGGGCCCTGCCAGGGGACGGGATTACGGGTGTCCTGCATGAACGCCTCCGTCCGTGAACGAGTAGGGGGCCCACGGCCCCGAGACCTCGATCTCGATGCCGTCGAAACCCGGGGTGGAGCGGAGCCGCCCGACCGTCCTCGCCAGCTGGCCGCCTCTCTCCTCGGCGATCAGATAGGCCGCGTTCATGACCTGTGTGCGGCCCTGGCCCGTGGCCTCGGGGCCGTGCGGACGGCGCCTGACCGAGCCCGCGGCCAGTTCGCGTACGGCGCTGTCCACCTGCTCGGCTGCGGCCAGTGCCCGCTCCTGACACTGCTCCCGCTGCTGCCGGGCGCCACGCAGCCGGTTCAGATACGCACGGCCCGCGCCCTGTCCCGTCCCGGACGGCGCGTCCGGCGGGAGCGTCTCGGACGGTGCCGCCCCGTTGCCGGGCGCCCCGTTCCCGTTCCCGTTCCCGGTCCCGGGCTGGGTCAGATAGACCTTGACGGCCCATTCGGCCCGCCCCGCGATGCGGTCGAGCGCCGCCCGGAAGCGTTCCTGCTCGGCGCCGAGTGCGGCGGCGGCGCGTTCGTCCCCGAGATAGAGCGTCGCCAGGGGAAGCGGCACCGTGGGACCTCCGGTGGCGGCGGCGGTGACGACGTCGTGGTGGGTCCGCGCGCAGCGTTCGAGTTCGGCGGGATCGGTGAGCCGCTCGCGCAGGGCGGCTTCCGAGAAGGCTTCCGCCGGTACGTCCTGGACCACGGCCCGCAGCGGGCCCACGGCCAGGAAGCGCAGCGGCCCGCCCCCGGGATGTCCGTGGGCGGGGTCCATCCGCGCGGGGCGGTCCGGCCCGCAGACAGCGAAGACGTACGTGGCCGGGGCGCCGGTGCGGTCGGCCGGGCCGGGCTGGTACTGCGGAGTCACCGTCATCGGCGGCGCACCTCCCTCGGCCGCCCGGACTGCTGCCCGTCGTCGTCGCCCTCCAGCACTTCGAGGCGTTCACGCAGTTGCTTGTTCTCCTCGGCCAGGGCGTCGTGCGCGGCGCGGGAGGAGAGGGCGGGGTCGGTCTCCCACCAGTCGATGCCGGCCTTCTTCGCCGTCTCCACGGACGAGATGAACAGGCGCAGCCGGATGGTCAGGAGTTCGATGTCGAGCAGGTCGATCTTGATGTCGCCCGCGATGACGATGCCCTTGTCCAGGACACGCTCCAGGATCTCGGCCAGGTTGGCCGTACTGGGGGCGTGCGTCGTGGGCGCGGAGTCCCAGCTGTCCACTTCTGTCACGGGGTGCTCCCAGGTCTCGATGCCGTCCGCGGCGGCTGTTCGGTGGCCTGCCTGTGCGTACTGCGGGCCCCCTGCGTACCGCTGGCTCCGTGCGTACCGTGCTGCGCAGCGCGGGTTCCGTGCGTACCGTGCTGCGCAGCGCGGGTTCCGTGCGTACCGCGGGTTCCGTGCGTACCGCGGAGAGGTTCCGGTTTCGGCGGTCTCCGGTCGAGCAGGTCGAGCAACCGCTCCTCCTCGCGTTCGAACTGCGCCAGGCCGATCTCACCGTCGTCCAGGGAACGGTTCAGCTCGGCGAGCCGGGCCCGGATCACCCCGGGGTCGTGGAGTTCCTGCTCCGCCGCGTCGATGAGCCGGTCGGAGATCCAGATCACGCCGCGTACCGGTGCCAGCGGAAGGAGCAGGACGCCGGAGATCAGCCCCACGTCAGACCCTGGCCGGGGCGGATTCCGGGGCTACGAAGCTGTAGCAGGGCAGCGGTCCGGTCAGCCGCAGTTCCAGCCGGTCCCGGTGGTGCGCGGCCCATTGCTCGGCGACGTCGCGGAAGAGTGCTTCGCTGCCCCGTGGGACGAGGAACGAAGCGTTCAGCACACAGCCCTCGACGTCAGGGCCCGGCCGCATTTCACCGGCGATCTCCGCGAACTCGACCGGCAGCCGGGCCGCGGCCACCGCGGCTCTGCGCCGGAGACCGGCCGCCACCGCCTCTCCCAGCCGGATGTTGGCCTCGTAACCGGGCCTGCGGCGGGTCTCCTCACGGATCCTGCGGACCACGGGGTCCTCCCGGATCAGTCCTTCCAGGTCGTCCTGCACAGGCATGACCTTGACGTTCATCTCGGCATGGCCGTCGAGCCGTTCCAGGACCGCGGCGTGCTCGCTGCGGCGCGCGGCGACATCGCCCAGCACCGTGGCCTCGTCCGGTGCGACCACCCCGAAGCGCATCGGCAGCACCGGCCCCGCTTCGGCCAGCGTCAGCAGCAGACCCTGGTGCGCCATGAGGTCGCGGCGCCGCGCCCTGAGCCCCGGTGGTGCCGCGCTGATCACGACGGCCAGGTCGCCTGCCGGCAGGAGCCGGATATCGGCGGGCGGTTCACCGACGCCCCTGGCACCGACGGGGAGTTGGCGGGAGCCGCCCACGATGCCGTACACATAGATGCCTGATGCGGCCATCGGTCAGCTCTCCTCCTCATGACGGCGGGTACGTCCGCCACTGCTCCGGGAATGCGACGACTTGCTCCGGCGCGGGCGGGCTTCCTCCCGCTCGTCGTCATCGTCGTCGCCGCCGGCTCCGACGGCCTTCCTGACCTTGTCGCCCACGGAGTGCGCGGCCTTCTTCGCACCGGCCTTCCCGGCGCTCTTGGCCATACCGCCGCCGAAGAGCTCGGGCACGGTCCTGCTCGTCGAATCGTTTTCCAGATCGAGCCGGTTGCAGGCTTCGGCGAACCGCAGGTAGGTGTCGACGCTGGCCACGACTATGCGCGCGTCGATCTTCAGGATCTCGATGCCGACCAGCGACACCCGGATGAAGATGTCGATGACCATGCCGCGGTCGAGGATGAGTTCCAGGACGTCGTAGAGGCTGCCGGCGCGGGGAACGCGGACAACCTCCTCGCTGTATGTGCTCAAGGGAGAACCCTCTTTCCGGATTGGCGCTGGTCTCGGGCGTCGGGGCTCATTCGTCCGCCTGGCCACGGCGGTAGCGCCGGACCCTGCGGTACTCCAGAAGTGAGCCCTGTTCGTCGAGGTCCACTTCGTAGGTGGCCAGCAGGCTGGTCGTATCGGGAATGCGGGGGAGTTCCAGCACATCCACGTCCACGTGCCAGCCGTCATCGGTCCGCGATACGGCGGAGACGCCCTCGGTCCTGTGACTGATCAGCTTCTTCAGACTCAGGCATGCGCGTTCGGCCGCCTCCTCCGCGCCCTTCACGTGCTTTCTGTCCGCGGCGGAGGATGCGGATCGGGAGGTCCCGGATTTACGGGCACGCTGTTCTGCCATGTCCGTCATTCTGTGGACCGCTCCGGCACCCCGCATGCGGGGTGGACCGAAAGGCTGGAAGCGGTTCTGCGCCTTTTACCAGTCTTCGGCACGCTCAATCAGGATCTACACGAATGGCGGCTTACCGAAGGCCAGAGGACATTGGAAGGAGAGGCGCGCACGGCGATGTGGGCCGGCTTGGGCCGGGCGCATTCCGTCGCCCTCCCAGACGCCCGGCTCTCTTCACGCTGGAGGATTTCCCATGGCCAGTAACGACACCACAGGCAGCACCCACTCGACCACTCTGGGCGGCGACAGCGGTGGCACCCGGGGTACGACCACCATCGCGGACACGGTCGTCGCGACCATCGCGGGTATCGCGGTCCGCGAGACCGACGGTGTGTACGCCGTGGGCGGCAGCGCCTCCCGGGCCATCGGGTCGGTCCGCGACAGGGTCTCGAAGACCCCCACCCCCAGCAGGGGCATCAAGGTCGAGGTCGGCGAGACCCAGGCCGCCATCGACGTGGACGTCATCGTGGAGTACGGCGAGCCCATCGCGGACGCCGCGAAGGAGATCCGTAACCGGGTGACGGACGCGGTCGAGACGATGACGGGCCTCGAAGTCGTCGAGATCAACATCAAGGTGTCCGACGTGCACCTGGCAGGACCGGACGACGACGAGGACGAGGACAGCGAGCCGAGCGGGCGGGTCCGGTAGAGGAAGACCTCCCGTCTCCAGGCAGCCGACGGGGGTGCGGAGAGAGGCGGCGAGGCAGGCCCACCCGGTGGGCGCCTCTCTGCACCTCGCTCCGCCTCCACGCCACGGTGCCATGCCCGGGAGCCCAGGTGATCCAGCTCTGATCGATAGGGGCACTCATGGAAGACAGCACGAAGGTTTCCCTCGCAGCCGCTGTGGCAGCGGGCTATGTCCTCGGCCGGACGAAGAAGGGGAAGCTGGCCATCGGCCTCGCTTCCCTGGTGGTCGGCCAGCAACTGCCGCTCAGTCCACGGGACATGATCAGCATGGCCGCCCGCAAACTGGCGGAGAACCCTCAGGTCGCTCCCTTGATCGAGCAGGTACGGGGTGAGGTGCTGACGGCCGGACGTACCGCCCTGTCGGCGCAGGCGAACCGGCGCCTCGAATCCGTCGCCGACGCCCTCCAGCAGCGGACAAGTGCCCTGCTGGAACCCCCGGGCGAAGAGGACGAGGACGGAGAAGAGGAAGAGGAATACGCAGCGGAAGAGGACGAGGACGAGGACGAGCCTGAGGAGGAGGACGACGAGGTGGACGAGGGCGAGGAGGAAGAGCCACCGCGTCGTCGTCCCGCGAAGCGTCCTGCGGCCAAGAAGACCGCGTCCCCTGCCAAGAAGAAGCCTGCCAAAAAGGCAGCACCGAAGAAGACAGCGGCCAAGAAATCAGCTGCCAAGAAGACAGCGCCGAAGAAGGCTGCCGCCAAGAAGGCTTCGAGCCGTAACAGCCGGAGGAGGTAGCTCTCATGGCCAAGCAGGAGGACACATCTGCGGACAAGGGAATGTCCGCCCTCGACAAGGTCAAGGACGAGCTGTCCGCCTATATCGGCGCCCAGGGGCAGCGGTTGGTGGATTCCGCCTCGGGCAAGATCTCGGATCTGGCCGAGGGCCTGGGGGATTCCGATGGCGATGGCGGCGGCCTCCTCGACGTCGGGAAACGCGTCATGGGCGGCGAGAACCCCGTCAAGGCATTCGTGGGCGAGAAGGCCGGATCCGTGAAGGACAAGGCGGTGGACTCGGTCAAGAACGCCTTCGGGGGCGGTGACGGCGGCAGCAAGGCCGGGAGTCAGAAGGCAACGAACATCATCGAGATGATCGACGTCGGAAAGCCACTGCGCACCGTCTATGACCGATGGACCGAGATCGAGGAATTCAGCTCATTCACCAAGGGCGTCACCAGCGTGAAGCAGTCGGACGAAATCGAGAGCGACTGGAAGCTCAAAGTCGCCTTCTCCAACCGGAGCTGGAAGGCCACCGTGCAGGAGCAGGTGCCCGACGAGCGCATCGTCTGGACATCCGAGGGTGCCAGGGGGACGACCCGCGGTTCCATCACCTTCCATGAACTGGCTCCGCGCCTGACCCGCATCGTCGCTGTCGTCGAGTACACGCCCTCCGGCTTCTTCGAGAAGACGGGCAACATCTGGCGCGCCCAGGGACGCCGGCTGCGGCTGGACCTCAAGCACTTCCAGCGGTACGTGACCCTCACCGGGGACGACGATGAAGTAGAAGGCTGGCGCGGTGAGATCCGCGAAGGGGAGGTCGTCCGCAGCCACGAAGAAGGCCTGGAGGACGACGAGGACCAGGGCGACGGCACGGACGAAGAAGAAGACGAGGAAGAGGACGAGGAGGAGGGCGACGAGGAGTACGAGGACGAAGACGGCGAGGAGGGCGAAGAAGAGGGATACGAAGACGCCGAGGAAGAAGAGGACGAGGACGAAGACGAAGACGATCGTTGACGCGGCCGGCGGTGGGCGGGAACAGCGCCGCTGTTCCCGCCCACCGCCCTTCAGATTTCCGCGCCCGCACCCCTACACGACGCCTACAGGTTCCCGCGCCGCTCCTGCTCCCGCTCGATCGCCTCGAACAGCGCCTTGAAGTTCCCCTTGCCGAAGCCCATCGATCCGTGCCGCTCGATCATCTCGAAGAAGACCGTCGGCCGGTCCTGGACCGGCTTCGTGAAGATCTGCAGCAGATAGCCGTCCTCGTCGCGGTCGACGAGGATCTTCTCCTGGCGGAGGGTCTCGACGGGGACGCGGGTCTCGCCCGCCCACTCCCCCAGCGTGTCGTAGTACGAGTCGGGCGTGTCCAGGAACTGCACGCCCGCCGCCCGCATGGCGCGGACCGAGCCGACGATGTCGTTCGTCGCGAGCGCGATGTGCTGGACGCCCGCGCCGCCGTAGAACTCCAGGTACTCGTCGATCTGCGACTTCTTCTTCGCGACCGCGGGCTCGTTGATCGGGAACTTCACCTTCAGCGTGCCGTCGGCGACGACCTTCGACATCAGGGCGGAGTACTCGGTGGCGATGTCGTCGCCCACGAACTCCTTCATGTTGGTGAAGCCCATGACCTTGTTGTAGAAGGCGACCCACTCGTTCATCTTGCCGAGTTCGACGTTGCCGACGCAGTGGTCGATGGCCTGGAACGTGCGCCGGGCAGGCGGCTCGACGATCGGGTCGGCGGCGGCGTACCCGGGCAGGTACGGGCCGTCGTACCCGGTGCGCTCGACCAGGGTGTGGCGGGTGGTGCCGTACGTGGCGATGGCCGCCAGGACCACCGTTCCGTGGTCGTCCTTGACCTCGTACGGCTCCTGGAGGCCGGTGGCGCCGTGCGTGGTCGCGTAGGCGTACGCGGCGCGGACGTCCGGCACCTCGATGGCGAGGTCCACGACGCCGTCGCCGTGTTCGGCGACATGGCCGGCGAGGAAGCGGCCGTGGTCGGTCGCGGGCTTGATGACGGAGGTGAACACGAAGCGGGCGGAGCCGTTCGTCAGGACGTAACTGGCGGTCTCGCGGCTGCCGTTCTCCGGTCCGGAGTAGGCGACGAGCTTCATGCCGAAGGCGGTCGCGTAGTAGTGCGCGGCCTGCTTGGCGTTGCCGACGGCGAAGACGACCGCGTCCATTCCCTTCACCGGGAAGGGGTCGGCCTCACGCGCGGTGTCCGGGGTGTGCTGGGTGGTCTCAGTCATGGGGGAAGCGTCCCGCCGTATCGCAAGGTGCGCAATAGTTTGCGGTTTCACTGGGCAATCTGCGCAGTACGGGACCAGGATGGGCAGTCCATCTGTACAGGGTGACCACAGAAAAATGACCACAGAAGGACGACCACAGCAGGATGAGCCCGGAACGGTGGGGTCAGAGCGGTGGCATCCGAGCGGTGACATCCGTGAGCGGCGGGAGTGAAGCGTGGGTATCGACGCACTGGACGGCCGGCTGATCGTGCTGCTGGCCCGTGAGCCCCGGATCGGGGTGCTGGAGGCGTCACGGCGGCTCGGCGTGGCGCGCGGGACCGTACAGGCCCGGCTCGACCGGCTCCAGTCGCATGGAGTAATCCGGGGATTCGGCCCCGATGTCGACCCGGCCGCCCTCGGCTACCCGGTGACCGCCTTCGCGACGCTGGAGATCAAACAGGGCCAAGGGGCCGATGTACGAGCGCACTTGAACGGCGTGCCCGAGGTGCTCGAACTGCACACCACGACCGGCCACGGCGACATGCTGTGCCGTCTGGTGGCCCGGTCGAACGCGGATCTCCAACGGGTGATCGACCTGGTGGTGGGTTTCGATGGCATCGTGCGCGCCTCCACGGCGATCGTCATGGAAAACCCCGTTCCTCTGCGGATCATCCCCTTGGTGGAGCAGGCGAGCCGAGGAAAGGGCCCCGAGGGATGAATTTCCGGGATTACCTCGGCAACCGCTACCAGCAGTTACTGGCGGACGCGGGCCGGCTGGGGAGCACCAAGCACCTGGCCATGGCGGACGTGCTCAACCGCCGTACCCCGATCGCGAAGAGGCTGACGACGCAGATCGCGCAGCAGCTGAACGCGAAGGTGGACGTGGCGGGTCAGGACCCGCACGAGGTGGCGAAGGAGTGGCTGATCAAGGAGGGCTTCATCAAGAACGGGTGAAGCGGGGCCGGGGTCCGGGCCGGGCCGGGGCCGGGGTCCGGGGCCGGGGTCCGGGGCCGGGACGCATCAGAACCCGGGCCGGTCAGCAGCTGGGGACCGAGCCGCCCTTCTTCAGCGTCTGCAGGACCGCCACCGTGCCCTTGAGCGTGGTGACCGGGATCAGTCGCAGCCCGTGCGGAAGCCCGGACTTGGCGTCGGAGCACTCGGCCTTCGGTACGAGGAAGACGCTGGCCCCGTCCCGGGCGGCGGACTGCGTCTTCAGCGCCACTCCCCCGACCGCGCCGACCTTCCCCGAGGCGTCGATCGTCCCCGTACCGGCGATGGTCCGGCCGCCGGTGAGGTCGGCGCCCGCACCGTCGCCGTCCAGCTTGTCGACGATGCCGAGCGAGAAGAGCAGCCCGGCGCTGGGGCCGCCGACGTCCGCGAGGTGCAGGGTCACCTTGACCTTGTCGGAGCTGTCGCCGAGGTAGTTCAGCGCGGCCTCGGTCGCGTCGTCCTGCGAGCCCTTCATCTCGGCGAGGTTGTGCTTCTCGATCTGGGCGTCGCTGCCGCCGCCCGGGTAGACGGCGTCGCGCGGCATGACCGCCCGGTCGGTACGGAACCAGCCGTCGATCGCCTGCCCCAGATCCACGTCGGTGGACGGCCCGGTCGCCTCGATGGTCACCATCCGCAACTGGCCGGACGTCTTCCGTACGGCCGCGCCTGTGATGCTGATCACGGGCTGCCCCTTGTTGTCACCCAGCACATTGGCGGTCAGCCCCGGCTGCGCCACCGAGAACGGCAGCGGCGCGAAGGCGGCCGTACCGAGGAGGGCAAGCACCAGAACGGCACAGACGGCGAGGACACGGGAGCGCGGGTTACGGAGGAGCACGGAGCCAATCTATCGGGCGCGGCAAACCGGACCCGCCCTGCCACCTCACCGCACCGCCCACAGCTGCACCGCGCCGCCCACGCCACCGCAGCGCTTCCGCGACCTCCCGCGCCGCCCACGCCACCGCAGCGCTTCCGCGACCTCCCGCGCCGCCCACGTCACCGCAGCGCTTCTGCGACCTCCCGTGCCGCGTCGACCACGCGCGGTCCCACCCGCTCCGGTATGGAGTCGGCGAGCATCACCACACCCACGCTCCCCTCCACCCCGGTCACTCCGACCAGCGGCGCGGCGGCGCCACTCGCGCCCGCCTCCAGTTCGCCGTGGGTGAGCGTGTAGCCGGGCCCGTCGGGCAGCCCCTGCCGGGACGCGAGGATCGCGCGCCCGGCCGCGCCCCGGTCCAGCGGGTGGCGGAAGCCCGCCCGGTACGCCACGTGGTAATCCGTCCACGTCGGTTCGACCACCGCGACGGCGAGCGCGTCCGAACCGTCGACCAGGGTGAGGTGCGCCGTCGCGCCGATGTCCTCGGCGAGCGAGCGGAGCGCGGGCAGCGCCGCTTCCCTGACGAGGGGGTGCACCTGGCGGCCCAGGCGCAGCACACCGAGCCCGACCCGGGCACGGCCCCCCAGGTCGCGGCGGACCAGGGTGTGCTGTTCCAATGTGGCGAGCAGTCGGTAGACCACGGTCCGGTTGACCCCGAGTTTGTTGGACAATTCGGTGACGGTCAGGCCGTGGTCGGTGTCTGCAAGCAGTTTGAGGACGCGGAGTCCCCTGTCGAGCGTCTGAGAAGTCTCGGCGGTCACGACGCCCACTCCTTACGTGGTAGTCGCGGCGGCTCCCCACGAACGTCACGACGCCGGTTCCCGTTCGGCGACGCGCGCGCAGCGGCCGCCGGCAGGCCAGGGCACCGGCTGCGCTCCGCGGCGGCTCTGCCACGGGGCGTATGCGTTGCCGGGACAGTAGCGAGCTGGTCCGCTCAGCGGAAGGGTAAGTCCAGAATCCGGGCAGTCGGTGCACGGTTTGCCCCGTTTATGACGAAAGGGTCGCAGTTCGCGACCGGATCACCTTCCTTTACCTTCAATCTCTTTATGCCGACCTTTTACCTTCAACTCCCGGCCGCCACCACGTCCGCCCACACGGTCTTCCCGACGGGTACGCGAGGCACCCAGCCCCAGCGGACGGCGAGGACATCGACAAGGAGCAGACCGCGGCCCGATTCCTCCTCAGCCGCAGGGGCGACAGGGTGGACCGGCGACCGATCCGCGCATGCGTCCGAAACCTCGATACGGAACCGGCTCGCCCGCCCGTCAAAAGCGACGAGCAGATGGAAGTCGCGGCCGGGCACCCGGCCGTGCTGTACGGCGTTCGCGGCAAGCTCCGCGACCAGCAGGGCGACGGTGCACGACGCATCCGACATCGGCGGGAACCCCCACTCGCCCAGACGCCTCACGGCGGCCCGCCGGGCAAGCCGGGCACCTCGGGGCGACGACGTGAACTGCATGGAGAGCACCCGCAGTTCAGGATCCGGGGCAGCCGAATCCGGTCCGTGCGACTGCGCGGCCCCTTCCGTCCCCCTCTTCGGGCCCTCCTCCGGCACGGTCACTGCTTTCAGCATGGTGCGGCTCTCCAGACGGTCGATTCCCTGCACGTCCCGCAGAGTGCGGGAGTCGTGACGTTCCGTACTCAAGAATCGGCCGTTGGCCCTACGCTCGAAAGGTGACGAAGCCTTACCTTCCAGGTCGTAAAGAACGGAAGTCCCGTCTTGGCCAGACCAATTGACCCCCAGACGTCGATGGCCGCACTCTTCGGCTCACGGGTACGCAAGCTCCGTACGGCGGCGGGACTGACTCAAGTCGAACTGGGCGATATGACGCACGTGGTCAGCACCCGCATCACCCAGATCGAGCGCGCGTCCGGTGCGAAACCCGCATGGGAACTGACACAAGCACTGGACACCGCCCTGGTGGCGGACAACTTGCTGATCGACTTGTGGCCGTACGTGTACCGGGAGGCGTTTCCCAACTGGTCGCGGGCATTCATGGGGCACGCGGCACGTGCGGCTTCGATCCGCGAGTACGCATCGCACGCGGTGCCGGGCCTGTTGCAGACCCGGGAATACGCCCGAGCACTTCTGAGCGTCGGCCGCTCTCTCAAGAACGAGGAACACCTGGAGGAACGGCTCGCGGCCCGAATGGAGCGGCAGGAGCGCCTGGCTGCGCCCGATGCCCCCGAGCTGTGGGCGATTCTTGACGAGGCGGTCCTACGGCGTCCTGTCGGTGGCCCGGCTGTCATGCGGGCGCAGTTGAACCGCTTGCTGGAGGCGGCCGCAGAACCTCATATCACCGTGCAGGTACTGCCGTTCAGCCAGGGCGAGCATGACGTGATGGGCGGCTCCCTCACCGTTCTCGGTCTGCCGGACGGCGCCGAAGCCGCGTACACAGAAGGCGCGCATTACGGCCAGCTGATCGAGGAACCGGAAGAAGCCAGGCGTTTCGCGTTGACCTACGATCAACTGCGGGCAGTGGCGCTGCCCCCGCTCATGTCACTGGACATGATCCGATCCGTCATGGAGGGCAACCACCGTGAAGCGAGTGTCCCGTCTCGATCTGACCGTCGCCGCCTGGCGCAGGAGCAGCTACAGCAATCAGGAGGGCGGCAACTGCGTGGAAGTGGCGGACGGATTCCCCGGCGTCGTCCCCGTCCGTGACAGCAAGAACCCGGACGGCCCCGCCATGGCATTCCCCACCACCTCCTGGACCGCATTCATAACCGGCCTGAAGACGAACAACCACCGCTAGCGACCCGGCCCGCCGCACCAGCCAACGCAACACCCGTGCGCGGCAGAGACAGCAAAAAGTCTCTGCCGCGCACGACTTGTTCAAGGGGCAATGTCCCGAGATTGAGCCTTCAAGATCGCACGCGATACGGACCCGCTGATACGCAGGGAGACGGCATGGGGGAATCAGAAACGGCAGCCGAGTTGAAGAAGCGCGCCGAGACACTCCGTTCAGCAGCACGGCGTGCGCGTACCGCCGCACATGGCCTTGGCAGCTATCTCGACAACGAGGTGAAGCAGGCTGCAGGCAGCGGAAAGGACCGAATAACGATATGGAAAGGACCCTACGCGGAATCCACCACTGCGAAGCTGCAAGCTCACAGTCGCACGCTCCACACCATGGCGAGTGACCTCGTCGCAGACGCCCGGCGCTGGGACAGCGAAGCACGAAATCTCGACGAGCGCGCCAATCACGCCGCAAAGCACAAGAGCGGCCACTGATGGGATTCAGAGGGTTCGATGAGGGAAAAGTAGCGAAGCTCGCGGCGGATCTGGAGAAGGCGAGTGCCGGTGCGGGTTCGCTGCACCGCAGCATCGGCTCGATTCTGACCGACGCGCAGGAAGCGCTCGACCCCGGACAACAGGCTACTCACAACCCGAATCTGCAGCGCGTACAAGAGACCTCTGCCGGCAGCGGGGTACTCCTACCGACCGCACCGGTCTCGACTTTCGCGGGCTTGCCCGGCTCACTCGGCGCGGAGCTGCACATCATGTCCGCAGAGATCAAGCTGCGCCTGCGCATGTTCGACGAAGCAAAAGGCCCCCACGGCTTCGGCGACGGAATTTCCCCGGTTGACGCCTTCAACGGAATCACCACGCGCGCCAAGCCGGAACCGAAGCCGAAGAAGCGCTCCTGGTGGAAGAAGTGGGTGGTCGACCCTCTCGAAGACACCGGCACCGAAGTCGCCAACGTCATGCAGGTGGCCTTCAGCCCTGATTCCCTCACCGGCGTCTTCGAAACTGCAACCGGCATCTGGTTGATGTCTGTTGGCGTTGGCGGGGAGTTCGGTGGCGCAGCCCTCGATGCCACCGGCGTAGGCGCTCTTGCCGGTGTCCCGGTGAATGTCGTCAGCGGCGCAGCCATCACGGGCGGCGGCGCTCTGACCTACAAGGGCTTCGACGACTTCATCACGGCGATGTCCGAGGGTGACTACAACGCCTGGAATCGCGCCAGCCGCAAGGGGCCAAAGCCACCCCAGCCCCGGGAAGCCGACCCACTTGAGGACGAAGGGTACGGGGGCCATGGGGTCACCAAGCATGTAGGTCGCAGCGAAAAGCAAATGCGAGATCGATTCGGAGAGGAAAAGAAGAAGATCAAGAGTGTTTCGACGTACAAAAACACCGCCGATGCACAAAGGTTCGCTCAGCGGGCTATCGATTCCAACAAACAAGAAATCAGCAATTGGCTGAAGAAGGATAAGATAACAAAACCGGAGCATTTCGATGTCGAGGACACTGGCGAGGTAACCGGCCGGTCACTGTCCCGCAAGGACTGGCAGGATGGCAAGGGGTCCAGAGAGGTTCGCAGCGCACGTGTCGTCCTGAAGGCCGATCCGAGTGCGCCCGGTGGATATTACATCCTCACCACCTTCCCCATACCCTGACCGGGCATCCATGCAGAGCAGCGGCAACTGATGGGAAAGCTCAATGACTCAACCCGATATTTTCGATGATGACGCACCGTGGGCAGAGTGGCTGCCAGAACTGCGGCTCATTCTTTTTGCGTACTCGTCCGTGAGATACGAAAACGCCTACACAGATACCGATGAAGCCCCGTCAAAGGCGATGCGAAGCTATCTACGGATGGCCACGTACTACCCCGGCCGAGCATTCCGGGTATCCCGCGAGATCCTGGACGTACTCAAGTACGGCCTCGACGAGGCCGATGTGGCATCCAATCTGGCTTCCATGCCACCCATGATCACCCCGCCCGGCCGCACCCGCGAAGAGTGCCTCATCGCCATGCTTCCGCACCTGGCAGCCTTCACCGAAGGCGGCGAAGTAGCAGAGCCCGCAGTCCCCGAAACGAACTGGGAGTGGCGACAGCGTCTGCCGAACCTCTCCAGCCTCCTTGGCGGATCCTTTCACCGGGATATCGAGGATCCATACGATGTTGTACTCGACGAATACGCCAATGCAGGAAGCAGCGAAGGCGATCATGAGACTGCGGCGGCCGCCCATGAGATCGCCGAGCTGCTCACCATCTGCCCCGACGAGGACACCGTGGAAGCGGCAGTTGAGGCCCTCGGTTGCGACCTCATGCCACCTGAGGGCCAGACCTACACACAGTGGATGGAACACATGGCCGAGAGGCTCAACAACCATCTGAAGGAAGTGAATTACCAACCCCCAGTAGGCCTGAACCCGGCATACCCACCACACGACAAACGCGCAGCCATCCACCAATAGGCGACGGATGCGGGGCGCACAAGAGCGGAGTCTCGGCGCGCCCGGCCCTCACCGCATCCGCGTCGCCCACTCCTGGACCTTCGCGATGCGCTCCTTCAGCTGGCCTGCGGTCGCCTCCGCGCTCGGTGGGCCCCCGCAGGTGCGGCGCAGCTCCGTGTGGATCACGCCGTGCGGTTTGCCGCTCTGGTGGGTGTAGGCCGAGACCATCGTGTTGAGCTGCTTGCGCAGTTCGAGCAGTTGCTTGTGCGTGACGACCGGGCGCGCTTCGGCGGCCTTCTCCAGCAGGTCGGCCTCCTCGGCCGGCTTCTGGCGGCTGTGTGCGATCTGCCGGGTCTGCCGCTTCTGGAGGAGCAGCTGGACCTGGTCCGGTTCCAGCAGGCCGGGGATGCCGAGGTAGTCCTGCTCCTCCTCGCTGCCCGGGTGGGCCTGCATCCCGAATTCGGCGCCGTCGTACAGCACCCGGTCGAAGACCGCGTCGGATTCGAGTGCCTCGAAGGGCAGTTGCTCCTCGGTCTCCTCGTCCTCCAGCTTCTCCGCGTCGGCGAGGAGCTTGTCCTCCTCCGCGAACGGGTTCTCCTCGTCACTGCCCTTCTTGGGCTTGTCGAGTACGTGGTCCCGTTCGACCTCCATCTCGTTCGCGAAGTCGAGGAGCATCGGGATCGTCGGCACGAAGACGGACGCGGTCTCGCCGCGCCTGCGGGAGCGTACGAAACGGCCCACGGCCTGGGCGAAGAAGAGCGGTGTCGAGATGGTGGTGGCGTACACGCCGACGGCGAGGCGCGGTACGTCGACGCCCTCCGACACCATCCGGACCGCGACCATCCACCGGGACTCGTCGGCGGCGAACTGGTCGATCTTCTTCGACGCAGCCTTCTCGTCGGAGAGCACGACGGCGGGCCGGTCACCGGTGATCTTCCGGAGGATCTTGGCGTACTCGCGGGCGGTGTCCTGGTCGGAGGCGATGACCAGACCGCCGGCGTCCGGGATGCCCTTGCGGACCTCGGTGAGCCGCTGGTCGGCGGCGCGCAGCACGTTCGGGATCCACTCACCGGTCGGCGCGAGCGCGGTGCGCCAGGCCTGGCCGATCGCGTCCTTGGTCATCGGTTCGCCGAGCCGGGCGGCGATCTCGTCGCCGGCCTTGGTGCGCCAGCGCATGTTGCCGCTGTAGCTGAGGAAGATCACGGGGCGGACGACGCCGTCGGCAAGCGCATTGCCGTAGCCGTACGTGTAGTCGGCGGAGGAGCGCCGGATACCGTCGTTGCCCTCCTCGTACGTGACGAAGGGGATCGGGTTGGTGTCCGAGCGGAACGGCGTACCGGTCAGCGCGAGCCGCCGGGTCGCCGGGTCGAACGCCTCCTGGCACGCCTCGCCCCAGGACTTGCTGTCGCCCGCGTGGTGGATCTCGTCCAGGATCACGAGGGTCTTGCGCTGCTCGCAGCGGTTGCGGTGCAGCATCGGGCGCACGCCGACACCGGCGTAGGTGACGGCGACGCCGTCGTAGTCCTTGCTCAGGGGGCCCGCGCTGTAGTCCGGGTCGAGCTTGATCCCTATCCGGGCCGCGGCCTCCGCCCACTGCTTCTTCAGATGCTCCGTCGGCGCGACGACAGTGATCTGCTGCACGACGTGGTGGTGCAGCAGCCAGGACGCGAGGGTCAGCGCGAAGGTGGTCTTCCCGGCGCCGGGGGTCGCGACCGCGAGGAAGTCACGGGGCTGCTCATGGAGGTAGCGCTCCAGGGCGCCTTCCTGCCAGGCACGCAGCTTGCTCGCGGTGCCCCAGGGGGCGCGGCCGGGGAAGGCGGGTGAGAGGTGGTGGGAGGCGGTAGTAGTCACGGTCTCCGTCGGTTCTCAGAGGTGCACGGGGCGGCGGTACGACAACCGGGCCACCCTACCTGTGGCCGGGTTGGGCCCCGGCGCGAACGGCGCCGCCCGTGCACGATGAGACCCGGCTCACGCTCCTACGGAACCGGGCTCACTCCGCCAGGGCGCGCAGCTCCCGGGAGATCTCCTTGACTTCTTCCGTACGCCCGGCGGCCACCGCGACCACGAGTCGCTCGGCCGCGTCGATGTCGGGCCGTAGCTGCACGCCGTTCATGGCCAGGAAGACGGCACAGGAGACCCAGGCCGTGCGCTTGTTCCCGTCGATGAAGGGGTGGTTGATGGCCAGCGACTGGAGCAGCGAACCCGCCTTGTCGAACAGGTCGGGGTACGCCTCCTGACCGAACATCGACGCCGAAGGGCGGTGCACGGCCGAATCCAGAAGCCCGGCATCCCGCAGGACGACGTCCTGGTCATCGACGGCGTGGGCCGCGATGGCCAGGCCGTCTTCGGTCGACAGGTATACGTGACTCACTTGAGCCGCTCCAACAGCTCGGACCACTTGGCGACCTGCTCTTTGGCCGTTTCGCGCACGATGGCCTCATGGGCGGTCCTGGCCAGGTAGTCGTCCACAGCCCGGAGCAGGAGGGCGTGCATGCTGACGCCCTCCTGCTCGGCACGCTTCTTGAGCGCTTCGGTCTGATCGTCGCGGAGACGCAGGTTGGTAGCCATACCAAAACGGTACCAACGGTGGGGTCAATCCGGTACCACTCAGTCGGCCCGCAGCCGCGTCGCCACCCAAGCCCCCGCCAGCGCCACCGCCGCCATCGGCAGGAACACCGCCGCGAACGCCGCCGGGTGCGGGGCGGAGGCCCCGTCGTGCAGGGCGCCGACCGCTCCCCCGCCCAGCGCCGCGAAGGCCGCGCCGCCCGCCGCCAGCATCAGGACGTTCGAGAGACCGTCGGACATCTGCAGGGCGGCAGAGTTCGCGCCCGCCTCCTCCGGGGCCGACAGCTTCAGCATCATCACGCTCGTCGACGCGATGACCGTGCCCATGCCGTAGCAGCCGAACGCCCACGCCACCGCGACCGTCCAGGCCGGGACGGAGTGGATCAGGACACTCGGCGCGGTCAGGATGGCCGCCGCCACGAGGATCATCCCGATGACGATCAGCCGCTGCCGGTACGGCTCCATGCGCGGCCGTGACTGTACGAACGAGCCGAGCGCCCAGGTGCCGCCGCCGGCCGCCAGCGAGAGTCCTGCCAGCGTCGGCGAGAGCCCCCGCTGGGTGACCAGCATCAGCGGTACGAAACTCTCGGCCGCGATGAACGACCCCGCGGCGATCCCGCGCAGCAGCACCACGGAAGGCAGCCCGCGCGCAGCCCGGCAGGTGCCGCGCGGCAGCAGTCCGAGCACCGCGGGGACCAGCAGCGCCGCGCCCGCCACCGCGGGGATCAGCGAAAGCCACCGCAGGTCCTCGCCCGCGTACTGGAGCAGACCGGCCCCCACCGAGATCCCGAGCGCGAGGCGGATGCGCCGCCGGTCGAAGCCGGGCGGCGGTACGGAGGGGTCGGCCGGGCCCGCGGCCGTCCGGCGGATCGCGGGCAGCGCGAGGGCGAGCGGCGGCACCACCAGGACCGGGATGGCGATGAAGACCCAGCGCCAGCCGAGGTGTTCGGTGACCGTGCCGGCCGCGAGGGGTCCGACGACGGAGGGGATCACCCAGCTCGCGGCGAAGGCGGCCATGATCGAGGGCCGCAGCCGCTCGGAGTAGGCGCGGCTGACGACGACGTACAGCGCGACGATGACGAGCCCGCCGCCGAGCCCCTGCACCGCGCGCCCGGCCACGAAGATCCACATCGAGGACGCGGTACCGGAGAGCAGCAGTCCGGCCGCGAAGGCGGCGATCCCGGTGGCCAGGGGCCGCAACGGCCCGTTCCGGTCGGCCCACTGGCCGGAGAGGACCATCGCGAAGAGCGAGGTGGTGAAGTACGCGGAGAACGCGAAGGCGTAGAGCGCGACGCCGTGCAGCTCCCGCGCGGCGACGGGCATCGCGGTGCCGACGGCGGTCGCCTCGAAGGCGATGAGCAGGACGACGGTGACGATGCCGATACTGAGCGCCCGGTGCGCGCTGCCGAGAATCCCGCCGGTCACGGGGGCGGAAGTGCCGTCGGGCAGGTCGGGGGATGCGACCTCGGCGTCGCGGGATTCCAGGGCGGTCATGAGACCACAGTAAGGGGCGAACGGCCGGATGAACCCTGTCGGAGGGACGGGCCGGACTGGTCCGTTGGTCGTACGACCATGAACGGGGTGTGGCAGTCACGTTGCGGGACGGCCCGCGGTCTTGAGGCGGGGGCGCGGGGGACCTACGGTCGGCGTACTGGATCGGTTCCGAACGCACGAACGGAGCGGTTCCGGTGGCTTGGCCGTGTGCCCGAGTGGTTTAGGGGCTCGCCTGCAAAGCGAGTTACGTGGGTTCGATTCCCGCCACGGCCTCTGTGTACGAGGACGCCCCCGTGCCCCCGTCGTTCGGGCCGGGGGCACAGGGGTCGCCCCCCCGTTCTCCGGGCCGGGGGCACCGGGGTCACCCCCTACGCGGAAGCCCTCCGCCCTGCTGCTCCCGGTCGGGGCCCGGGGGGCGCCCCCAACGTAAGCCCCCTCAGGAGTCCGGCCTCGTCGTCGGCTGCTGCTCCGTGCCCCCGGGCCGTGCCCCGGATGCCTCCGGCCTCGTCGTCGGCTGCTCCTTTTCGCCGGCCCTGGCCGCCTGGACCATCGCCTTCAAGTGTTCCTCGTCCTCCGACGAGAGCGACGTCTGGACCAACTGGCCGCCGAACGGCGCCAGCTCGGCCACGACCTTGTCGACCGCCTCCGACTTGGCCAGGGCGAAGAGCGCCGCGGCCCCCGGGCGGAGGTTCGAGCTGACCTCGCGCATGAAGTCGTCGTTCACCCCGACGTCCCTGGCCGCTCCGCCTGCCGCGCCCGCCGCGGCTCCGACGGCCGCGCCGAGCAGTGGCGCAAGGAACAGCAGCCCGATGACCCCGCCCCAGAGCGCACCCCCGGTCGCTCCTGCCGCGGTGAGGTTGACGGCCTGGTGCAGCTTGATCTTGCCGTCGGCCTCGCGGCGCTCGACCACGACCACGTCCTCCAGGTCGATGAGGTGCTGACGGCTCAGCGTCACGACCTTGTCGCGGACCTGGTTGGCGGTGGCCACGTCGTCGTAGGCGATGACAAACAGATTGCTCATGCGGCTGACTCCTCATCGGGGTGCAGGACTCAGCCCACTATAGGAAATATGCCGCAAAGGCGACATATGGCAGTGGCGTCCGGGGAAGTACCGGGCAGGCCCGGAGGGGTAGCCACCGGTAGCCCCCCCTGCGGGCACCCACCGGGACCCACCCCCTCCGGACACCCGCCCCGGACGCCGAGCCGCCCCGGGGCCCAGCCCCCTCACCCCCGGTTGACCAGCTCCGCCAGCCCCAGCGCCGCCATACCGAACCCCGACCGGGCACGCGGCAGAAAGCGGGAGCCCGGTCCGCCCGCGAGCAGGTCGGCCTCCGCGTACCTGCGGGTCTTGCGGTGCCAGTTCAGGATGGCCGCCATCCAGTCCTCCAGCTCCCGTACATAGGCCCCCAGCGCCTCGCGGGTCGCGTCGTCGAGCCCGAAGTCCTCGCAGACGACCGGGATCTCGTGCTCGGCCACATGCCGGAACTGCCGCATACGCGACACCATCAGGTCATCGACCATGGCCAGCGCGGTCGGGTAGTCGATGTTGAAGAAGGCCTGGACGACCAGGACGGCGTTGTGCACCTCCCCCTCGAACTCGATCTCCTTCTGGTACGAGAAGACGTCGTTCATCAGGCACGCGTAGTCCGCGGCCGAACTCTCCAGGGACTTCACCGGACCGCTGCGGAAGACCTCGTCCGGGATCCGGTGCCCGTGGCCGAGCCTGGCCAGCGCCATCGTCAGATCGGAGCCGAAGGTCATCCGGCGCATCTCGATGTAGTCGACCGGTTCCGGGATGCGGTGCTGCGCCTGGTTGGCGAGTTCCCAGAGCCAGCTGGCCGTCATGTTCTCGACCGCCGTACGGAAAGTGCGGCGCGCGGCGCCGTCCATCGGGGCCGCCGTGCGCGCCCACAGATCGGCCAGCGCACGCTCCATGGCGTTCAACGGCGGGGGCGCCTCCCCCTCCAGCGGCATGAAGAGCGAGAACCGCTCGTTCTGCGCCTTCGCGCCCGCGAGGTCGCGGGTCCGCCCGTACACCATGGGGAAGTAGTCGTCGGCGTACGTCCCCCAGGCCAACCAGCCCGAGGAAAGGTCCAGTTCGTCCGCGGTGGCGTCCGGGTCGATGCCCGCCGCGCAGACCGGGAAGTCGTACCCGGTGAGCAGCCGCTCGTCCCAGATGTCGTCGAGCATCCGCATCCGGTACGCCCACGCGACGAGATGGCGCCGTGCGGTCTCCAGATGCGGCGAGAGCGAGAGCTCGAACGGCATGTCGAAGTCCGGGAGCCGGGACGGTCCGACGTGCTGGTGCGGCACGTGCAAATGGTTGCGCAGCCGGGCCGCGCCCGTCCTCCCCATGAGCTGCTTGATGTCCGCGGCGGACGTACCGAGCCCCCGCGGCGCGAGCGGAAGTCCCGGTGCCGATTCCGCCACCACACCGCCGTCGTTCATATAGCGGCTGGAGCGCAGGTGCCACTCATGGCCGCCGGACTGCCAGTCCTGGAGCCCCTTCACATAGGTGAGCGTGTCGGCCACGCCCTTCGGATCCACACCGAACTCCGCGAATAGCGGGCCGAGTTCGGTGAAGAAGGTGTTCTCGAACTGATGGAGCCGCGCGGTGAGCAGATCGTTGACCGCCTCCGCCGCCTCCTGGGTGGTGCAGCCGAGGAAGGTCTCAAGGACCAGGACGCCGTTGCTGAGTTCGCCCTCCTCCTGGATCTCCCGCTCGTACGAGAAGAGGTCGTTGCGCAGATGCACCCCGTCGGAGAACGTGTCCTTCAGTACGCGCAGCGGACGCGATCCCGCGATGACCGCGGGCACCTCCGCACCCGTCGCGTACTCGATGAGCCCGGCCGACCAGGGCGCTCCGCCGACCTTGCGCCGCATCTCGATGTACTCGACGGGGTTGGAGACGCGTCCCGCGTTGATGTTGGAGAGTTCCCAGAGGGATTCGTTGAGCAGATTCTCGGTGCTCACGGCGAAACGTTCCCGCCACTCCATGGACATCCCTGGGACGGTGCGCGCCCAGAGGTCGGCCAGGCCCGCTTCCACCTGGTTCTGCGGCTCGGGGAACCCGTCGGCCAGATCCATCGGCATGAAGGCGGGCAGCCGGTCCAGATACGCCTTGCCGCCCTGCCGATCCTGCGACCGCTTGAACAACTCCAGGAAGTGGTCGTCGAAGAAGAACACCCACACATACCAGTCGGTCACGAGCGACAGTTCGGGTCCGCCGCAGTCCGGGTGGGTGTAGGCGCAGAGGAGGGCGTAGTCGTGGGAGTCGAGGTCGTGCTCGTCCCAGACCCCCGATCCCTCCAGCATGCCCATGTCCCTGGCCCACTGTTTGGTGTGGGCTCTGGCCTCTTCGAGATGGGGATTCAGCCTGGCCGGATGCGGCAGGTAGAACTCCGGCAATTCAAAAGGCTTTGACACTGACGTTCGGCCTTTCCCATGAGGTCGCTGATCAGAGCAGCACTACCCCTGCACGGGAACGGCATCCTCCGGGAGATGCCACTATGCCCATATGTGTGACGCGGGCGCGAACCGGGAGCGGGACGGGGGCAGATGTGCTGCGGAGGGCAGCTCAACTGCCTGAACAGCTGCCCGTCCGCAACTGCTGACGAAGCCGCCCCTCCGTAACTACCTGCGAAGCCGCCCGCCCGCAACCACCTGCGAAACCGCCCGCCCGCAACCACCTGCGAAGCCGCCCGCCCTCAACCGCCTTAGAGGGCTTGGTCCTGCTCAGCCAGTGACCACCGCGGCCTGCGGCCTGATCGGGAGCCGGCTCACCGGCCGGCCGGTCGCCGCCCGTACCGCCGCCGCCACCGCGGCCGGCGAAGTGACCACCGGCACCGCGCTCGCCGCCTTCGCGCCGAACGGGGCCACCACGTCGCGCTCCTCGATGAGCTTCACGATGCGGATGTCCGGCGTGTCCAGGGACGTGGGGAGCGCGTAACCGGTCAGGTCCGGGTGGCGGACCACGCCCCGCGTCGTACGGAGGTTCTCGGTGAGGGCCGCGCCGACGCCCTGGGTGACGCCCGCCTCGATACGGGAGGTCAGCAGCCGCGGGTTGAGGACCCGGCCGACGTCCTGGGCGACGGCCATCTCCACGACCCGGACCGAGCCCAGTTCGATGTCGACGTCCACCACCGCGCGGATCGCGCAGAAGGCGAGCCCGACGAAGGCATCGCCCTGCCCCGACTCGTCGAGCGGCTCGGTCGGATGCGGACGGCACTGGGCCGTCGCCCAGAGCTCCTTGCCGTCCATGGCCTCGGTGACCGTCGTGGAGAGCACCCCGTCGTACGACGTGATCTTGCCGTCGGCGATCTGGAGCAGCTCGGTGGACATCCCGAACTGGTGGGCCAGCGGCTGGAGGAGCTGGGTGCGGACCATCTTCGCCGCCCGCTCCACGGCTCCGCCGGACACCCAGGTGTGCCTGCCGTGCGTGGCGGGACCGGCCGGGGGCTGGTCGGTGTCGACCGATGCGACATGGACCTCCTCGATACCGAGGGTGTCCTGCACGATCTGCCGGGCCAGCGTGGAGAAGCCCTGGCCGGTCTCGACGGCGGCGCAGATGACCGTGGCGACCCCGTCGTGGACCTTGACCGTGGCCGTGGAGACCTCGTCGGCGCCCTCGGCGCCGAGCATGTGGACCATGCCCAGCGCGTAGCCGACCCCGCGGCGCACCGCGCCCGGCTCGCCCGCGCCCTCCGGCCCGCCGGGCAGCAGCCAGTCGCCCTCGGGGGTGTCCTTGGGCAGCGCGGGCAGCGGGAAGTCCTTGACGGAGCGCAGGAGTTCGGCGACCGGCGCCGGGCAGGTGATGGACTGTCCGGTGGGCAGCAGATCGCCGGTGGCCAGGACGTTGCGCAGCCGCAGTTCGGCCGGATCCATGGAGAGCCTGGCCGCGAGCTTGTCCATCTGGCCCTCGTACGCGGCGCAGACCTGGAGCGCGCCCTCGCCGCGGACATGGCCGGACGGCGGGTTGTTCGTACGGACCGCCCAGCCCTCGATGAAGGCGTGCGGGACGACATAGGGGCCGCAGGCGAACGAGACGGCCGCCGCCAGCGATTCGGACGAGGCGTCGGCGTACGCGCCCGCGTCCAGCAGGATCTGCGCCTCGACCTTCACCAGACGCCCTTCGGCGTCCGCGTGGTGGCGGTAGCGCAGCAGGGTCGGGTGGCGGTGGGCGTGGCCGAGGAAGGACTCCTCGCGGGTCGCGGCCAGCTTGACCGGGCAGCCGGTCTTCAGCGCGAGCAGGCCAAGCGGGAGCTGGAAGCTGGTGTCCTCGCGGTCGCCGGTGGCACCGGGCACTCCGGTCACCACGACCTTGACCCGGTCGGGCTCCAGGCCGAAGCAGGCGGCGGCCAGGTCGCGGTCGGTGTGCGGGTCGGTGGACGCGGTGTAGATCTCGACACCGCCGTCGGGCCGGGGCACGGCGAGCCCGGCCTCGGCGCCGATGGGTGCCGGGTCCTGGCGGCCGATCCGGTAGAGGCCCTCGACGATGACCTCGCCGGTGATGTCCGGGTCGCCGAACCGCAGCGGGATGTGGCGGATCAGATTGCCGTCGGGGTGCAGCGGTTCGGCCTCGAAGGCCTTCTCCGGGTCGGTGACCGGCTCCAGCACCTCGTACTCGACCGCGATGGCGGCCACGGCGAGCCGGGCGGTGTCCGGGTGGTCGGCGGCGACCGCGGCGATGGCCTCGCCGTGGTGGCGGACCAGTTCGGACGCGAAGACCGGACGGTCGGCGACCGCGCGGCCGTGTGCGGCGTCGCCGGGGATGTCGGCGTGCGTGACCACCGCGCGGACGCCGGGCATCGCGGACGCTTCCGAGGTGTCGATGGAGAGGATCCGCGCGTGCGGGTGCGCGGAGCGCAGCACGGCGGCCCAGAGGAGGCCCTCGGCCCACAGGTCGGACGCGTAGGGGAAGGTGCCCTCGGTCTTCGCGCGGGTGTCGGCCGGCGGGAGGGACGCGCCGAGCCCGTGCGCGGGCGGCTCCTCCTCCGGGCCGTCCGCCTCAGGGGACTTCGCGGTGGCCGCGGTGGCCGCGTCGCTGCTCACGCCATGCCTCCGTCATGCTGCTGCGGGTTGTCCGGCTGCATGCTGCCGGAGCCGGGTGCTGCCTGGTGCGGGATACGGGCCTCTTCGGACGCGGCGCCCGCCTCCGCGCGACCGGCGACCACCTCGCTGACCGCGTCCAGCACACCCCGGTAGCCGGAGCAGCGGCAGAGGTTGCCGCACAGGGCCTGTCTGGTTTCGAGTTCGGTGGGGGCGTGGTTGCCCTCCAGGAGGTCATGGACCGTCATGGCCATGCCCGGGATGCAGAAACCGCACTGGACGGCTCCGCACTCGGCGAGCGCGCGCTGCACGTCGGAGGGTTCGCCGTTGACGGCGAGGCCCTCGACCGTACGTACCTCGGAGCCGGCCGCGGTGGCAGCGGGGACCAGGCAGGAGGCGACGAGCCGGCCGTCCACCTGAACGTTGCAGGCGCCGCACTCGCCCTGCGAGCAGCCGTCCTTGGCGCCCGCGAGACCGAGGCGCTCGCGCAGTACGTAGAGCAGCGACTCGCCGATCCAGGCGTCGGTGACGGGGCGGTCGGTGCCGTTCACCCGCAGGACGTACGAGGCGGGTGTGTGCTCGCTCCAGGCGACGGCGGGGGCCGCGTCGTCGGACGCGGGCTGTGCACCGGGGACTTCCGCACCGGGGAGCTCCGCGCGGGGGTCTTCGGCACCGGGGTCTTCCGCGCCGGTGCCGGGGTGCCCGGCACCGGAGGGGGCGGGCTCGGGGTGCACCGGGTCGGAGTGCGCCGCATCGGGGTGCGTGCCGGCGGGACCGGCTGCGGGATGAGCGGTCTCCGTGCCTGCCGCCCCGGACGCCGCGTCGAACTCGGCCGCGCGGGGGGCCGGAACGCCATGCGCGTCCGGTACGGGACGCGGGGTCTGGGCGGTGTCGTGCGGCTCCCGCGGGTCGTGCGCGTCACGCTCACCGCCGGGTACGGCAGATCCGGCATGGTCGGGATCGGGATCCGGGTCGGGGTCCGGATCGGGGCCGGTTCCGTAACCGGCCGCCGGAACGTCCGCCTCGTCGGCCGCCGTTCCGTGTCCGTCCCCGGCGGGCGGCTCGGCGCCCGTCTCGTGCTCGTCCTGCGGTACGGGGGCGCCATCGGCCGGAATCCCGTGGTCCGGTTCGGGCTCCGCCGGTACGGCCCACGGCGCGCGCGCACCACCGGGCAGCGTGGCCGGGCGTGCCAGCGAGGAGGCGGCGTACTCACCGGACTCCTCGGGGACGTCTCCCTCAGCGACCGGGATCGTCCACTGTCCGGTGAGGTCCCCGCCGTGCTGATGCTGCTGGTGCGGCTGTTCGGGGACGGGTGAGTCCTGCGCGTCCCCGAACGTCCACTGGCCGGTGGCCATCGGCGCCTGCGGGTACCCCGGACCGGAGTGCGGATCCTGCGCGGGCTCCGGCCAGTACGGCGTCTCCGGCGCGTGCGGGGACGGATAGGTCTGGTGGGACTGGCCGGAAGGGTAGGGCTGGGACTGGTCGGACGGATAGGGCTGGTGGGACTGGTCCGACGGGTAGGGCTGGTCGGACTGGTGCGTCTGATACGGCTGGTGATGAGACGGGTCCGCCTGCGGCACCGTCCACTGTCCGGTGGCGGCCGGGTCCGTGCCCGCTGCCGGGGTCAGCGGCAGGATCATCGGCGGCACGTACCCGTGGCCGGGCGCGGCCAGCGGGGCGCCGGACGGGTCCATGCCCTCCGGGAGCTGTACGAACGCCGTGGCCTCGGCGTCGTACTCGCCGCCCTGCGGGACCGGCTGCCAGCCGCCCCGGTCGTCGTTGGTGGTCACGACAGTGCCCTCCCCAGTGCTCGCCGGGCCAGTGCGGCTACGGTCCGCCGCAAGTGCAGTACGGCCGGGGGCAGCGGCTGCGCCTCTCCCCCTTCGGGGGGCGGTGCCGCGTCGGGGATGCAGGCGGCGGCGACGTACTCGCCGAAGGCGGTGAGCGCCTCCTGCGCCAGCCCGCGTTCTCCGTCCCAGTCGATGAGCGAGGCGATCCACTGCTCGGCCTCCATCGGCCGCAGCGGCATCGGGGCGACGGCTCCCACCGCGCAGCGCACGCCGCGCCTGGCCGGGTCGAGGACCACCGCGACCGAAGCGGTGGCGCGGCCGGGGCCGGTACGCCCGGTGGCCTTGAGGAAGACCTGGGGCGCGTGCAGCAGCGGTACCCGTACGAAGCCCACGAGTTCGGCGGGCTGGAGCATGTCCCGGCCCGCGAGCAGATGCGAGACCGGGGTCTCGCGGCGTGAGCCGCCCGGCCCCGCGATGACGAGCGTGGCCTCCAGCGCGGCCAGCACGGGCAGCGCGTCGCCGGTCGGTGCCGCGGTGACGATGTTGCCGCCGAGCGTGCCCGCGTTACGGATCTGCGGCGGCCCCGCGGCGCGCGCGGCGGCGGCCAGCGCGGGGATGAGCGCGGCGAAGTCGGGCCGTCCCATCCGGGCGTGCGTGAGGCCGGCGCCGAGCAGTGCGTGGCCGTCCTGGTAGTGCCAGCCGCGGATCTCGCTGATCCTGCCGAGTCCGACAAGTCCCGTGGGCCGCAGCAGCCCCGAGTTCACGGCCGCCATCAGATCGGTGCCACCCGCGACGGGGACGGCGGCAGGCATGGCCGTCAGTGCCGCCACAGCCTCGTCGAGCGACGTCGGCAGCGTCACGGACTGCGCCGCCTGCGGTGCGTGCGTGGTCAACCCAGCTGCCCCTTCCCGGTGTCCCGGTGTCCCGGCTGTCCCGCCTGTTGCGCCGTACGGTACGTGCTCATAGCCCGGACGTGGCAACTCTGGCACATCTTCCGGACTGCCCGACGGGAGGGTCCGCGAAGGGCAGATCCATCCCTTCCCAGACTGAACGTCCGCATTCACACATGATTGCCGCGAAGTGCCGATTACCGCTCTTCTGCACTTGTTGCCTGAGTTGTTCGGCCCGGCGGTACATGGTGGCGGAGAGGCGAGAACCCCGTACACACCTTGCCCGCACGCTCACACGTTTGGGGGCGCCCCCTCGATCGGGCGTCCGAGAGCCGCGGACGTCATCCCCTCGGGGGCGGGCCGCCGCTGCGAGGGCAACGGGCCGCCCGGCGGGCGGTACTGGACACCGAGCGCGTCAAGTCGGGCGTAGTGCGCGGCCATCCGCCGGCCGAAGTCCGCGAAGTCGCGGGCCGCCGGTTCCGGCAGCTCCGACCAGGCGACCTCCGCGAAGGCCGCGAGCCTCGGGAACACCTGGTAGTCCACCCGGCTCTGGTTCTCCGTCACCTCGGTCCAGACGTTGGCCTGGGTGCCGAGGACGTGTGCGGCGGCCTCGGGGCTCAGCTGGGGCGGTACGGGCTCGAAGCGGTAGACGTCCTCCAGGGTGCGGACGTACCCGATGGGCATCGGCTCGTCCTCGCCGCCGTCCTCCCGGAAGTTCAGATACACCTGCTGCTCGGGGCACATGACAACGTCGTGCCCCGCCTCGGCCGCGGCGATCCCGCCCGCGTAACCGCGCCAGGACGAGACGGCCGCACCGGGTGCGAGACCGCCCTCCAGGATCTCGTCCCAGCCGATGAGACGGCGGCCGCGGTCGGCGAGCCAGCGGTCGAAGTGCAGGATGAACCACGACTGGAGCTCGTCCTCGTCGCCGAGGCCCAGCTCCTCGATCTTCGCCTGGGCGGCCGCCGACTCCTTCCACTGCTCCTTGGGGCACTCGTCGCCGCCGAGGTGGATGAAGGTGGAGGGGAAGAGGGCGAGGACCTCCTCCAGTACGCCTTCGTAGAAGCGCAGCGAACTCTCCGCCGGGGCGAGCACATTGGGGTTGACGCCCCAGGTGTCCCAGACGGTGAGGGCGGCCGTGTCGATGACGTCGGTGTTGCCGAGCTCCGGATAGGCGGCGATGGCGGCCTGCGAGTGGCCCGGGACGTCGATCTCGGGGACGACGGTGATGTGCCGCTCGGCGGCGTACGCGACGATCTCGCGGATGTCGTCCTGGGTGTAGTAACCGCCGTGCGGCTTCTCGTCCCAGAGCGGTGACGCGCGGTGGCCCCACTTCGTACGGGAGCGCCAGGCGCCGACCTCGGTCAGCCGCGGGTAGCGCTTGATCTCGATGCGCCAGCCCTGGTCGTCCGTGAGGTGGAAGTGGAAGACGTTCAGCTTGTGGGCGGCGAGGAGGTCGAGATAGCGCAGGACACCGTCCTTGGGCATGAAGTGCCGTGCCACGTCGAGCATCATGCCGCGCCAGGCGAACCGGGGGCTGTCCTCGATGGCGCAGGCGGGGATCCGCCACGGGGCGCCGGGCCGCAGCGGCGCCCGCCGGAAGGCGCCGGGACCGAGCAGCTGACGGAGTGTCTGCGCTCCCCAGAAGACACCTGCCGCGCTGCCGCCGTCCAGACGGACGCCGTCGCTGCCGACGGACAGCGTGTACGCCTCGGGGCCTGCGCCGGGTACGGGGGCGATCCGCAGCCGGACGGTCCCGCCGGCGGAGCCCGCTCCCTCCGCGGAACCGGAATCAGAACCGGAACCGGAACCCGAACCGGAATCAGAACTCGGACCCGAATCAGAACTCGAATCAGAATGTGGACCGCTCACGGGACCGGCGCCCAGGGGCAGTCCGGTCGCGTCGCCGAGCACCTGCCGCAGCCACCGGGCGACCCCCTCGGTGCCGGGTCCGGCATCGATGACCGTGCCGGCGTCCAGGGTGAACGCGCCGCCGTCCTGCGTCTCCTGTGCGCCGAGGGGCGCGGGAATCAGATCCATGCGCCCATCCTGCCGGACCCACGGCAAGTGGCATAGACCAATTCACCGGGCAGCACAGACGTACAGGCGCACCGCCGGCCGGCCTCCCGGAGGAGGCCGCGGCCGGTCCGTGCGCCTGCGGAGGAGCGGGCCGGGGTGGAGCGGGACGGGTGGAACGGGGCGCTACTTCTTGCCGCCGTCCTTGCCGCCCTTGTCCTTGTCGCCGCCGGCGCCCATGGACTCGTAGATCTCCTTGCACATGGGGCAGACCGGATACTTCTTCGGGTCGCGGCCCGGCACCCAGACCTTGCCGCAGAGTGCGACAACAGGCGTGCCTTCCAGCGCGCTCGCCATGATCTTGTCCTTCTGGACATAGTGGGCGAAGCGCTCGTGGTCGCCGTCGCCGTTCGACACCTGGGGTGTCGGCTCTACGAGGGTCCCCGTACCTGCCCCGCGCTCGGGCTCAAGAGTGCTCATGGGGGCCAAGGGTACTGACTCATTCCGCCTTCAGTTCAGCGAAGGGTCCTCCGGATAGGTGGCGATCATCGCCAGTCCGCTCCGCTGGCGCCTCAGCACCGACCGCCACAGCCCGTCCGGGTCGGGTGACGACACGTCGCCGGGCTCCGAATCCACCACGTACCAGGCCCCCTCCGTCACCTCCGCGGCCAGCTGTCCCGGGCCCCAGCCCGCGTATCCGGCGAAGATCCGCAGCGAGCCGAGCGCCGCCGCGAGCAGTTCGGGCGGGGTCTCCAGATCGACCAGGCCGATCGCGCCGTACACCCGCCGCCAGCCGATGGGGTCGTCCCGGTCGGCGCGGCGCCGCAGCCCCGTGGCCGCGTCGCCCCACGGCCTGCGCCGGGGGGTGGGCTCGTCGATGCCCGGAAACTCGAACGCACCGCCCCCGCTCCTCGCGCCGCCCGGGATCACCGCGATGCCCAGCGCCGAGTCCAGCGAGACCGGGCCGCCCTGGAAGACGACGCCGGGCTCCCCGGTGAGCTGCTCCCAGCCCGCCAGGATGTCACCGACACCGACCGGGGTCGGGCGGTTCAGGACCACCCCGAGCGAGCCCTCCCCGTCATGGTCGAGGACGAGCACCACGGCACGGTCGAAATTCGGGTCCGCCAGGGCGGGAGTGGCCACGAGCAGCCGCCCTGTGAGCGAGGACACCTCCGTCATGGCACACATGATCCCGCACAATCGCGCTCCGTGGGGCCCGGGGCCGGGAACACTTACCCGGCCGCAGCTCAGCGCGGAAGAAGCTCGGCCACGCGGGCAGCCGGGGCGCCTCCGTACGGAGTGACGCGCGGCGGCACGCCGTGACCGATTCCGTACGGAACGTGTTGTAGCGAAGTCATGACGCACGACAGCCCCCCGTTGCCTTATGGAAGGGGGGTCTTCGCCCCTTACTCTGTGAGACTGCCCCTCTGTCCACCCCTCCTCCACCGGAACGCGAGATTCATGACCGGCACTGGCACCGACGATGTCCTGCTCGTCCACGGCGGTAACCCGCTTGAGGGCGAGATCCGCGTTCGCGGCGCGAAGAACCTCGTGCCCAAGGCGATGGTCGCCGCGCTGCTCGGCAGCGGTCCGAGCAGACTGCGCAATGTGCCCGACATCCGGGACGTACGCGTCGTGCGCGGGCTGCTCCAGCTGCACGGTGTGACCGTCCGCCCCGGTGAGGAACCGGGCGAGCTGATCCTCGACCCGTCGCACGTCGAGAGCGCCAACGTCGCGGACATCGACGCCCACGCGGGCTCCTCCCGCATCCCGATCCTCTTCTGCGGCCCGCTGCTGCACCGGCTGGGTCACGCGTTCATCCCCGGTCTCGGCGGCTGCGACATCGGCGGCCGGCCGATCGACTTCCACTTCGAGGTGCTGCGCCAGTTCGGCGCGACGATCGAGAAGCGGGCGGACGGCCAGTACCTGGAGGCCCCGCAGCGGCTGCGCGGCTGCAAGATCCGGCTGCCCTACCCGTCGGTCGGCTCGACCGAGCAGGTGCTGCTGACGGCGGTGCTCGCCGAGGGCGTCACCGAGCTGTCGAACGCCGCCGTGGAGCCGGAGATCGAGGACCTCATCTGCGTGCTGCAGAAGATGGGCGCGATCATCTCGATGGACACCGACCGGACGATCCGGATCACCGGTGTCGACCAGCTCGGCGGCTACAACCACCGGGCGCTGCCGGACCGTCTGGAGGCCGCGTCCTGGGCGTCGGCCGCGCTGGCGACCGAGGGCAACATCTATGTACGCGGCGCCCAGCAGCGCTCGATGATGACGTTCCTCAACACGTTCCGCCGGGTCGGCGGCGCCTTCGAGATCGACGACGAGGGCATCCGCTTCTGGCACCCGGGCGGCCCGCTCAACGCCATCGCGCTGGAGACCGACGTCCACCCCGGTTTCCAGACCGACTGGCAGCAGCCGCTGGTGGTGGCGCTGACCCAGGCGAGCGGCCTCTCCATCGTCCACGAGACGGTGTACGAGTCCCGGCTCGGCTTCACGTCCGCGCTGAACCAGATGGGCGCGCACATCCAGCTCTACCGCGAGTGCCTGGGCGGTTCGGACTGCCGCTTCGGCCAGCGCAACTTCCTGCACTCGGCGGTCGTCAGCGGCCCCACCAAGCTGCAGGGCGCCGACCTGGTCATCCCCGACCTGCGCGGCGGCTTCTCGTACCTGATCGCCGCACTGGCGGCCCAGGGCACGTCACGGGTGCACGGCATCGACCTGATCAACCGCGGCTACGAGAACTTCCTCGACAAGCTGATCGAACTGGGCGCAAAGGTGGAACTGCCGGGCGCGGCACTGGTCTGACGGGCAAAACAAGCCCGTCCTGGGGGCACCTCCCAGCGGTAGCCGGGGGAGCTTGAGGACGAGCGCGCCGAAGGCTGCGCGATACACCCGCACCCTTCGGCGCCGCTCCACCCGTCACCGCTCAGCCACAAGCACCGGATTCTCGTGCGGCAAAAGCGTGCACCGGGCCCCCACCGTCAGCTTCCCCGCCTCCCAGCTCGGCAGATCGGCCTTGAGCGCGACCCCACCATCCGTGGTGAGGTGCAGCCGAGTGGTGGGCCCCAGGAAGGTCGCCACCCGTACGGTCGCCCCGGTCCCCCCGTCCGCGTCCGCCGCGCCGACCGCGAGCCCTTCCGGCCGCAGCAGGACGTCGACCTCCTGGCCGGTGGCCGGCGCGGCCCCGTGGATGGGGAGCCGGCGGCCGAAGAGCTCCACCACTCCCCCGTCCCGCACCGTGCCGGGCAGCCGGTTCATCGTGCCCACGAACTCGGCCACGAACGGCGTCGCCGGGCGTTCGTACAGCTCGGACGGGGCCGCGCACTGCTCAAGCCTGCCGTCCTTCATCACGGCGACGCGGTCCGCCATGGACAGCGCCTCCTCCTGGTCGTGCGTGACGAAGACCGTGGTGATCGCCAGCTCCAGCTGGATGCGGCGGATCTCCTCGCGCAGCGTGAGCCGCACCTTGGCGTCCAGCGCGGACAGCGGCTCGTCGAGGAGCAGCACCTTCGGCTGGACGGCGAGCGCGCGGGCCAGTGCCACGCGCTGCTGCTGGCCGCCGGAGAGCTGGTGCGGGTAGTGGTCCCCGCGGCCGGGGAGGCCGACCAGTTCGAGGAGTTCGGCGGAGCGCGTACGCCGCTCGGCGGCGGCCTTCCCGCGCACCCGCAGCCCGTACGCCACGTTCTCGGCGGCGGTCATGTTCGGGAAGAGGCTGTACGACTGGAACACCATGCCGATGTCGCGCCGGTGGGCGGGGACGGAGGTGACGTCGCGCCCGTCCATCAGCAGCTCGCCGCTGTCCGCGGACTCGAAGCCCGCGATGATGCGCAGCGCGGTGGTCTTCCCGCAGCCGGAGGGCCCGAGCAGGGCCACCAGTTCGCCGGGGCCGATGTCCAGGTCGAGACCGGCGAGTGCCACCGTGGGACCGAAGTCCCTCCGCAGGTTCCTGAGTTGTACGGGAACACTCATCGTGTGGCCTTCCTTCGGTTGCGGCCGCCGGCCAGGGTGGTGAGCAGGAGCAGCAGCCCCCAGCTGATCAGAAGACTCAACATCGCGGCGGCTACGGAGAGTTGGGCCTCACTGTCGCCGACCTGCACCATCCACACGGCGAACGGTGCGAAGCCGAGCACGGAGGCGACGGTGTACTCGCCGAGCACCATGGCCAGGCTGAGCACGGCCCCGCCGATCACCGCGGAGCGCAGGTTCGGTACGACGACCCGCAGCAGGGTCTGGGTGCGCGAGGCGCCCAGGCTCCGGGACGCCTCGACGAGCGTACGGAGGTCGACGGCGCGCAGTCCCGCGTCCAGCGAGCGGTACAGGAACGGCAGCGACATCACCGTGTAGACCAGGACGAGGATCAGCGGGAAGTCCTTGTTCTGCAGGGCCTGGAAGGTCCCGTAGAGCGGGGTCGTGGCGAGGTCCTGCTGCCAGGACAGGACGGTGCTGACGCCCGCGACCAGGGCGATCGGGGGCACCACCAGCGGCATCATGGAGAGGATCTCGACCGTGCGCCGGAGCCCGGGGAAGTACAGGGCGACCGCGACCGTCGTCGGCACCATCAGGGCGAGTCCGAGGACGACGGTGGCGAGTCCGAGCCCCAGCGAGAGCAGCAGACTGCTGGTCATCCCGTCGGAGCCCAGGCCCTTGGTGTACGGGTCGAAGCTGATCCCGTCGGCGTTGTCGACCGTGAACCAGAGCGAGGCCAGGACCGGCACCAGGAAGTAGAGCGCGGCCAGCACGAGCACCGGGACGCGGGTACGCCCGGCCGTGCCTGCTGTCGTCATCCGAGCCATCGGGCACTCCGTCGCTGCAGCGGGATCTGTACGGCCATCACGAGCAGCGCGATCACGACCATGTTGAGGCTCATGGCGAGCGCCAGGTTCTCCTGGCCGGCCAGCACGTTGCCGTTGAGGGCGTTGGAGATCTGGAGGGTGATCAGCGGCACCGAACTCCCCGTCATCACCGCCGCGGTGGCCTGCGAGGCGAAGGCGGTGCCGAACATCAGGACCGCGCCGCCGAGCAGCGAGGGCGTGAGCACCGGGATGCCGATGTGCAGCCAGAACTGCCGTCGGGTGGCTCCGCAGGACGCGGCGGCCTCCTGCCACTGGGTGCGCAGCCCGTCGAGCGCGGGCAGTACGGTCACCACCATCAGCGGGATCATGAAGTAGAGGTAGGCGAGCACCAGACCGGTGAAGCTGTAGAGGCTGAAACCGGTGGAGTGCAGCGACAGCAGCTTGGTGAGCGTGCCGGTGGTGCCGAGGGTGGCGATGAAGGCGAAGGCGAGCGGCGCTCCGCTGAAGTTGGCGAAGACCCCGGAGGCCGCGACCACCGCCTTGCGGAGCGCGGGGCGTCCCGACGAGGCGACGGCCTGAGCGATCAGCGCACCGAAGAGGGTGGCCAGCAGGGCGCTGACGACGGAGAGTTCGACGCTTCCGGTGAGCCCTGTCGCGTACGCACCCGAGAGCGAGTTGCTGACGTTGTCGGTGCCGAACCGGGCGGCGCCGCTCGGGTCGGTGACCATGAAGGCGTTGTACGCCATGGTCCCCGCGGGCAGCCCGAAGCAGAGGGCGAGGAAGACGAAGTACGGGAGGACGACGGGCCAGCGGTGGCGGCCCCGGCGGCGTACGGCCGGTTTCGCTTCGGCGACGACGGCCGCGTCAACGGCTTGGTCGGCCATCGTCAGCTGACCGCCTTGGCCCAGCCCTGCACGATGGCCTCCTTGGCCTTGGCCTCCTGGGCGGGGCTCGCGGTCTTCGCGGTGCCCTCCACGTGCGGAAGCGCCTTGGCGGCCTTGTCGGCGGTGCCGTTCTTCTCCATCACGTCGAGCAGGGCGGGCCGGGAGAAGCCGCGCAGCCAGATGTTCTGGCCCTCGGTGCTGTAGAGGAACTCCATCCACAGCCGGGCGGCCGCCGGGTGCGGGGCGTACTTGTTGACGCCCTGGTTGTAGTAGTTGGAGTACTCGCCATCGGCCGGGGCCGTGACCTTCCAGTCGACGCCCTTGGCCTTCAGCTTCGCGGCGTACCCGAGGTTGAGGTAGTCCCAGTCGATCGAGATGGGCGTCTCGCCCTTCTGGATGGTGGCGAGGGTCGACTCGGCGGGGACGTAGTTGCCCTTCTTCTTCAGCTCCTTGAAGAAGTCGAGGCCGGGCTGTACGTCGTCGAGGGAGCCGCCGTTGGCCAGCGAGGCGGCGAAGACCGCGGCCAGCGCCGAACTGGACTCGCCCGGGTTGCCGTTGAGGGCGACCTTGTCCTTGTACTCGGGCTTCAGCAGGTCCTTGAACGTCTTCGGGCAGTGCGTGACGGCCTTGGCATCGCAGCCGATCGAGATGTAACCGCCGTAGTTGTTCAGATACGAGCCGTCGGCCTGCTTCTGGGCGGCGGGTATGCCGTTCCAGCCGGTGACCTTGTACGGGGCGAGCAGCTTCTGCGCCTTGGCCTGCTGCATGTACGCGGTGCCGAGGTCCAGCGCGTCGACGGCCCGGTCCTGGCCCTTGCGCTTGGCCGCCGCGTTGAGGGCCTGCTGGCTGCTGCCGCCGGGGTTCTCGTTGTTGACCTTGATGCCGTACTTCTTCTCGAAGGCCGAGATCATCTCGCCGTAGTTCGCCCAGTCGGGGGCGAGCGCGTAGACGTTCAGCGTGCCTTCCTTCTTGGCCGCCTTGGCGAGGGCCGCCATCCCGCCGAGGTCCGCTGCCGATTCCGCCTTCGCCGCCTTGCTGTCGGCGGCGTCGGCGGTGGGGGCGGCCCCACAGCCGCTGACCACCGTCGCGGTCGCGAGCACGGCTGCCGCGAGGGATGCGATGCGGGCCGGTCGGGATGGGTTCACGTTGTACTCCTGCGATTCAAGGCCTGTGGTTCTAGGCCAGCCACTTGTCTGGACAAGCCATCAGTCAGTAAGCCTGGGCAAGCTAACAGCAAGAAGGCCGTCGAACAAGCCCGAACGACCCCAAAAAGTGCAGGTCAGAAGCGTTATATAAGTTTTGGTTTAAGATGGCTCGGATCGGTGAGACACATACCTCGAACCTCCGTGGAATGCCTGACGGTGTGTACAGATGACATGATCAGCCGCCGCCCCGGAACCCCGGGCCCACCAGGAGGAGTGACGTGACCCGACGGCATCAGGAGATCGCCGACACTCTCCGCCGTGACCTCGCGGAAGGCCGGTTTCCGGTCGGTTCCGCGCTGCCGTCGGAGACCGAACTGGCCGCGGTGCACGGCGTTTCGCGCGGCACCGTACGGCAGGCCCTGTCGACGCTGCTCGCCGAAGGGCTGCTCGGCTCCCGGCAGGGCACGCGCCACACTGTGCTGAGCACCACACCCAGTCAGAGTTTCAGCGAACTGCGCAGTTTCGCGCAGTGGGCGCGGGCCGGCGGGCACCTCCCCGGCGGGCTCGTCCTGGACTCCGTACGCGGCGGTGCGAGCGCCGAGGAGGCCGCGCTGCTCCAACTGGCACCGGGCGACGGCGTGCTGCGGGTGCTGCGGCTGCGCACCCTGGACGGCGCCCCGGTCCTGCTGGAGCGGACGGTCTACGCGGGCTGGACTGCCGACGCCGTCGAAGCCCTGCCCGCCGACTGCGAGTCCGTCACCCAGCGGCTGCTCGACGACACCGGGCTGGTCTTCGCGCACGGCGAGCACCATCTGGACGCCGTCGCTGCGGGCACCGTCGACGCCCGTGAACTGCGGGTACGCCGCGGCAGCCCGCTGCTGCGGGTGCGGCGCACCACGCTCACCGCCGACGGGCGGCCCGTCGAGACCTCGGACGACCGCTATCGCCCCGGCTCGGTCGTCTTCACCGTACGCAACTCCACACAGGCCAACCCCCTGGCCCGTACCGCACCGGAACAGAAAAGCGAGCCCTCATGACGCTCCCCGCGGCGCTGCTGTGCGACATGGACGGCACCCTGGTCGACACCGAGCACGCCTGGTTGCAGACCGTCGCCCGGCTGCTCAGCGCGCAGGGTGTGCCCGCCGGGCCCGGGGTCCTGGCCGCTTATGCGGGCGCCGCGGTGGCCGACGCCGCGGAACGCGCGGTCCACGAGCACGGCATCGGGCTGACCGTGGCCGACGCCGCCGCCCGCCTCGACCGGGACTTCACGGCCGGTGTGGCCTCCGGTGTCACCGTCCAGCCGGGCGCGCTGCGGCTGCTCGACCAGGCGGCGGCGCTGGGCATCGCGGTGGCCCTGGTCACCGCTTCGGAGCGGCATGTGGCGGACATGGTGCTGGAAGCGCTGGGCGCGCACCGGTTCGCGACGTCCGTGGCCTCGGGCGAATCGGCGCGCGGAAAGCCCCATCCGGACCCGTATCTGACGGCGGCGGCAGCGCTGGGCGCGGATCCGGCCCGGTGTCTGGCCGTGGAGGACACCCCGACGGGGGCAGCGGCGGCGCTGGCCGCCGGGTGCCGCCTGCTGGCGGTCCCCACGGTCCCGGGCATCGCCGAGGGGCCGCGCACCACCCTCGTCGCGTCCCTGACGGCCGTGGACCTGCTGGCGTTCCGCGAGGACGGCGGCCAGAGCTGCTGAGAGGCTGCCGACGCGGCCGACAGAGCTGCGGACAGGCTGCCGGCGCGGTCCGGACATGCCGGAGGGCGGCCCACCCTGCCGGGTGGCCGCCCTCCGTTCTGTGCTCTGCGCTTGGGGACTACTTGCCCTTGGCGGCTTCCTTGAGCTTCGAGCCCGCGGAGACCTTCACGCTGTAGCCGGCGGGGATGTTGATCGGGTCGCCGGTCTGCGGGTTACGCGCGGTGCGAGCGGCACGGTGGGTGCGCTCGAAGGTCAGGAAGCCGGGGATGGTGACCTTCTCGTCGCCCTTGGCGACGATCTCGCCGACCGTCTCGGCGAGAGCGGCCAGAACGGCGTCGGCGTCCTTACGAGTCACCTCGGCACGATCGGCCAGGGCGGCCACCAGCTCACTGCGGTTCATGTTGTTACTCCCGTGTTCTTCTTGCCTGTAAGGCGTGAGATCGAAGCCGATGCTGCCAGGGCCCTAGGACAGTCCCCGGACCCGGGTCTGACGTCAGACCCTCGCGCCCGAATATGCATCCTGCCCCCACCAACGGCGGGAAAGCCAATCCGGCACTCACCGGAGTCACACGAACGCGTCACTGTTCCGGGATGGTGACGCTCCGTCGACTCCGTGAAACCCGGCTGTGGGCGCCCAGGGGCTCATTTCCCGCCACCCTAGAGGGGCGTTTGGGGCCGCGAGTCCCGCGACGCGCCGAGCGTCAGGCGGACGTGGGCCCCGACACAGTCACAGCGGCCGACTTCGCGGCCGACCTGACCGCGTCCGCGACAGCCCCGGCGACCTTGTCGTTGAAGACGGAGGGGATGATGTAGTTCGCGTTCAGCTCGTCCGCGCCGACGACGTCCGCGAGCGCGCCCGCGGCGGCCAGCATCATCTCGGTGTTGACCGTACGGGACTGGGCGTCCAGCAGACCGCGGAAGACACCCGGGAAGACCAGCACGTTGTTGATCTGGTTCGGGAAGTCCGACCGGCCGGTGGCCACAACTGCCGCCGTCTGACGGGCGATCGCCGGGTCGACCTCGGGGTCGGGGTTCGCGAGCGCGAACACGATCGCGCCGTCCGCCATGGCCGCGACGTCGTCGCCGTCCAGCACGTCCGGGGCCGAGACGCCGATGAAGATGTCGGCGCCGACCACGGCCTCCTTCAACGTGCCCGTCACGCCTTCGGGGTTGGTGTTGTCGGCGATCCAGCGCAGCGGCGACTCGGGCTTGGCGTCGACCAGGTCCGTGCGGCCGGCGTGCACCACACCGTGGATGTCGGCGACGACGGCGTGCTTGACGCCCGCGGCCAGGAGCAGCTTCAGAATGGCCGTACCGGCCGCTCCGGCGCCGGACATGACCACCCGGACCTCACTGAACTCCTTGTCCACCACGCGCAGCGCGTTGGTCAGCGCGGCGAGCACGACGATGGCGGTGCCGTGCTGGTCGTCGTGGAAGACCGGGATGTCCAGGGCCTCGCGCAGCCGGGCCTCGATCTCGAAGCAGCGGGGCGCCGAGATGTCCTCCAGGTTGATGCCGGCGAAGCCGGGCGCGATGGCTTTGACGATCTCCACGATCGCGTCGGAGTCCTGGGTGTCGAGGCAGATCGGCCAGGCGTCGATCCCGGCGAAGCGCTTGAAGAGGGCCGCCTTGCCCTCCATGACCGGCAGCGCGGCCATCGGGCCGATGTTGCCGAGCCCCAGCACCGCGGACCCGTCCGTCACCACTGCAACGGAGTTGCGCTTGATGGTGAGCCGGCGGGCGTCCTCGGGGTTGTCCGCGATCGCCATGCAGACGCGGGCCACACCCGGGGTGTAGATCATCGACAGGTCGTCACGGTTGCGGATGGGGTGCTTGGACGCCATCTCGATCTTGCCGCCGAGGTGCATCAGGAAGGTACGGTCGGAGACCTTCCCGAGCTCGACCCCCTCGATGCCCTTGAGCTGCTGCACGATCTGGTCGGCGTGGTCGGTGGAGGAGGCGGCGATGGTGACGTCGATCCGCAGCTTCTCGTGGCCGGAAGCGGTGACGTCGAGACCGGTGACCGAGCCACCGGAGGACTCGACGGCCGTGGTGAGCTGGCTGACCGCGGTCCCGCTCGCGGGAACCTCCAGACGCGCCGTGATCGAGTACGAGACGCTGGGCGCCGTTGCCATGGCCGACTTCCTTTGCTTTTTCCCTGGCTGTTCAGTAAAACGCATCCGATGGTCGCACCTACCAGCCAGTAGCTGGTAATGGGACCTCCGATTCGGAAAGTGTTTTCCACCATACGAGAAAGCACCTGGTCGGGGAAGCCCCGGAGGACCCTCGTTCGCGGAAAGATGCATCCGGGGTGATCACGAAGCGTCACATCAGGTGGTCACGGCGCGTCATATCTCCGGACCGTACGGATCACCCAACAGAAAAGGTCCGCACCACCCGGGGGCGGTACGGACCTTCTTCAACTGAGTGACACCGGCCCGCCATGCTCGCCTCGCGGCAAGTGGTCGCTCGAAGCGACGAAGGTTGGGCCCGGGGGCTTGGATCGAGCCGGTGTCACGACCAGGTTAACAAACCACCCGGGAAAGTGATTCCCCTGCGACACATTGACTCCTGACCTGTCGCAGGGCCCCGCACGGAGCAGGGAAGGAGCAAGGAAGCAGCAGGCAAGGGCGGGGAAATCAGTCCCGCAGCAGATCCGGTACGCCGTCGGCGTCGGGCGCGTCGCCCGCCGCCGAGACCACGGTGAGCTGCTGGGTGGCACGGGTCAGCGCCACGTACAGCACCCGCAACCCGGCCGGTGACTCGTCCGCGATCTCCGCGGGCGACACCACGACCGTCGCGTCGTACTCAAGCCCCTTCGCCTCCAGGCTGCCCAGCGCCACCACCCGGTCCCCGAGGCCGGCCAGCCACTTCCTGGCCTGGTCACGCCGGTTCATGGCGACCACCACACCGACCGTGCCGTCGACCCGGTCCAGCAGCAGCCGTGCCTCCTCCCGCACCGTGCCCGCCAGGTCCCCGTCCGGCACGACCGCGAAGCGCGGCTCGACCCCGGTGGAGCGGACCGCTGACGGCGACTCCATGCCCGGCATGGCCAGTGCGAGAACCTTCGCCGCCAGCTGGGCGATCTCCGCCGGGTTCCGGTAGTTGACGGTCAGGGTGAAACGGCGGCGCGGGCGGGCGCCGAGCGCCTCGTCGCGAGCCTCGGCCGCCTCGTCCGGGGCCGACCACGACGACTGGGCCGCGTCGCCCACGACCGTCCATGTCGCCTGGCGGCCGCGGCGGCCGACCATCCGCCACTGCATGGGCGTCAGGTCCTGCGCCTCGTCGACGATGACATGGGCGTACTCGGTGCGCTCCTGGGCCAGCCGCTCGGCCCGTTCCCACTGGGTCTCCTCGCGGTGCGGCATCAGCTCCTCCAGACCGGTGAGCTGGTCCAGCGGGTCGTACTCGCGCTTCTTCCTGGGCCGGTGCGGGGCGCCCAGCAGCGCCTGGAGCTCGTCCAGGAGCGCCACGTCGTGCACCGACAGCGTCTCGCGCCGGAGCGACCGCGCCAGCTTGCGCACCTCGCCCTGGTTGAGCACCCGGCGGGCCCAGCGGCCGAGCCTGCGCTCGTCGGCCATCGCGGAGAGCACCCCGCGCGGGGTCAGCTCGGGCCACCAGGCGTCCAGGAAGTCGGTGAAGCTGTCCTCGTTCGACACGTCGTCGTCGAAGGACGAACGCAACTCGGCGGCCAGTTCCGGGTCACCCTGGTACGAGGACGCACCCCTGGCCCGGCCGCCCGACTTGGCCCACAGCGCGTCGAGCAGCAGCCGCCGGGCGCGCGGGCGCAGCAGGTTGACGGGCGCGGTGCCGCCGAGGACGTTGTGGCGGATGCGCTGGAGCTCGTCGGATTCGAGTTCGAGCCGGCCGCCGAAGGCGACCACCCGCAGCCGGTCCGGAGTGACGGGAGCCGATGCCGTCTCCGTGTCCTTCCGGTCCGGGGTCCGGCCCGGCTCCTCCGGCCCTTCCGCGTCGCCGAAGGACAGCTGCCCGTCTCCCCCCTGGCCGCCGGAACCGCCCCGGGTCCGCTGCCGTCCCGGACGCTGTGCCGGGTTCTCCAGCGCCCCGCGCGCCGCCTTGCGCAGCACCTGGAGCATCCGCGACGAGCCCTTGATGCGGGCGACGGCCGGATCGTCGTACGCCGTCGCCTCCGCGCCGTCCACCAGCGAGCCGACCGCGCGGATCGCGACCTGGCCCTCCTCGCCGAGCGAGGGCAGCACGCCCTCGGTGTACGCCACGAGCAGCGGCGTCGGCGAGACGATCAGGATGCCGCCCGCGTACTTGCGGCGGTCCTGGTAGAGCAGGTACGCGGCACGGTGCAGCGCCACAGCTGTCTTGCCGGTGCCGGGGCCGCCCGCGACCTCGGTGACGGATGCGGCCGGTGCCCGGATCACGAGGTCCTGCTCGGCCTGGATGGACGAGACGATGTCGCGCATGGTGTGACTGCGGGCCTGCCCGAGCGCGGCCATCAGCGCGCCGTCCCCGACGACGGCCAGCGGGGCGCCGTCCAGCGCCGCGGTCAGCTCGGGACGCATCAGGTCGTCCTCGACCCCGAGAACCTTGCGGCCCTTGGAGCGGATGACCCGGCGGCGTACGACCCGGCCGGGGTCGACCGGGGTCGAGCGGTAGAAGGGTGCCGCAGCCGGCGCCCGCCAGTCGATGACAAGCGGCGAGTAGTCGGAGTCCAGGACCCCGATCCGGCCGATGTGCAGGGTCTCGGCGACATCGGCGGTGTCGTCGGGGCGTACGGCGTCGTCGGCCGGCTCGACGGCAGTGTACGCGCCGTCCGGGCCCTTCTTGCCGTCCTTGCCCTGGAGCAGGTCGATACGTCCGAAGAGGAAGTCCTCGAACTCGTTGTTGAGGCGGTTGAGGTGGATTCCGGCCCGGAAGACCTGGGCGTCCCGCTCGGCGAGTGCGCCGGGCGTGCCGACCTGGCCGCGCTGGGCGGCGTCGTTCATGAGGAATTCAGCCTCGTGGATCTTCTCCTCAAGGCGTCGGTACACCTGATCGAGGTGCTCCTGCTCGGTCGCGATCTCGCGGTCTCTGACCGAGTCGACAGCGGCGTCCTGCGCGGCCACTGAGGCCCCCTTCTTGCATGCATTGGGCGACCGTCAACCTTATGCGAACGGGGAGCGTATGTCAGGCGCCGTTCCGTCGGCGTTCCCGGGGCGTGCTGTGGCTTTCCCTCAGGTGCGGGCCGCGACGGCCGCTCTGCGGCGGTGCCTGGCGACCCGCTCGCGGTTGCCGCAGACCTCGCTGGAGCACCAGCGGCGGCGGTGCCCACGGGAGGTGTCGAGATACAGCCGCCGGCAGTTGTCGCCCGCGCACTGGCGCAGCAGCGCGCGGGCCCCGGGGTCGGTGAGCAGTTCGACGGCGTCGCGGGCGACGACGGCGAGCAGGGCGTCGCGCTCGGGGGCGGCCGCCAGCTCCCTGACGAGCCGGCCGCCCTCATCGCGTACCGCCCGCAGTCCCGGAGGCGGGCCTGCCGCCCGGGCGTTGACCTCGCCCAGTGCCCGTTCCGCCGGGCGGCCCGCGACCTCGGCCCTTATCAACTCGGTCAGGTACGAACGGAGTTCGGTGAAGGCGTGCAGCCAGTCGGCACCGAGTGCCGGGAGCGGGGTGCCGGCCGGGACGAGCCCGGCGCCGGTCAGCCAGGCGGCGAGCCGCCGCCCGCAGTCGAGTTGTTCAACGGAATCCGTCCCTGTCGCCACCAGGTCCAGGCAGATGCGCCCGGAGTCGAACCGCAGCTCGTACGCGTGCGAACCCATACCTCTTACAGTGCCCGGCGACGTGCCGCCCCGTAACCCCCGCCGCCGGCGCGCTTGACGCGTACTCCTGATCGGATACGCCTGGCCGGGGACCGGCTTCAGTTCCGGTCGTGCAGGATGCGCTGGAAGAGCCGGTGGTCGCGCCACTCGCCGTTGATGTGCAGATAGCGGGGCACCACCCCGTAGGTCTCGAAGCCGCACTTGACGAGCACCCGTTGCGAGGCAACGTTGTCGAGCACCGTCCCGGCCTCGACGCGGTGCAGCCCGAGCTCGTCGCGGGCGATCCGGCAGACCTCCTCGACCGCGCCGGACGCCACGCCCCGGCCGGTCCAGCCGGCGTCGACCCAGTAGCCGACGACCCCGCTGCAGAGCGGTCCCATGATGATGCTGTTGAGGGTGATGCTCCCCACGATGTTCCCGGTGCCGGTCTCCTCCAGCACCCACGGCATCGCCCGCCCGGCGTCGCGGTCGGCCAGCGAGACCCGGAGGCGCTCCAGCTGTCCGTCGGCGGTGTAGAAGGACTCGGGCCTGGCCGGGTCCCAGGGGCGCATGTGCTCACGGTTGCGGTTGAGGACGGTGGCGAGGGCTTCGGCATCGGAGAGCTCGACCGGGCGCAGCCGGATTCCTTCGGTCATCATTCCGGCACGGTAACGCCGAGGGCCCTCCGCACGGCCGCCGGGTCGGCCCCGGGGGGCACCCCGTGGCCCCGGACCACGCCCTGCCGCCCCTCAGCCGCCGTCGCCATCGCCGTACGTCATGTCCGCCGCCGGGTCGATGGCCAGGCGGTAGCCGCGCTCGGCCACGGTCCGGATCGGATCCGCCGGTCCCAGTGCCGTCCGCAGCGGGCCCATCGCCGCCTCCACGGCATGCTCGTCGCGGTCCGCGCCCGGGAGCGCCGCCAGCAGGTCCGCGCGGGACACCACCGAGCCGGGGTCGCTCGCGAGCGCGCGCAGCAGCGCCATCCCCTCCGGGGGTACGGGGTGCAGCGCACCGTCCACCAGGACCGCCTGGCCCCGGACCTCGATCCGGTGGCCCGCGACGGACAACTTGGCCGCCCGGGCGGGAAGTTCCTCGCAGAGGACCTGGACCAGCGGCCCGAGCCGGAAGCGTTCCGGCTGGAGCGTGTCGATGCCCTGCGCCTGGAGGGGCAGCGCCGTGACCGGACCGACGCAGACCGCCGGCACGTCGTGGCCGAGCGCGGCGAGCAGGTCGGCCCGCAGCCCGCGTGCCTCCGCGCGGGCCAGCAGCGAGGTGGCTGCGGGCGCACTGGTGAAGGTCAGGGCGTCGACCGCCCCGGCGAGCGTCGCGTCGAGCAGCCGGTCGAGCGGGGCGATGTCCTCGGGCGGCATCCACCGGTACACCGGTACGCCGACCACCTCCGCGCCCGCACCCCGCAGCGCCTCCACAAAGCCGGTCAGCGGGTCGCCGTGCAGCTGCACCGCGATCCGGCGGCCCGCGACACCCTGCGCGAGCAGCCGGTCGAGCACTTCGGCCATCGACTCGGAGGCGGGCGACCAGTCCTCGCGCAGTCCGGCTGCCCGGATCGCGCCCTTGACCTTGGGCCCGCGCGCGAGGATCTCCGCTCCGCGCAGCCGCCCGGCCAGCGCCTCGCCGAGGCCCCAGCCGTCAGCGGCCTCGACCCAGCCACGGAAGCCGACCGCGGTGGTCGCGATCACGATGTCCGGCGCGACGCCGATCAACTCGTCCGTGGCGGAGCGGAGTTCACTGTCGTCGGCGAGCGGCACGATGCGCAGGGCGGGCGCGTGCAGGACCAGGGCACCACGCCGCTGGAGCAGCGCGATGAACTCCTCCGCGCGCCGGGCGGCGGTGACGCCGACGGTGAACCCGGCGAGTGGGCCCTGCTCGGGCGGTGCGGTGTCGTGCATGGTGCGTGGGCCTCCCAGGAGCGCGTGACGGGCCCGGCGACGGTATACCGCCGGGGCCACGTCGGAACAAGCGACGCAGCAGCCCGAGGCGTGGGGCCAGACCAGACAGGCAGGCGGGCAGGGGGGGCAGGGGGGGGCAGGGGGGGCAGGGGGGCAGGGGGGCAGTTCAGCCGGCCGGCTGCTCCCGAGCGCGTGCGCGCCGCGCGCCGTCCGGCCAGAGCCGCGGGCCGCGGCCGGCCGCCAGGTCCTCGATCCAGCCGACGGCCAGCACGGTCAGCCCGATCAGCGGCCACACCGCGAGGAACATCCACACGTTGTACGTAGCGGTCAGCGCGGAGTCGAACCGGCCCTCGATGAACGGCACGTTGTACAGCTGGTCGACGACCGGCACGGTGGCCATGATGAGCGCGTTGTGCCAGAGGTAGATGGTCACCGCACGGTTGTTGGTGAGCGTGATCACCTTGTCGAACCGGGCCAGCCGGGGCGGCAGTTGGCGCCAGGACGGCGCGTACGCGAGGAGCAGCGCGCAGGCCCCGAACGACCAGGTGGCCTGGGCGAGCGGGATGTCGTTGAGGTCCCAGCCGTCGGGCCCGAGGTGGCCGTGCGCCCACCAGAGGCCGAACGCCATGACGGGGACGGCGCAGGACACCAGGAAGTAGCGCGGCACCTTCTTGAGCAGCCCGTCCTGGTGGGCGAAGCCCAGGATCCAGCAGGAGCCGTAGACAGCGAAGTCGGTGAGGGCGAGGCCCGGTTCACCGGGCACGGTCACCAGTCCGGTGCCGACGACCGCGGTCAGCGCGAGCGGCGCGAGCAGCGTCGGCCAGGGCAGCCTGCGAAAGGCCCTCAGCAGCAGCGGCGACAGCAGCACGAACCAGAGGTAGGCCCGCAGATACCAGAGCGGACCCACCGCCTGGTCGGGCCAGTCCAGGTCCAGCCAGCCGGACGCGGAGCCGAGCGAGTCGGGGTAGGGCGGGGCTCCGACCGGCACGAGGTAGAGCAGCACCTTGGTGACGGAGGGCCGCCACCCGGCGTACGCCATCATCCCGACCATCAGCGCGCCGAACGCCCACATCGGCGGCAGCAGCCGGCGGACCCGGCCGCGGATCACTCCCAGGGCGGGGCGGCTCAGTGAGCGTGCCATCAGGGAGCCCGCGAGGGCGAACATGACGCCCATGGAGGGGAAGACGATCGACAGCCAGGCCCAGCCGAACAGGTGGTAGAAGACGACACGGACCAGGGCGGTGGTCCGGAGCAGATCGAGGTAGCGGTCGCGGCCCGAGGAGGGAAGGCCGGGGTGAGGACCGGAGCCGGAGCCGGGTGCGGATCCAGGGGCCCGACCGGCCGGCTGAAAGGCCTGTACGGGACCGGCAGCAGCGGGGACGGGACCGGGGCCGGCAGCAGCGGGGACGGACGCCGGTGTGGTGGCGCTCATACGACAGGCCTCGGGTTCTCGCTCGGGTGGTTCCCGCTGGGGTGGTTCTCGCTGGGACGGTGCTCACTTGGGTGGTTCTCGCTGGAGCGGCTGTCACTCGGGCGGCTGTCACTGCTGGTGCTCGCCGCGACCACTCCCGTACGGCGCAGCTTCTGCCACCGCAGCCGGCCGCCGGTGAGAGCAGTGATCCATGACTGGAGCAGCACCACGTACATCAACTGCCGGTACAGGATCTGCTGGAGCGGCAGCGAGACGAGATGGCGCATCCGTTCGCGGTCGAGCCGGAACGCGTACGCGGCGCACACGGCCTGGACGGAGAGCACGGCGAGCCACGCGAGCACCGTCTTCTCCGTCGGGCCGAAGATCAGCCCGTACAGCAGGAAGACGTCGATGAGCGGGGCCAGCAGCGGTGCCAGCACCATGAAGAGCGCGACCAGCGGCAGGCCGACCCGGCCGAACCGCCCGGAAGGCCCGCGCCCGACCAGGGCGCGGCGGTGCTTCCAGATCGCCTGCATGGTGCCGTACGACCAGCGGTAGCGCTGCGACCAGAGCTGCTGGACGCTCTCGGGGGCCTCGGTCCAGGCGCGGGCGTTCTCCGCGTAGACCACGCGCCAGCCGTCGCGGTGCAGGGCCATGGTGATGTCGGTGTCCTCGGCGAGGGTGTCCTCGCTCAACCCGCCGACGCGGTCCAGGGCGGTGCGGCGGAAGGCGCCGACGGCTCCGGGGATGGTGGGCATACAGCCCAGGACGTCGTACATCCGGCGGTCCAGGTTGAAGCCCATCACGTACTCGATGTGCTGCCAGGCGCCGATGAGGCTGTCCCTGTTGCCGACCTTGGCGTTCCCGGCGACCGCGCCGACCGCCGGGTCACCGAACGGCTGCACCAGTTCGCGCACGGTGGCCGCTTCGAAGACGGTGTCGCCGTCCATCATCACGACGAGGTCGTGCCGGGCGTGCGCGATGCCGTTGTTGAGGGCTGTGGCCTTGCCCGCGTTGCGCTGGCGCACGACCCGGACGCCGGGCAGCCGCAGCGCTTCCACGAGGTCCGCCGTACCGTCCGACGAGCCGTCGTCGATGACGACGACCTCGACGGGGTGGTCGCTCTCGGCGAGCGAGCGGACCGTACTGACGATGCAGGCACGTTCGTTGTACGCGGGGACCAGCACCGATACGGGTTCGGTGACCGGTGGCCCCCAGCGGAAGTCCGGTGCGCGGACCTTGCGGGCGTGGACGAACGAGAGCACCAGCATCAGTCCGAAGCGGGCGAACACCAGCACACCCACGACGGCGAGGCAGCCGATCAGTACGCCGGAGACATCGTCGGAGAGCCCGACCGCGAAGACGAACGCCTTGCCGCGCCACAGTTCGGCCCCGCTCACCGGGGTCTGCGCGGATGGCGCGCCCAGCGCGTCGGTGAGGCTGGCGAACTGGTAGCCCTTGCGCTGGAGTTCGGGCAGATAGCGGCCGAGCGCGGCGACGGTCTGGGCCCTGTTGCCGCCCGAGTCGTGCATGAGGACGATCGCGCCCCGGCCGCCCTCGGGGGTGGCGTTGCGCAGGATGGTGGGGACGCCGGGACGCTGCCAGTCCTCGCTGTCGATGGAGTCGAGCACGGTGATGTAGCCGCGGCTGCCGATGTACTTCACGACCGGCCAGTTCTTGTCGTCCAGCGCGTCGGCGAACGACGAGTAGGGCGGCCGGAAGAGCGAGGACCGGATACCGGCGGCGCCGGCGAGGGCCAGCTGGGTCTGTGAGAGCTCCCGGTCGATACGGCTCTTCGACTGGTACGAGAGGTCGGGGTGGTTGAAGGTGTGCACGCCGACCTCGTGGCCCTCGTCGACCATGCGCCTGACCAGGGCGGGGTAGCGGGAGGCCATGGTGCCGGTGACGAAGAAGACGGCGTGCGCGTGGTACTTCTTCAGCTCGTCGAGGACCTTCGGGGTCCACTCCGGGTCGGGCCCGTCGTCGAAGGTCAGGACGATCCGGTGGTCGGGGATGCGCAGGCTGGTGGGCTCGCCCTTGCCCCGGGCGTCGATGACCGGGCCGCCGTTGAGGATGTGGTCGGGGACGTCGCCGGTCGGCGCCGGTGGCCGGACCCGGTGGTCGGCGACGATCTCGCTGTGGACGTAGCCGCGCATCACGAGCATGCCGAAGAGCGCGACGAGCAGGAGCAGCGGCAGGAGGTACCGCATGGGCGGCCTGCGCCGGCGGACGGTCCGCTTGGCGGGGGTGGAGACGGAAGCGGGAGCGGGGGTGGAGACGGAGGCGGGGGCGGAGACGGGGGCTGGCTTCGTCGGCCGGGTGGGCCTCTTGGCTTGTACGGCCCTCGGTCCTCGGGCTGTTCTCATTGCTTACGGTGCGCTCTCTGGGGATGCGGACTGCTCGGATCCGGTCGGCGCGGTCGCGCTGCCCGAAGGGGCCGGTGCGGACGGCGACGACGTGTGGCCGCCACCGGACGGCGGACCGGACACCACGGGCGCCGGCCCCGTGGAGCCGCCCCCGGGGCCCCGGACGGGCGGCGCAGGTTTGCCGGACTTGCCTGACTTACCCGACTTTCCTGACTTGGCGGCCTTGCTGGGCGGGGCGCTTCGGGCACCGGGGGGCGTGGGCGTGACCCGTACCCCGTGGGCGACGACGGTGACCGGTTTTGGCGCCCCGGTGGACGCCACGTCCACCGGTACGGGTGCGGGCGTCACACCCGGACCGCCCTGCCCCGGCGCCGGGGACGCCACAGATCCGGCCGGGATCCTGACGGTGTCCGCCTTCTTCCCGGCGGAGGGCCCGGGGATCAGCAGCCAGGGGGCGGCGGAATCCCCGCCGACGACGGCGAACACCAGCAGCACCGCGTAGGAGGCGCAGGCGAAGGCGAGAAACCAGCCGATACGGCGGTACTTACGGCCCCGGCGGCCACTGGCGTCCACGAAGACGGGACTGTCGGTGACCGAGGGCACGTCCCCACCGTCCGGCACCGCACGCACCTCGCCCGCTTCAGGCACTCCGCCCGTCCCAGGCATCTGGCGCACCTCGCGCACCTCACGCCCCTGACCGACGCGGGTCGGCGGACCAGGAACGGGGACGGGGACGAGGTCGGCGCCGGGCCCGGAGCCCGAGCTGCGGTCACCGGCGCCGGGTCCGGGACCGGCGCCGGGTCCAGGTCCGGGTCCGGGTCCGGGCAACTCCCGCCCCAGCCCATCGAGTTGAACCGTCACATCATGCGGTTCATGCATCCGCCCGAAACGGGCGCCTTCTCGCCATTTTTCCACCGCTGTCCACACATCCCCCCAAGGTCGATTCACTGCGCGTCATTGACCGGACGGATACCGCCGGGCCGAGTCCCCACCCAGGCCCGAGCGCCCCCTACGCTGCTCGTCCGGTGGGCGAATCTAGCGCAGCTTCAAGCCACTTCAGGACGCTTGTTCACAGTTGCTCATATCGACCCCTGATCTGCCCGCACATCGCCATGTCCACGGCAGGGAGCCAGGCCCCAGCAGGCATGTCCAGCCAGCCATGAGAGGCCACACCCTCGTCGATCGCCTGATGAAGTGCACTGAGTCCCGGGTGTCGCAAGAATTTTCGCCATACGAGCGAGATCGGTGACAGCGGTACGGGCTCGACCAGAGGACGCAGCACCATGCCGGGGACCCCGATGAACACCGTGCTCGCCAGCACCGACCAGCGGCGTTTGCGAATCACACGCGCAAACTCCTCCTCCCCGTCGATCTCCGGGAAGGACTCCGCCAGCGCGATCCCCCGCCCGGCGAACAGCCGTGCCGCCAGATCGGTCCACTCCGCGGTGGCTGGATTTCCCGCCGCGGCATAGAGCGTCTCCCCTGCCAGCGCGTCCAGCGGAACCTCGTCGAGGCCGGCGAGACGGTGCTCTTCGGGCAGCAGGACGGCCATCCGTTCGAACCGGACCGGTCGATGGCCGAGCAGATCGAGCACCTCCGGAGCGAGCCCGGCGATCCGGCCGGCCGAGACATCGAGGCGGCCCGCCACGATCTCCGCCGCTCCCCCCGTCAGACCACTGTGGAACCGCGCCACGAACTCGACATCGGGCGCGATCTCCCGGGCCCGCGCCAGCAACCGCGAGGCCGTGCTGACCGGGGATCCCACATCCACCAGCAGGGGGCGCTCGTCATGCGTCCAGGCCGCCGCCAGCTCGTCGTACGCGGCGAGCACCCGCCGGGCGTACGGCAGCAGCCGCACACCGTCAGCCGTGAGCGAGACCTGCCGGGTGGTCCGTACGAACAGCTCGGCCCCCAACTCCCGCTCCACCCGCCGCACATCCCGGCTCAGCGCCTGCTGCGCCACATAGAGACGGGCGGCAGCGCGGGTGAAATGCAGATCCTCCGCGACGGCGACAAAGGCACGCAGCAGACGGGGGTCGATATCCGGGAGGCGCTGAGGCATCCGCCGAACTTACAACGGAACTGCGTCAATCGGCCCCGAACAGGTGTTGGACCACATCAGGGCGAGCCCGAGAACCTGACACGCATGGAGCCGGAACACACCCGCACAGAACCCCGAACGGCCAACCCCAACCCCACCAACCCCACCAAGAGCACCACGAGCACCACCAGCACCACCAGCACCACCAGCACCAGCCCCACCACGGAGCCTCCCCCCACCCCCCGTACCGCGGGCGGCGGAGCCCTCGCCCCGTACCGCCGACTGCTGGCCACCCCCGACGCCCGCGCCTTCACTGCGGGCAATCTGCTCGCCCGGCTCCCCATGGGGATGTTCAGCGTCAGCGCCGTGATCATGATCGCCGGGTCGCGCGGCTCGTACGGGCTCGCCGGGTCCGTCACCGCCACCGGTCTCGCCGCCACAGCGGTCGTCGGCCCGTGGACGGCGCGTCTGGTCGACCGTTACGGCCAGGCCAGGATCGCCGTACCCGCCACGCTGCTCGCGGCGCTCGGCTCGCTGGCCCTGCTGCTCTGCGTACGGTACGAGGCCCCCGACTGGACGCTGTTCGCCGCCTACGCGGCCACCGCCACCACCCCCAACACCGGCGGGATGTCCCGGGCCCGCTGGTCGCATCTGCACCGCGGCGACCCGGACACCCTGCACACCGCCAACTCCTTCGAACAGGCGGTGGACGAGCTCTGCTTCATGCTCGGCCCCATGGTGGCGGCGTTCCTCTGCTCGTCGCTCTTCCCGGAGGCGGGCACCCTGGTGGGAGCGGTACTCCTGGTCACCGGCGTACTGATCTTCGCCGCCCAACGCGCCACGGAACCGCCCCCGGCACCCCGTACGACCGCGACGCGCTCACCGCTCCGCGCCCCCGGATTCCCGTCCCTGATCGCGGTCTTCCTCGCGACCGGCGCGGTCTTCGGCGCGATGGAGGTGACCACGATCGCCTTCGCCGACGCGCAGGGCCACCGTTCGGCGGCGGGCGCGGTCCTCGCACTCCAGGCAGCCGGCTCATGCATCGCGGGCCTGCTGTACGGATCGGCGCGCCCGGCACGCAACGTACGGCGGCGTCTGCTCGGCTGCCTGGCCGCCATGACCGTACTGATGACGGGCCCGCTCATCGCGGCATCGGCGACCGGCTCGCTGCTCGCCCTGTCGGCCGCCCTGCTCCTGGCGGGCGCGGCCACCGCACCGACGATGGTCACCGGTATGGCGGTGGTGCAACGCAGCACCCCGCAGGGCCAGTTGAACGAAGGAATGACCCTGACCGTCACGGCACTGCTGGGCGGCATAGCAACGGGCTCGGCAACGGCGGGCTGGGTAGTGGAACACCTGAGCCCCACCACCGGCTACACGGTCCCCACATCGGCGGCAGCCATCGCCCTGCTGCTGTGCGCGGCCACGCACCGGGGCGGGACCCGGACCGCGGAATCCGGGGGCGAGTAGCTGAAGAAGGCGACCCGGGCGCCGGGAACCGGCACTGACCTGCGCTGTCGGAACATGCCGGGCCTGTCGAGGCCTGTCGAGGTCGAGGCCTGTCGAGGTCGAGGCCTGTCGAGGTCGAGGCCTGTCGGCCATCTGTCAGGCGGCATCGAGGGCTGTCGGCCGGATGTCGGAAGCGTGTCGGTGGGGTCCGGCACTGTTCCAGAGACAGCCGGCCGGAGGTCACCGGGCGGCCCGATCCGAAGGAGCCACCATGCGCACCCCCGTCACGATCATCGGCGCCGGACTTGGCGGCCTCACGCTGGCCCGCGTCCTGCACACCCACGACATCCCGGTCGAGGTCTACGAGGCAGAGGCCTCGCCGGAGGCACGGGCGCAGGGCGGGATGCTCGACATCCACGACTACAACGGGCAGCTCGCCCTCGAAGCGGCCGGTCTGATGGAGGAGTTCCGCGCCATCGTCCTGGAGGGCCGCCAGGCGATACGTGCTCTGGGCCAGGACGGCGCCGTCCTGTTCGAGAAGGCCGACGACGGCACGGGCGGCCGACCGGAAGCCCAGCGCGCGGACCTGCGGCGGATGCTGCTCGACGCGCTCCCGGAAGGCACCGTCCGGTGGGGCCGCAAGGTCACCGGCGCGGGGAACCTCGGCGGCGGCCGCCACGAGGTGACCTTCGCCGACGGGAGCACCGTCACCACGAGTCTGCTGGTCGGCGCGGACGGCGCCTGGTCGCGGGTCCGCCCGCTGCTGTCGGAGTCGATGCCCGAGTACGCCGGCACGTCGTTCGTCGAGACCTACCTGTACGACGCCGACAGGCGGCACCCGGCCGTCGCGGAGGCGGTCGGCGGTGGCGCGATGTTCGCCCCCGCCCCGGGGAAGGTGATCCACGCCCACCGCGAACGCGGCGACACCCTGCACGCCTATGTGGAGCTGACCAGGCCGCTGGAGTGGTTCGACGGCATCGACTTCGCCGATCCGGCCGCGGCCGCCACCCGCGTCGCGGCGGAGTTCGACGGCTGGGCGCCCCAGCTCACCGCACTGATCACCGACACGGACACCCCGCCGGTCCTGCGCCCGCACTACGCCCTGCCCGACAGGCACCAGTGGGACCGGACGCCCGGAGTGACTCTGGTCGGCGACGCAGCCCACCTGCTGGCTCCCGACGGCGAAGGGGCCAACAGGGCCATGTACGACGGCGCCGAACTCGCCAAGGCACTCGCGGCCAACCCGGACGACGTAGAGGCCGGCCTCGCCGAATACGAGCAGGCCATGTTCACCCGCATGAGCCAGGCCGACGAGGAGACGTCCCTGCACCTTGAGGAAATGTTCGGCGACGGCGTCGCTGAAAGCCTTCTCGCTCTGGACCCCGAACACCAGCAGGACCACTGAGCAGACTCCGCCGTCGTACGTCCCCGGACTCGACTCGCAGGCAACAAGGCATCCAGACAGCAAAGTTCAGCAGTCACCCGAGGGCAGGAAGGCAAGCGCCTGCTGAAGATTGTGCTCGGCGATACCCATCATCGCGTCGCGGTCGGGGAAGTCTCCGTCCAGGAGCCGCAGAGGTCCGGCGACGAGTGACAGTCGCATCGCCAATGTGTAGAAGGCAAGCCGCTGTTCATCGAGACCCCGGCTGTCGAACCATCGGTAGTGCTCCCGGAATCGGATGCGCAGGAACGCGTGCTCCCATTCGACGTCGAAGAACATCAGGCCCTCGATGTCGATGAGGACGGGCTGCCCGAGCCGGTCCACGAGCACGTGGTCAGGTCCGAGTTCGCCATGGATGAGCCCGTACTCCGAGCGTGGACGCACGGCGGCGGCCAGCCCGCGAACCTCTTCCTCCAGGCGCCGGCGGACGCGTCCGATCCGGCTGTCGCGCGAGGCGGCCTCGGCGAGGTCGTCGAGCGCGCGGTCGAGGACGCCCTGCTCACACGACCGGCCCCGGGAAACGCCGCCGCCGTCGATCAGGGCGACCTTGCCGAACCCCGGCCCTGTGTGCCGCCGCATCACGCCGAGCGTCTCGGCGAGCGCCGCCAAGGTCGCCTCCATACGCTGCGGTTCGCGGCGTAGGAGCGCCTCAAGGTTCTCACCTGGAACGTCCTCGACGACCGCGATGTCCGCCGGATAGTGGCTCCTGCTCCGATCCGCCAGAAGAATCCTGGGCGTGCGGATCCCGAGGGCGTCGAGACGCCTGTTGGCAGCCTGGAACAGATCGATGCCGGAGGCGTGCGAAAACGGGTCCGTATGGTCGTCGGCAGTGTGGCCGTCGGCGTCACCGGGATCCGTGGTGGGCCAGAAGTTCTCGGCGTCGTCCCAGATATAGACGATCGCAGTGAAGTCGTCGTCGAAGGTGAGGCGGTACACGCCCTTCTTGCTGCCACCGCGGAGCCGTGCCACGCCGGCGAGGCGGCGTCCGTCCCCCAGAGCCGCGCGCGCGGCCCCTTCCAGGTGATCACGCGTGACCACCTTGCGTGTTACGTCCACGACCTGCGTACCCCTCTCTTCGCCCGCACAGACCCACTCTGACAGCGTGCCCGGCTCGCCCGCGTGTTCTTGGAACCGGTCTCTGGATGATCGATTCCAAGGGGTTTGGTGGTCATAGGCGGTCAGGGCTCGGATGACCGATTGGCCGGTGCGATCGCACCTGATTTACCGCACCCGCATCACCGCCCGACCGAACCGTCGATCTGCTCGCGCAGGATGTCCGCGTGACCGGCGTGCCGGGCGGTCTCCTCGATCATGTGGACCAGCACCCAGCGCATCGACGGCGGCGCAGTCTCGCGCAGCGAGCGGGCACCGGGGCGGTCCAAGTCGGTGCAGGCGAGGGCGACCTCGTTGGCCCGGGCGACCGCCTCGCGATAGGCGTCTGCCACGTCGGATGCGGTGTCGTCGGCGGACACCGTACCCTCGTCCTCCCATTGCTCGCGGTCGGCGCCGGCGTAGGCCCAGACGAACCAGTTGAGCTCAACGGCCGTCAGGTGCTTGAGCAGTTGGAGCAGGCTGGTCCCGGAAGGGACGCCGGCCGTGCGGACCGCCGGCTCCGGGACACCGGCCGCCTTCACGAGCACGGACTCGCGCAGGTAGTCCAGGAAGGTCAGCAGGGTGGTCTTCTCGTCGACGTTCAGGCCGGGGGGCCGAAGATCGGTGCGGGGCTTCATAGTTGTCATGGCGGAACCGTAGCTGCAGCCTCTTCTTGTAGCCGGGCTGCTTCGGCAGGTACGGGAACAGGTGTCGCAGATACGCTCGGGCATGCCGCGCCACCGAGCTTCGAAGGTGTAGCCGAGCATTGCCTGCATCATCGGCAGCGGCACCAATTCGGCATCGCTGAGCTGCGACGCTATGCCGACCACCGGCCGCCACGGGGCGAGCTGCGGCGACCCCTTCAGCAAGTCGTCAGCCGTGGCGTAGAGCGCGGTCGCGAGGGAGTCCATGTCTGGCGTCACAAACCTGGCTGTGGGCTCCCGCGTCTCACGCGCAGCCAACCATTGGAATCGATCATCTAGCGGGGGCCGTACCGGGAGAGCCCACCGGTACCGAGATCTCCGCCGAGCTCTGCGGGCAGCGGTACCGGCTCGCCGTACAGACCATGGACGACCCCCTGGTACGTGTCCGCACGGGGCCGGGTGAACAGCGACCACGTCCCCGTACGCGGATCGATCTGCAGCAACCGCGCGACACCTGCGGCGGCGTACCACGCGGTCTTCTCGTTGATGCCCTTGAGCCGTTCACTCGGGGAGACGACCTCCACCGCCAGCTCGACAGCGTCCGCGTCCAGCAGCCACTCGTCGGCGTCCTTGAACGCGCGCGGGCCGATGGTCAGATCCGGCGTCGCGTAGTCGTCGGGGTCATCGGCCATTGGAACAGACACATTCATCGGAACAGACACATTCTCGAACGCTTCATTCACGGCGGCCAGACCGGGCCTGATCGCGTCCCGAAGATCGATGACGATCCCCGCGCGCTTGCCGCTGGGGCTCGGGGGCATCACGAGAGTCCCCCCGATGATCTCGACTCGCATGCCTGTGGCCTGCTCGATGCTCTCGGCGGCCTCACGCAGATGCCCCCGGCGAACGGGGATGGAGGGGTGGACCTGACCTGCCAAGGTGTCTCCTCCTTGCATGCGGAGCTCATGCGGTATTCCTCGCTTTAGGGCAGCCGTCAGGCCGCGGCACGAGTTGTCGCACGGGCTGCCGGACGGCAGTCGGCGCACAGCTCGGCCGGGTCATGGGTGCGGTGTGCGCGTTCGCAGCCGTCGCAGGTGTGGAGCGGGGCGAGGGTGTGCCGCGCGGGGCCGGCCGGAAGCGGTGGTGGGAGAAGCGTGGCGAGGCGGTGTTCCAGGAATCGGGCCGGGTGCCGGATGGGCTCGGGCTCGCGTGGCAGGTTCGCGGTAAGAGTGCGCGTGACCTGGGCGGGCGCGGCATCGCGGGCGAACCAGTCCTCAACGGCCGGGGCGAGGCGCTGGATGTCACGGGCGGAGAGAAGGAGCCTGGGGTCGGCAACCCGAAGCCGGGCCAGAAGATCGGCGGCGGGGCCGGTCGCGGGCGGCGGCGGAAGTGACGGCGGGGAGGGCGACGGCGGCCGGGGCTGTACGGGGGCCACGGGACGCCGCACCGAACCGGTGGGGGGCAGCGGACGACCGGCCCGCGCGACGACCGACGGGGCAAGGTCCTGAGCCGGGTGCGGGTCCGGCTCAGATGCGCACCCCGGCTTGTCATAGGCGAAGGTACGAGTAGCCACCCGCCCACCACCCAACGGGACCCGTCGGCGCTCCAAGTAACCAGCAGCCTCAAGCTCGTTGAGCGCTCTACGGATGGTCGTCTCGCCCTCCGGGAAGCGCAAGGTCAGCGCCTTGGCGGTGACGGAGGCGCCATCGGGGAGCGACAGGATGTGCAGGGCAAGACCCATCGCGGTCGCGGAGAGACGCGGATGCTGGGCGAGGTGGTTGCCGATCACCGTGAACCGGTCGGTGTGACGGTGACGTACGTGGAGGACTCCGGCACGCGGAACGCCCTCGGGGAGCGCGGACATGCCAGCGCTAAACTGCGGATCAGCCATCGGGAAGCTCTTTCTTCCTGGGTGGTCAGGCCCTCGGCCAGGATTGCCGTCCTGTCGGGGGCCGTCTGTTTTCGGTTGTGGTGGTGAGTACGCGGTGGTGCGTACGAAATGCCACTGCTGCGGCCGACCGTACCGCACCGATCCGACAACCGACTGCGCCATCACCCGTACGTGTGACGGGGGCAGTTGGGCGGTTGGGTTGGGTAGTTGGTTCTCTCCGGTTGCTTTAAAGAGGAGCGCGCCCGACCGGGACGCGGAATCCCGGGCCCCGGCGCCGACCTGCGTGAACGCGGGCTTACAGCAACGGACTTGGCTAGTCGCAACCTGCTACTCAATCCCGACGTACGCCGTCTATGAACGCGGTCCAGGCAGCCCCCGGAAAGACCAACGAACGGCCGGTGGGGTTCTTGCTGTCCCGGACGGGGACAACACCCGATATGCCATCGGCGACCTCCAGGCAATCGCCGCCCTGGCCGTTGCTGTACGTGCTCTTGCGCCACCGGGCGTCGGCCAGGTCGATTCGTGCAGCGCGCATCAGCTGTACTCCTCCATCACTGAACGGATGACGACCAGGGACTCATCCGGGGGCAGCGCCTTGGCCTGCAGCAGATCGTAGGCCAAGGCATATTCGGCCACCTCCTCCGGAGCCTCCAGCAGTTCCCCGGAGTGCGAACTCTCGGTGTAGGCCACATCCGGGCCGCGGTCAAAACTCAACAGGGTCAATGACCCACCCATGACCGGGTGTTCTCCCTGGCTGAAGGGAAGCACCTGAAGCACCACGTGCGGCGTCCTGGCCATGTGGAGCAGGTGGGCCAACTGCTTACGCATGCCCGGTCGACCACCCACGGGACGGCGGATCACCGACTCATCCAGAATGCACCACAGCAGAGGGGGAGCACCGCCCCCGAGGATGGCCTGCCGTTCCGTTCGAGCAGCGACCAGCCCCTCGATCTGGGCATCAGTGTCACGCGGCCGACTGATACGCAACAGGGCACGCGCGTACGCCTCGGTCTGAAGCAGGCCCGGCACAGCATGCGCCATGTACTTGAGCATCTTGATCGCCTTGGCCTCGTAGGTCACAAACGTCTGAACCCAGTCCGGGAAAGGAGTTCGTCTGGCGTGAATCCACAAGTCCACGAGATCGCCGTCCGCGCCCAGCAACGCGTCCAGCTTCCTGTTGACGTCCTCCGGCGGGGTTTCGTTACCCAGCTCGAACTGCGCGATCCGGCTGTGCGCGATGGGAATCCTGTCGCCGAGTTCCCGCTGCGTCCAACCGGCACGCGTACGGAGCTTGCGCAGCTTTGTGCCGTACAACGCGGCGAGTGATGCGGACGGGTCGAGTTCCTTCGGCGCAGGCACAGTCGCTCCCGTTTTCGTTCCAGCGCTCCGAAAACCGCTACCCCTGGTGACCGAAGCTCTACACACCGATGCTTTGAGTGAAAGGTACAGGCAGAGGGAAAGGCACGACGGTCATGGGAACGGCGCATCACAGCAAGGCAGTTGCACAGCTACGCGACGCGGAGTCGGCCCGGGACGAACTGCGCGAAGCGCTGACGGCGGCGGACGTCCTCCTGCCATCGCTGGGGCTCGACCCGGTCTCGCTCGCCAGCGACTATCTGCCACCTCTCGTGGAACTCGGACGGTGCAACCCCGATGTGGCCCGGCGTCTGGCGGAAGTCCTGCGGCGGCGTGCCACATGACCAGCGTGCCCGAGCAACAGGAAGAGGAGTTACGGAAGGAAGAGAAGGAGAAGAAGGAGGAATCCGCCGTGCAGCGCCGCCGCGAGGAACTGCTCGCCAGGGTCCGTGAGGCGAACAAGCAGAGCCGCTTCCGCCCCCGATAGCCCGACGATGGACAACACGGCCATTCAGCGCAGCCAACCATAAAGACGAGCAAGGGGGTTCGCAGAAAGGCGTACCCCTGCCACCCGGCCCGGAAGATCCGCGATCTCCCCCGCTACTCTGCATCGTTCATCACCACAGAGGGAGGACCTCATGGCCATGCGTAAGGCGACCGTCCAAGAGCAGATAAACGCGGCCATCGCTCAGGCCAACCCGAGCGACCGCCCGCGCGTCTCCATCCAGGCCATCGCAGGGCCAAACCCGGTACTGATGAGCTTCCTGAGCATCATCGGCCAGGCGTTCCTCACGTACTACTTCGTCACCGTGACCGACCAGGCCGTGCTGGTACACAAGGCCAGCCGCCTCAACAACCGCCCACAAGGGATCGTCCACGCCCTCCAGCCGGCCGAGGCGATGAGCGCGGTCAGCAACATCAGGCGCGGCGGACTGTGGAGCTCGTTCCGCCTCCAGCTGCCGGGTCAGCCCAAGCCCACGAAGATGAACGTGCACCGCATCTGGCGCCCGGAAATGGACCAGCTCCTGGAAATGCTGACGGGCTACCGACCGGCCGCATGATGGCGCCCGGAACGGGCTCCCGCCTCGCGAGCACGGGGCTTTGGCCTCCCAGGGATTCTCGTACAGGCTGAGACCGAACTGGTTCCCCATCGCCTCGCGCAGCGTTTCAGGGCCTGGATATGGCCGACTTGTAGGCTAGTTCGTGCTCGTAGGACAGCCTGGGCTGCGTTCACATCCCGAACCCGAAAATCCTCGTCAATATGACCTCAATGTCCAACGGGGGGCAAGGCTGCCGGTGGTCGATCGGCAGGAGAGTACCGGGCCAAAAGGAAGACTGGATGCGTTGTCGCGGACCGTAACGGCCGCTGCCAGGGCGTGAAACAATCTCGGACGGGTACTGGGATGACGTGGGGTCGGGTCGCCGACGCGACCTGCAGGAGAAGCGCCCCCATGCCACCATCACTCTGGTCGCTCCAGCGATCTGCACCATCGCCCGACGTCGACGTCCACGAGGAAAGTTACCGCAGTGATGCACAGCATGCTGAACCGGAAGCTTCGGATAACCGCGCCTGCTCTCGGGGCCACCGTCATCCTGGCCCTGACAACTGCCGCCTGCACGTCCAGTGGTACTGAGCCGAAGAGCGGAGCTTCCTCACCTCCCGTGTCCAGTACTCCGTCACCGTCGACGACCCTGAGCGCTACACAACTCCGCAAGCAGGCCGAGGCTGCGCTTCCAAAGGGGAAGGCCGCAATGCATGGCGGTGCGCTGGCGAAGGACGGCGTGACACGCCGTAAGGCAACAAAGCTGCGGTGGGGCGAGCGGTACGTCCTGGAGATCGTCTGCGCCGGGGCGGGTACGGCCGTGATGCACTTCAAGGCGGAGAGCACCGGGGCAAACGGGGACAGCGACATTGCTTGCGATCGCAGGCCGAATTCGTTCGGCTTTACCGGCGGTGACAATTTCTATTTTCAGGTCCGCCCGTCACACGCTGACGGCTTCGTCGCTTGGCAGGTCGTGCAGAGGGACTACCAGGGCTGAGGGCCCCTCCGCACAGACCGAACTCAGCAGTCCCTACCTCTGGCCCAGCACCTGCAACCAGACCTTGTCGTGCCCGAACTTGGCTACGACCGCGGGGTCCGCGAGCCAGCGGCTGTACGACTCCCGCTGCTGAGGCGTCATCTTGCTGACGTCGACTTCGCCGCCGTTGTCCTTGATTGCCTTGACGAAATCATTCTTCGGTGACGTTATGTACTTCGGGTCCCCCCAAGGATTTCCAGTGTAGATGTGCCGTGGATTTACAGGGTAGATGTTTCGTTTCTCATGGGGTTCGCGGTAGCTCACCGGTCCGAATTCTGGAATCTTATGTGGATCGAAGTCCTCTTCGGCCATGACCTCTACCTTGCTACTAAATGCACTCTGCCAGCTGTTCTTCGGTTTGTTCTCCTTCAAAGCCTTGATGGCGCCGAGCAGATCCTTCGGAGCATCACTCGGCTTCACTGCGATTTCGAATTTCACCCAGTCGGTCAACAGGCCTGTCGCGAGGCCCTGTCCGATGCCAGTTGCTGCAGCCGCGGAGCCAGCCAGACCTGCACCGCCCGCCGCACCCCCACCAACGGTAAGCGCACCATCGATCAGTGCGCTCCTGAAGCCATTGACGCCGTCAGCCCACGCCTGCGCGTCATCGCCGAGCGCCTTGTCCGTAGCGTCGTAGGCGGTGGCATAGAAGTTGCCCATCAGTCCTTGCTTGAAGGCGTTGAAGGACTTGGCCTCATCGTCCGACGTCTTCGTGAGCGTTGTCAGGTGCGTATACTTCTTCTGGTTCGAATCAAACAGTGCACTCATCGCCCCCGCCGCATGTGGCTCACGGATCGACTCCTGCATAAAGGCCTGCCAGATGTCGGGCGATACCTCGATTCCGGGCGTGTCAGGGTTCTGGCTCTTACTGAACGCCTTGTAGTCCCACTTATCCGAATCCCAGTATCCATCCTGAGCTGGAGACGTGATGGCACCCTCCATGGCGTCCCAATTATTCGCCATGAGCTCGGAGTACAGCACCTGAGCACCTGGAAGTGCGTGAAGCCCCTTGAGGTTGTCGTCTTTCTGGTGATGGAAGTTATTTATGACGAGCATTGCCGTATTTTTCTCGGCAAGCGCAGGGGCCGCCTTTCCGAGCCCGATGGTGCCGGCCTGCAGGACCTTGAAGAATGCCTTCTCCCGCACTGGATTGCTGTGCGCTATCCCGCCCGGGTAGATCCCGTCGTCCACAACCTTGGGATTGTGTTCCATCCACTCTCCCGCTGCTGCCGGATTCTTCAATAGGGCGGTGAAGAGCTGCGAGAAATGGTCGTTGTTCCATGGACCTTGGTCAGATCCGTTCATGAACTGGTTCTCATGCGTCCGGGACTTCTCGTTGAAGACCCTGTCGCCCAGTGCTACCAGAAAGTCCTTGTCGGGAGTGCCACCTTCAAGGAGGGGTATCAACCGGTCAGGGCGGAAACCCTGGTGGTCCGGATCGAGGGCGAACTTGTCGAACCACTGGTTCCAGTAGTTCTGCTTCTGCTTCGATGTCATGCCTTCGGTTGCGACCTGAGTGAAGCTGCCCAGCGTCGCGGCCAAGACGCCGCGGTCGAAGCCGCGCTGATCCGGGTGATCGGCGTATCGGTTGTCGTACGGATGATCGTCGGCGAGTTTGTTGGCCAACCAGGCCACCTGGCCGGGGCCCAGCGCCTTGTAGAAAGACGCTAGGTAGTCGGCGTCGTTCGAGTGAGCGTCGAGGGCATGGAAGAGGTCTTCGGAGGCCACGTCTCCGTCCTTCAGAGCCTTCTTGAACTCCTCGCCGAGAGCTTTGCCATCTTTTCTCGCCTTTGTCACGGCGGACTTGCTCACGTCGTTCTCATTGATCTGGGTCATTCCCTTGAAGCCAGGGAAGCCCACTTCCATGTTCAGCGCCAAGTGATGGCGCCTGCGCAGCATGGGCAGTTCGCCGTCGGCCCAACCAGCGATCTTCATCAGCCCGTTCGGACTGGCTGTCGGGATACCGTATCGCTCGAACTGCTGCTTGTAGTACGACGCCCTGGAATGCAGCGTCTTCTGGTCCCTCTCAAGTGCGCTGATTGTCTCCTTCAGCCTCTCCGGGTTGATCCCTGAGAAGTCCCCGCTGTTTCCGCCTTCATCGGGCCCGCCCACTGCGATCCCCCTCCGCCCATTCTCAGTAGTCCTGCAGATCCATTCGCATCATCTTGGCTTCCGCCGGGCTCACCTTCTCAGGAGACCGATCGATCTCGGCTTGCACCGCCGGTACGAGATCACTGACGAGCTTCTGCAGATGTGTGCGGTGACCTTCGATGTCCGTATGCCACTTCCGAGCGTTCTTACCAACCCAGGAGGGTGCGTGCTTGCCACCGACGTCCCCTGCCGGCTTCTTCAGAAGCTTCTTGAGATCGTCGACCTCAAGAAGCAACTCCCGCTTCAGAGAGACCAGTCGGGCCCGGTATGGATTGTCCACTTTCGGATTTGCATCGGTCATGTCGTTCCCCTCCCCGCTTGGACGTTCCTTCTCTGCACCTTAGCCTCGATCGTTCATAAGTCCTCGGCAGTTCGCGGGCGGGGCTCCGTGTCTGAGTGGTGCAGATTTACCGGGGGTTGAGGCAGGCCCAGGACCGCATCCAAACAAGGTTCAGTGCGATCTGGAGGCTCCCCGGTCAGATCTGGTCCTGGGCTGTGTCATGCAGGGGAGGTTGCGTAGGTCGGTGTTGCAGGCTCATTGGATTCCGGCCTCGGTGCGCGCCGCCTTCCCTGGCGCAGTTCCAGGTCGGCAAGCAGGCCCGTCCTCAGCGTTGTTCGTGAAGGTCAGCCGCTGCCCCTCGATCGATATCGGTTAAAGCGCAACTGGGCACCGGGGCGCGGGCGTTCCTGGTGGACGATCAGCCACAATTACTCTGGCCAGCAGGGGAGGCCGGGTAGGCCGATGACCTTCGCGAGATGGGGCGAGGGTACTTGGGCGTGTCGCTGGAACTTCAGCCCCCCTCCGTTGCCAGAGGCGCACGTCCTGGCGGGGCAAGGCCATCGGGCACTGCCCCGGGGCCACTCTGTCGCCGCCCCTCCCTCTCGGGGAGAACCTGGTCACCACTCGCGACCCCACGGGTAACCTCCCCCTTCAGAGTGTTTTCCGTCAGCGGACGATGCTCTGGATTTCCTTGACGGTGACGTCTTGCGGGGTTCCGTAACTACCGGCCGGCAACTCGGTGGGCTTGGGATGGCCCGTGCCTATCCAGCTGATCTTCCACGTGACGGTGGCCTTGAACTGGTACGACCCGGAGCTCGCCGTCGAGCGCAGATACTCCACTCCGCAGGGGGGATCACCCTTGTCGCCCGGGGTCCGTTCCGTGCCGATCTTGCCGTTGTGAATCGGGCAGTCACCGCTGGCCGGGTATACCTGGGCGTCTGCGGTGCCCGCGTCGATGTGCATGCTCACCGGCGTGGCCGTAGTGGTGGCCTGGATGTTCAGCACGTCGACGCGGGCTGTAACGGACACCGGATGGAAGTCCGCGTTCTTCAGCCACACCCAGGTGGGCAGATTCACGACCTGATTGCCGTCAGCCGGCGCCATGCTGGCCTTGCCTTGCGGGATACGGACCTCTCCGTAGGCCAACTGCGCCAGAATCTCCGGGCTGACCACCTCGGGAACGTCGGCGGGCGGCTGGTGGCCTGTGTCCACCCAGAAGGGAGACTTGGTGCAGTCGGAAGCGGAAGCGTCGTCGAGGCGGTCGGACTTGTACGCGCCCCACCAGTAGCCCTTGCCCTGCTTCTTAACGTTGAAGTTCCCGTACTTCCCGTCGAGGTACTTCTCTCTGTTCGCCTTCGCAGTCAGCGCGTCGTGATTCGGGCTGAAGTCGACGCTGCCCCCCAAGCGCGTCTGCGCGGCACTCTCCGCCGTCCATTTCGGCGCATACCAGCACGCCGGTGGCGACCAATTACCGATCGGCGTCAGCGGCCCGGCACCACCCTTTCTGGGGTTCTTGCTGTGATCGAACTGGAAGAGATCGCCGCCGGCGGTCGCGGAAGCCTTCCCGTTAGAAACATCCGCGCGCCCTGCGGAAACCTGGTTACCGTATTTGCCCCTCGCGGCATACGCGACACTCGGCGCAAGAGTCACCACTGCGGCCACCGATACGAGGAAGAGCTTCCTCAGCGTGCCCCCTACGGCTGGCATTCTGCCGCCCCCCTCTTCGAGTCCACGTCTACGGTGCGCCATACGCCCTGACCCGACTTGGTAAGCCGGGTATTGTACAAGACATACGCGTCACTCGTCGCGGGTGAACGGTCGACCTTCCCAGTCTTGTCCTTGATGAACGCCTTGCTTTCGTCCGAGCAGTAGATGACCACCGCTGCTCCGTCACTACGAAAGCTCACCTTGCGGTCGAAGTAGCGGGTAGTCCCGATCCAGGTGGCGCCATCTGCCACCCATCCCTTGATATATACCTGCGCAGACCCAATAGCTGCGCCTGTGCTGTAGAAATCCAGAGCGGGAGTATCCGTCTTACCGCGGGAGATAGCGTCGTCTTCAGAGTTCACCATCCGTGCGTTGTCCGCCAGAACCGCGTCCTTCTTCGGATCGCCCGTGTGCTGCCCCTCGAAGACATTCTTCGTCGAGCTCGGCAGCGTGATCTTCGGCCGCTGCACCCCAGGCGACGCCGAAGCGCTCGGGGACGCGGAGTGAGGAGCCGCCTCCGCGCCCTTGATCTTGTTCGAGTTGTCGCTTCCGCCGTTTCCGCTACAGCCAACAAGCAGGAAAATTCCTGCCGTCGCAAACGCACCGGTGCGCACCTTGCCTCGCGTCACGCCCGCCCCCGCTCCTCGTTGCCCTGCACCGCCACATCACTCTGCGGCGATATCTCCGTTACCAACAGCTCCCACTCTAGAGGCGAGTTGGGCTCGATTCGCTACCGGGCCAGCCAATCGCAACCGGCCTGTTCACTTCGGGAACCGGATCGTGGCCATTGCTTCCGGTAATTCCGATTTGCTGCTGCAGCTCAGGACCAATCGATCTCCGCCAAAGCGCAGCAGTGGGGGGCGTAGGCCAGGCGCTGACGCGACCATGCGACCGACCTGGCGACGAGCGAATGTTCGAGATTCAAGTAGCGGGATGGTCTTTCACATGGCCAGAAGGTGATTACGACATATGTGGACGACCTGACAGAGAAGAGTCGGCGGGGATCTCCACGCACAGCATTCTTGTTGATGGAGCCGGTGTTGAGATCGACCTCACGGACGAGAATTACGAAAAAGCTTCTTGAGATCTTCCGCAACCCAAGTTCGCCCCAGCCTGCCCTCACGTGATCGGAAAGGCGCCGCGCCCTGGGGGCCGAAATTGCGAACGTGATGCGGGTCTGCCGCCCGGGGATGATATTTACTGGTCGCGCCCGACCACAAAAAAGGCTCATGCCCCACCGGAAAATTCCGGCAGGGCATGAGCCACACATGGGGTGGTGGAGATGGCGGGAATCGAACCCGCGTCCAACGGTGCAGAACCAGGGCTTCTCCGAGCGCAGTTCGCTGCGATTTTCTCGGCCCCGGAGATCTCGCGAACAAGTCTCCGACAGGCCCAGTCACTGTTTGATTTCCCACCGATCCCCGTGACCGGGACCGGTGGTTTAGTTCCCTAGCTTATGCCAGGATCCGGGTCGGGAACTTCCCCGGGCTGACACCCATTTAGGGTCCTTCAGTCACTGCTTATTAGGCAGCGAGGGCGAAGGACTGGGAATCGCGCTTAGAATTGGCGATTATTTTTTGCGACATATGGTTTACGAGATCATTGCCGCTTCCTCGGCTCGCTTCACCTGCTTCAACAGCCGCTGTCGAAACCGATCATCCCCATGTTGTTTTTTCAAGGTGGTACCGCGCCCCGTGGGGTGCAGTGCCATCGTACGTGACCAACGCACGACGGTGCCACTGTATTCCCCGCAGGTCGCCCGTCACGCCGGCCCGTCCCGTCAGGCGCGCTGCTTCCTGCGGACCGCCGAGACCGCCCGGTCCGTCTCGCGGCGGTCCTGCTTCTCGCGCAGGGTCTGGCGCTTGTCGTACTCCTTCTTGCCCTTCGCCAGCGCGATCTCGACCTTGGCCCGGCCGTCCTTGAAGTAGAGCGCCAGGGGCACGATCGTGTGGCCCGACTCCTGTGCCTTCGACTCCAGCTTGTCGATCTCCATGCGGTGCATCAGCAGCTTGCGCTTCCGGCGCGCGCTGTGGTTGGTCCAGGTGCCCTGGGTGTACTCGGGTACGTGGACGTTGTGCAGCCACGCCTCGTGGTTGTCGATCTGGACGAAGCCGTCGACCAGGGACGCCCGGCCCATCCTCAGCGACTTCACCTCGGTCCCGGTCAGGACAAGCCCGCACTCGTACGTGTCGAGGATGAGGTAGTCGTGCCGTGCCTTTTTGTGCTGGGCGATCATTTTTCGCCCGGTTTCCTTAGCCATAGTGCGTCCATTTTCGCACTAAGCCCCTCCCCCGAGGCCACTCAATACTGTCTCGGCTCTCGACTCGGCCCGATCACCCGCCGTCACGTCCGGTGTGATGCCCCGCCCGTCGACGCTGTGGCCCCCTGGCGTGCGGTAGTGGCCGACGGTGAGCTCCGCCACGGATCCGCCCGGCAGCGCGCTCGGCATCTGCACCGAGCCCTTGCCGAAGGTGCGGGAACCGACGGTGACCGCCCGGCCACGGTCCTGGAGGGCCCCCGTGAGCAGCTCCGCCGCGCTCATCGTGCCGCCGTCGATCAGGACGACCAGCGGGCGGTCCGTGTCGCCGCCCCGGCGCGCGTAGAGGGCGCGCTGCGCGCCGTGCACGTCGTACGTGGCGACCAGGCCGCCGTCCAGCAACGCGGAGGCCGCCGTGGTGGCCTCGGTGACCAGGCCGCCGCTGTTGCCCCGGAGGTCCAGCAGGATGCCGCCGCCCGCGGGAGCGGCCCGGACGGCCTTGTCCACCCGGGCGCCCGAGCCCTTGGTGAAGGCGGTGACCTTGATCAGCGTCGCCCGGCCGGGCAGCCGCGTCACGGTGACCGGGTCGGTGGTGAGCCTGGCTCTGCGCAGGGTCCTCGTCACGGTGTCGCCACCGCGCCGTACGCCGACGACCACCGGGGTACCCGGGACGGACGCGGTGTCGCCGCCGCGCAGCTGCGAGACGACGTCGGTCACCGGCCGGGTGCCGACCTGGCGGCCGTCGATCGTACGGAGCAGGTCGCCGGCCCGGAGACCGGCCCGCGCCGCCGGGCCGCCCGGCTGGACCCGGGCCACTTCGATCCGGCCGTCGCGGACGCGCCTGGCCCACAGCCCGACGCCGGTGTACTCGCCGTCGAGCGCGTCCTCGAACTGCTCGTAGTCGGTCCGGTCGTAGACGGCGCCCCAGCGGTCACCGCTGCGGCCGACGACGTCCTCGGCCGCCTTCGTACCGGACTTGCCGTCGGCGACCGCGTCCGATGTCGCCCTGACGAGTTCGGCGCGGTCGACGGTGGACGCGGCGCTGCGTGTTCGCGCCGGACGGGGCGTCCGCTCGTCTCCCGGCAGGGAGTTGGTGGCCGCCGCCGTGGCGAGAACGCTCACAAAGACCAAAGTCAGAGCCGCCCCGCGGCGAAGGCTGCGGGGCGGCGAAACGAATTCCGGGCCTGACATGGCGACCACTGTAGACCGACGCCCGTGCGCCGTAGGGGGCGTTCACCCCACGGCGCCCGGGGCGTGTCTCACACCTTCAGGTACTTGCGCAATGCGAAGAGAGCGGCAAGCGCGGGCATCAGCAGCCCAATCGCCAGTACCAGCGGCAGTTTCGACAGGACGGCGTCCCAGCCGATGAAGTCGATCAGGTTCAGCTTCTCGTGCAGGGCGAGTCCGTGGTCGATCAGGAAGTAGCGGCCGACGAGCAGCATCCCGCAGGCCACAAGTCCGCCCAGCAGACCGGCGAACGCCGCCTCCATGATGAACGGCATCTGGATGTAGAAGCTGGACGCGCCCACCAGGCGCATGATCCCGGTCTCGCGTCTGCGGCTGAACGCCGATACACGCACGGTGTTCACGATCAGCATCAGCGCGATCACCAGCATCAGGGCCATCACACAGAGCGCGGCGACGTTCATCCCGTTGAGGAGCGCGAAGAGGTTCTCCAGGATGCCGCGCTGGTCCTGGACGGTCATGACACCGTCCCGGCCGGCGAACGCGGTGGCGATCACCTTGTACTTGGTGGGGTCCTTGAGCTTGACGCGGAACGAGGACTGGAGCTGGTCCGGCGTGATGGAGCCCGTCATCGGGGCGCCCTTGAACTCCTGCTGGTAGTGCTTGTACGCCTCGTCTGTGCTCTCGTAACTCACCTTCTGGACAAGGTCGGTCATCTTGTTCAGATCGGTCTCGATCGACTTCTTCTGCTCCTCGGTCACCGGACCCTTGGCGCACTTCGGGGTGGAATCCACATCACCCTTGGAGCAGAGGAAGATCGAGACGTTGACCTTGTCGTACCAGTAGCCCTTCATCGTGTTCACCTGGTCGCGCATGAGCAGCGAGCCACCGAACAGGGCGAGGGACAAGGCGACGGAGACGATGACCGCGAAGGTCATCGTGAGATTGCGGCGGAGACCCACGCCGATCTCCGACAGGACGAACTGGGCGCGCATGGCGTCCTTTCAGTGCTGGTAGCCGTAGACGCCGCGCGACTGGTCGCGTACGAGACGGCCCTTCTCAAGTTCAATGACGCGCTTGCGCATCTGGTCGACGATCTGCTGGTCGTGGGTGGCCATCACCACAGTGGTTCCGGTCCTGTTGATCCGGTCCAGCAGCTTCATGATGCCGACGGAGGTCTGCGGGTCGAGGTTGCCGGTCGGCTCGTCCGCGATCAGCAGCATGGGGCGGTTGACGAAGGCCCGCGCGATGGCGACGCGCTGCTGCTCACCACCGGAGAGCTCACCGGGCATCCGGTCCTCCTTGCCGCCGAGGCCGACCAGGTCGAGGACCTGGGGCACGGCCTTGCGGATCTCACCGCGCGGCTTGCCGATGACCTCCTGCGCGAACGCGACGTTCTCCGCGACGGTCTTGTTGGGCAGCAGGCGGAAGTCCTGGAAGACCGTGCCGAGCTGGCGGCGCATCTGCGGCACCTTCCAGTTCGACAGGCGCGCGAGGTCCTTGCCGAGGACGTGCACCATGCCGTGGCTGGTGCGCTCCTCACGCAGGACGAGCCGCAGAAAGGTCGACTTGCCCGAACCGGAGGAACCCACCAGGAAGACGAACTCCCCCTTCTCGATCTCAAGGGAGACATCCCGCAGGGCGGGGCGGTTCTGCTTGGGGTAGGTCTTGGAGACGTTGTCGAATCGGATCACGAGTGCACCACGTCGGCCGGGAATAGGTGAGCGTGACATTACGCGAAGCCGCAGTGCGCCCGCATGCAGCATCCGTCGATGCGTGGTATGTCCGCGTTGAGCCCGGGTACGGACCGGGTGGAATCCGGCGGGGCGCGCCGAAACGCGCGGGAGCTGGCACAGTGGTAAGGGGAACAGTTGCGGTTCGCCGGGCGTTGTCGGGAGTGACAGCGCGTGGAACGGCTCCGCCGCATGGGAGGAGTGCGCATGACCTACGACCGATTGGTGTGCGCCAATTGCGCGTCCCCTGTCAGTGAGGGCCGCTGCCGGGTCTGCCGGGCCAGCAGAGAGCGCCTTCAGCAGGAGGAGGGTTCCTTCGGCGGGCTGAGCCCGCTGGTTCTGGTGAGCGCGCTGATAGTGCTGGTGGCCGCGCTGGCCCTGCTGGCACACCAGACCATCTGAACGAGACATCTGAACGAGATCTGAACGGCGCCGTCCGCTCACATGACATGGGGAAGGGCCCCGGGTTCCGACTGGAACCCGGGGCCCTTCCTCGTACGTGCTGAACCCTCACCCTCAGGCGAGGTTCCCGCCGCGGCCGGCGAGACGCGGCAGCATACGGAAGCCGATGCCACCGGCGATCATCGTCGCGGCACCGATGATCAGGAACGTGGTGTCACCCGCACCGGTCTCGGCGAGCTCCTGCTTGGGCTTGCCCTGCTCGACCGGCTGGGAGCCGAGGTTGTCGGGCTGGGTGCCGGTGCTGGAAGAACCGCCGGTCGTGGACGAACCGCCCGTGGTGGACGAGTGGGAGCCGCCGGTGGAACCGGAGGTGCCCCCGTTGTCGCCCGAACCACCGGTGGTCGAACCGCTGGTGGTCGAACCGCCGGTGGAGCCGCTCGTCGAACCGCTCGTCGAGCCGCTGGTGGAACCGCTCGTGGTCGAACCGCCGTCCTGGCCCTGGTCGGACGATCCACCGGTCTGGCCCTGGTCACTCGAACCACCGGTCTGGCCCTGGTCGGACGAACCGCCGTCCTGGCCCTGGTCACTCGAACCACCGGTCTGGCCCTGGTCGGACGAACCGCCGTCCTGGCCCTGGTCCGACGAACCGCCCGTCTGACCCTGGTCGGACGAACCGCCGTCCTGACCCTGGTCCGACGAACCACCGGTCTGGCCCTGGTCGGACGAACCGCCGTCCTGACCCTGGTCGGACGAACCGCCGTCCTGACCCTGGTCCGACGAACCGCCGTCCTGACCCTGGTCCGACGAACCGCCGTCGACGCCACCGATCGGGTTGGTTCCGCCGTCGGTGCTGCCACCGTCCGCGCCGCCGTCGTCGCCCGACGTGATCGAGATGTCGGTGCCGAGAAGCGGGACATGAATATCTGCGGCCTGTGCCGCGCCCGCGGCGGTCAGCGAGGCGCCTGCGGCGATCACTGCGCCCGCAGCTATGCGCGCTACGCGAATCCGCGTCTTCTTGGTCATCTGGCTGCTACCCCCAGTAGCTCATTGTCAATGGTGCAGCGCACGGGGCAGGCAGGCCGTAGGGATCATGTGTTTCCGTCCCCCCGATCACACGCGCCCCAGAATTACGCATGCCGCGTGTCACTTTTCCCACTTTTAAGAACCGCGTCAAGGCCGTTGCGGGCGCGATGCCTGAAATGCAATGACTTGCCCGGCGTACGGGAATACGACTGTGACGCAGTAGAGGAACTGCCGTCTCCAGGACGGTAGTTCCTCTACTGACTATGTCGATAAAGCGCTGGTTCGACGGCGCCGGAAAGGCGGTCTACTTCTCCTGCTGCTTGCGCCAGCGAATTCCGGCTTCCAGGAAGCCGTCGATCTCGCCGTCGAGCACCGCCTGCGGGTTTCCGACCTCGTACTCCGTACGCAGGTCCTTGACCATCTGGTACGGGTGCAGGACGTACGAACGCATCTGGTTTCCCCAGGAGTTGCCGCCGTCGCCCTTGAGCGAGTCCATCAGCGCCTGCTCCTCCTGGCGGCGGCGCTCAAGGAGCTTCGCCTGGAGGACGTTCATCGCGCTGGCCTTGTTCTGGATCTGCGAGCGCTCGTTCTGGCAGGAGACGACGATGCCGGTGGGGATGTGTGTCAGCCGGACCGCCGAGTCCGTGGTGTTGACGCCCTGGCCGCCGGGGCCCGATGCACGGTAGACGTCCACGCGCAGCTCGGTCTCGTCGATCTCGATGTGGTCGGTCTTCTCCACCACCGGGAGCACCTCGACACCCGCGAAGGAGGTCTGGCGGCGCCCCTGGTTGTCGAAGGGCGAGATCCGGACCAGCCGGTGGGTGCCCTGCTCGACGGAGAGCGTGCCGTACGCGTACGGCACCTTCACGACGAAGGTGGTCGACTTGATGCCGGCCTCCTCCGCGTACGACGTCTCGTAGACCTCGGTGCCGTAGCCGTGCCGCTCGGACCAGCGGAGGTACATGCGCTGGAGCTGTTCGGCGAAGTCCGCGGCGTCGACGCCGCCGGCCTCCGCGCGGATGTTGACGAGCGCCTCACGGGCGTCGTACTCGCCGGAGAGGAGGGTACGGACCTCCATCTCTTCGAGCGCCTTGCGCACGGCGAGCAGCTCCGACTCGGCCTCGGCGAGGGTGTCGGCGTCGTCCTCGGCCTCGGCGAGCTCGAAGAGCACCCCCAGGTCGTCGATCCGCCCGCGCAGCGTCGCCGTCTTGCGCACCTCGGCCTGCAGGTGCGACAGCTTGCTGGTGATCTTCTGGGCCTCTTCCGGGTCGTCCCACAGGGACGGCGCCGCGGCCTGGTCCTCAAGCACGGCGATATCGGCCCTCAGCTTGTCGAGGTCCAGGACGGCCTCGATCGACCCCATGGTCGAGGAGAGGGACTTCAGCTCTTCGGATACATCGACGACTGCCACGCCACCAGCGTAACGGCTTGGAGCGGGGGCAGTCCCCGGCCCTTCCGATCGGACCGGGGGACGGGGCCCGGTGCGGTGCCGGGCGGGCCGGGCAGGCCCTTACGGTCCGGACGGCGCCGACTGGTGGCTGTCCTGCGGGGCCGGTCCGCCGCCGTCGCCCGACGACGTGGCCAGCCAGCCGCCGACGCCCACCGCGGCGGCGACGACCAGCGCGGCTGCGCCCAGTTTGATACGGCGTCTGCGCACCGCCTCGGCCGTGGAGCGGTGGCGTGCTGAGCCCGGCCTGCTCGGGGAGCGGGGGGCGCGGGCCGTGCCCAGCGGGCCGCCCGCCAGCTCGTCGGGGGCCGGGACGCGCATGCTCGTATGGGTGTCGCGGTTGGAGTCGGCGGAGGAGCCGGGGACGAGCGGGACCGCGCCGCGGCGGCGGGTCTCGGTGGGCGTGGCCGGTTCGTACGAGGTCTCCTCGTACGGCTGCTCCCCCGGCTCCGACTCGTCGGGCTCGTCCACGTCGAGCGGGGGGATGCCCGCGAGGTGCGGGAGCTGTTCGCGCAGCCGCTCGCCGAGCTCCGACGCACGCAGCCGGGACGCGGGGGCCTTCGCCAGGCACTGGACCAGCAGCTGCCAGAGGTCGTCGGGGATGCCGGGGAGCGGCACGACGGTCTCGGTGACATGGCGGCGCAGGACCGCGCCGGGGTGTCCGCCGCCGAAGGGCGTGAAGCCCGCGAGGAGCTCGTAGAGGACCGTCGCCAGGGCGTAGATGTCGACGGACGCGCGCGGCGGCAGGCCCTCGATGATCTCGGGGGCGAGGTAGTCGGGCGTACCGATGATCTTCGACGCCTGCGGGCGGCCCGGTCCGGCCGGGCCCGCGGGCAGCGCCCGGCGCGGGGCGTCGATGAGCTTGGCGACGCCGAAGTCCGTGAGCAGCGCCGGGTGGGAGCCGCCCGGGCCGAGCGGGCCCTGCATGTCCAGCAGGATGTTCTCGGGCTTGACGTCGCGGTGCACGACGCCCGCGGAGTGCGCGGCGGCGAGTCCGTCCGCGATGTCCGCGACGATGGCGACGGCGGCCTCGGGGCTGAGGCGGCGCTCGCGGTCGAGCCGGGTGCGCAGATCGGTGCCGCGGACCAGGTCCATCACAAGGGCGAGGTCGTTGCCGTCCACGACGAGGTCGCGTACGGAGACGACATGCGGGTGGTCGAGGCCGAGCAGCGCGGTGCGCTCCTGTACGAAGCGGCCGACGAGCTCCTGGTCGGCCGCGAGGTCCTCACGCAGCAGCTTGACGGCGACGGGCCCCGAGGGCCCCTCGCCCAGCCACACCGTGCCGGCGCTCCCGCGACCCAGGATCTGGTGCGCGGTGTACCGGCTGCCGATCTTCCGTGCCAAGACTGCTCCCTCAGCGGCTGGCGCTGTGCCGTGCCCGGGGGTGCGTCCCTGGACAGGCGCCGGGTTCCGGGCGGTCCCCGGCTCCCAAAATACGCGGGCATCGGGGTGTTCAGTGCCCCGGATGGCAGGAACCCTCACTTCTGCGGGGGTAATTCATTGCGCAGAAGTCGACATGTATACAGACCGGCTACCGGGGCTGGGACTGGAACTCGGGACGGGGGCCGGGGCATGGCGCGCTGTCCGCCCCGGCCGGCCCGCGCGGGCCGTCAGTTTCCGGTTCCGCCGGATCCGCCCGACCCGCTGGATCCGCCCAGGCCCTGCACGAAGTCCTTGACCGAGTTGAAGCCGTCGGAGATCTCCGAGATGAAGCTCTTGGAGGTACCGATCCACTCCTGCAGCGGGGTCAGCTCCCAGATCAGCCAGGAACCCACGAAGAGGATCACGACCATGACGAGGCAGCCCTTGAGGCAGCCGAGGCCGGGGATCTTCACCGGGTTGGCGCTGCGCCGCCTCGGCTCCCGGGGCTCGCGCGGGGCGGGCGCCTGGGGTTGCTGCGGGGGCGCGTACTGCTGCTGCGGGCGCTGCTGGGGCTGGCGCTGCGGGGCGTACTGCTGGGGCTGTTGGGGCTGCTGCTGCGGCGCGTACTGCTGCGGCTGCTGCTGCGGGTACTGCTGCTGCGGGTACTGCTGCGGCGGGTACTGCCGCTGCTGCTGGGGCCGCTGCGGCCGGTGGCGCAGGGGGTCCTGCTCCGGGGCCAGATACTGCACCTGGGTCTGCTCGTTGCGGTCGCGGGCCGCGCTGAGCTGGTTCTGCCAGGGGTGCGGCTGCTCGGGCTGGTCCGGTGCCCGGCCGGGCACGGGCGGCAGCACGGCGGTCGGGTCCGCGGCGCCGGGGCCGGGGCGGCCGTCCGGACCCGGAGCGCCCGTGCTCGGCAGCACGCTGGTGCGCGCCGCGGGGTCGTAGGCCCCCGCGTTGTTCGGCAGGACCTGGGTGGGGTCGGCGGCTCCGGGCGTCCCGGGGACCTCGGCGGGCTCGGGGTCCGGTGCCAGCAGCGCGGCCACCCCGAGAGCGGCTGCGACCTGCGCGGGCGTGGCGTGCACGCCGATCCCCTCGGCTGCGGTCCGCAGCCCGCGGGCCAGGTTCTCGGCGCTGGGGCGGCGGCCCGGGTCCTTGCTGAGGCAACGCTCTATGACCGTCCAGAGCGCTTCGGGGACGGTGGTGGGCCTGCGCGGGTCCTCGCTGAGGTGCCGCTGGAGGACTTCCAGGGCCGTGCCGCCCGCGAACGGGGGCCGCCCGGTGACCAGTTCGTACAGCAGGATGCCCGCGCCGTAGATGTCGACCGCGGAGGTCTGCGGGCGGCCCTCGGCGGACTCCGGTGCGACATAGGCGGGCGTGCCGACGAACTCGTGGGTACGGGTCAGGCCCGGCGAGTCCGCGAGGCGGGCGATGCCGAAGTCGGTGAGCATCGGGTGCATCTGGCCGTCGGCGTCGTGCTTGACCAGTACGTTCGCCGGCTTCAGGTCGCGGTGGACGACGCCGTCCGCATGGCTGGCGGCGAGTGCGTCGGCGATCTGGGCGGTGAGCAGCGCGGCGGCGACCGGGCTGAACGGGCCGTTGTCCCGGAGGTAGTGGTGCAGGTCCGGGCCGTCGATCAGGTCCATGACGAGCGCGAGAAGATCGCCCTCGACGACGAGGTCCCGGGTCCGCACGATGTTGGGGTGGGTCAGCCGCAGCAGGACGGAGCGCTCCCGCAGGAACCGCATCACCACGTCCGGGTCTTCGGCGAGCTCCTCCTTGAGGACCTTGATCGCCACGGTCTCGCCGGGCTGACCGGCGACGGCCGCCTCGGCGCCCGCGGTCTCCCGCCCCCGAGGGGCTCCGACGGGCTCCGCGCCAGGGGGTGCCCCCACGCTGGCACGCCAGACGGTGCCCGTGGCGCCGCGTCCCAGCGGCTCCTCGAGCAGGTACTTGCTGCCTACGGGCCGCACGTCATGCGCTCCCTGTGATCGTCGTCCCTTGCCTGGTCCACCGGCCCCCCGCCCGGATGTCCGCCCCACTCTAGTGCCGCCCGCGGGGGCACTGGCCGACGATCTTCCGGAGCGGCTTTCCCTGTGTGCGGCCGATGTGACGGCCGGTGTCCGGGATCGGATTCCGGAGCCGGTTCCAGCCGGCCGCCGGCCGTGTTCCGGCCAGGCGCCAGTCGTGTTCCAGCTGTGTTCCAGCCGTGTTCGAAAGGAAGACGCGAAGACTGTCCCCTTGGTTGCCCCGGGACGCCCGGCGGCACCTCCTGGCAGGTCAGGTGCGATCCCAACCAGGCACTTTTACGTCCAGAGCCGACCATTCAAGATCACTTAGCGGTGACCCCCGGGCGTGTTGTCAGTGGCAGATGCGAGGATGCCTCCAGCACGGAGTTATGGGGTCGGGAGTCCTGTGAAGCCGTGCCGACCTGCCGGGTGGGGGAGATCACAGGGCGGCTCCTGCCAGGCACCCTCCGCAGAAGGGACCGCTGACGGCTATGCAGATCCGGCTGACCGTCCTCGCGCCGCGCAGCGGCCGCTCCGCGTCCGAGGCGCGCACCTGCGACGTGCTCGTCACCGCCCCCGCCGGGGCCGCGCTGGCCACGGTCGCGTCCGGCCTCGCCACGGCGGCCGCCGGTCCGGAGGGCACAGGGTCCGGGAGCGTGGTGCTGTACGCGGGCGGGCACCGCCTCGACCTGCAACGCTCCGCGCTGGGTGAGCCCCCGCTGGTGGACGGAGCGGTGCTCTCGCTCCAGGTCCCCGCCGAGGAGGACGACCGGGGCGACGGATCGGCCACCCAGCTCCATGTGGTCGCCGGGCCGGACGCGGGCGGTGTCCATCTGCTGCACGGCGGCCGGATCCGTGTCGGCCGCTCCGCCGACGCGGACGTCCCACTGGACGACCCGGACGTCTCACGGATGCACTGCACGGTGACGGTGGAGCAGGACGGCCGGGTGACCGTCGCCGATCTCGGCTCGACGAACGGCACGACGCTGGACGGTTCGGGGGTCGGCGACGCCCCGGTCCGTATGACACCGGGTTCCCTGCTCCGGGTCGGCGAGTCGGCGCTGCGGATCACCACGGCGACCGGCGGAGTGCTTGCGGCTGTCCCGGACGGCGAGGGCCATCTGCGGGTCGCCCGCGAGGACACGGGCCCGGACGGCGCTCAGGGTTCCGGGTCCGGCGCCGCTTCCCGTTCCAGCACCGGTTCCGGCGTCCCCGGTGGTACGCAGGCGGGTGCCGCGGCGGGTCCGGGCTCCGGTGGATCCGGTCACGGGGCGGGCGAGCCCCGCTACGCCTCCGTGCCCGCTCAGGCCACCGGGGCCACCGGCGCCCGCCCGGCCGGCGCCGTTCCCGGAGCGCGCCAGGCCCCAGCCGTCCCCGCCGAGGCCCGGATACCCGAGCAGGGCGGCTCCCCTGACGCCGGACCGGGCGGCGGACCGAGCGGCGGACCGAGCTCGCGGCGCGTCAGCGCGGTCGGGGCGCAGCAGCCGCACGACCCCTACAGCAATCTGTACGACGAGGCGGCGGCGGCCTACGCCCAGGACCCCGGGTTCACCTCCCGGGGCCGCCAGGGCACTCCCCCGCGCGGCACCAAACTCCGGTCAGACCGGGGTGCGGAGACCCACGAGCGGACACCGGACGGCTTCGGTAGCGGCCGCACCCGCGGCGCCGCACCCGCCGACGGCAGCGGCGGCGCCGCGGATGACACCGGCACACGGGGCAACGGCGCTCGCTACAGCACCGATGCCGCCTCCGACACGGACGACAGCGCCCGCAGACGCGGCGGTATAGGGGCCTGGGCGAGGCGGCTCGCGGGCAGCCGGCCCGACGCCCTACGCGACAGTCCGGCGGAGCGGTCCGCCGATCCGTCCGACCCGCCACCGGACCCGGCCGCCGGAATCCCCGGCGCGGACACCTGGCCCGACCCGGCCGCGCTGCTGCTCACCGCGCTGGGACCGGGGCCCCGGCTCTGGGAGCGCACCCCCGACCACCGGGAGGCGCTCGTCATCCGGCTCGGCACCGCCGACCGGACCGGGCCCGGCGGGGTCGGCGTGGTGCCCGCGGTGCCGGTGACGGTCTCGCTGCGCGAGGCCGGTTCGCTCGGGCTCGCGGGTCCCCGTGAGCGGCTGGCCGGGCTGGCCCGTTCGGCGGTCGCCCAGCTCGCCGCGCTGCATCCGCCCACCGATCTGGAGATCGTGCTGGTCAGCACGGACCGGGCCCGCCCGCTGGAGGCCCGCAGATCCGACTGGGGCTGGCTCGGCTGGCTGCCACATGTGCGGCCCGCCCACGGCCAGGACTGCCGGCTCCTGCTGGCGTACGACAGGGACCAGGCGGCCGCCCGCACCGCCGAGCTGGTGCGCCGGCTGGACGACAGTCCGCTCGGCACCGGCTGGGCCTCGGCCGATCCGGCGGCGGTCTCGGCGGCGGCCGGGCGGTACGACGGCCCCTGCACCCTGCTGATCGTGGACGGCGACCCCGGCTCGGCCGCCCTGCGCGAGACCACCGCACGGCTGGCGTCGGCAGGTTCCGCCTGCGGCGTCCATGTCCTCTGTCTCGCCGAGACGGCGGCGGCCTCCCCCGCCTCTCCGCTCGAAACGACCTACGAGGCGGCCTGCGCAGCCTCGCTCGCCTTCCGTGAGTGCGGCGCCGCCGCCCTGCTGAGCGGCGATGTGGCCACCTCGCTGCGGCTGCTGCGCACCGCGCGCGGGATCCATCCGGCGGCCGGCGGGCAGTCCGCGAGCCGCGGCACGTTCGCCGTGGTCGACGCGGTGTCGTCGGCCTGGGCCGAGCGGTTCGGCCGGGCGCTCGCACCACTGCGGGCCGACGTGTCGGCGGCCGGCACCCCCGCCCGGCAGGCCGCGGCGCTGCCCGCGTCGTCCCGGCTGCTCGACGAGCTGGGGCTCGCCCGTGCCACCCCCGCTTCGCTGATGGCCCGCTGGGCGGCGGCGGCCGAGACGACCGCCGTGCTCGGCGCGGGCCCCCGCGGCCCGGTCACCATGGACCTGGCGACCGAGGGTCCGCATCTGCTGGTCGAGGGCCCGGCGGGCAGCGGCCGTACGGAGCTGCTGCGCGCAGCGGCGGCCTCGCTGGCGGCGGCCGCCCGGCCGGACCGGCTCGGGCTGATCCTCGTCGACGGCGCGGGCGGTGAGCGCGGCGAGGGCCTGCGGGCCTGCACGGAGCTGCCGCACACCTCGACCTATCTGATGGCGTCCGACCCGGTCCGGATGCGGGAGTTCGCGCAGGCGCTCGGCGGCGAGCTGAAGCGCCGGGCCGAGCTGCTGGGCGCCGGGAGCTTCGCCGAGTGGCACCGGACCCGAGAGGTGGCGGAGCGGCTGGTCGGCCGGCGGCAGCCGGGGCAGGCCGAGCAGAGCGGCGACATCGAGTCGCCGACCAGCGGCACCCTGCGGCTGCGCCCGGCCGGAGCGCGTACGGACCCGATGCCGGGACCCACCCCGCTCCCCCGGCTGGTGGTGATCGTCGACGACTTCGACGCACTGGTCGCACCGGCGCTCGGCAGCCCCGGACGCCCCACCGCGGGCTCGGTCGTCCGGGCGCTGGATGCGGTGGCCAGGGACGGTGAGCGGCTCGGCGTCCATCTGATAGCCGCTTCGGCCCGGCCGGACCGTACGGCCGACACCGAGCTGGCCAGGGTCAGCAGGCTGCGGGTGGTGCTCGACGCCCCGCCGGCCTCCCCGGCGCCGGACGCCCCGGCACCGGGCCGGGGCAGGCTGGGCCGCCCCGACGGCGGGGTGACACCGTTCCAGGGCGGCAGGGTGACCGGCCGCATTCCGCGTACGGCGACGCTGCGCCCCACCGTCGTACCCCTGGAGTGGGAGCGGATGGGCGACCCGCCCGACCGCCGCCCCGTCCGCGAACTCGGCAACGGGCCAACGGACTTGGCCCTGCTGGCCAGCGCCCTGGAACGGGCCGCCAGGTCCGTCGACGCGATGTCCATACCCTCCCTGAATGCCTGACGTAACGTCACAGGCCCATCACAATCGAATAGTTGGACCAAGGCCCGGTATTGCGGCGCTGGAGTCACCCGGCGTAGGACTGTGCTCACGGGACAACGGCGTCGCCGATGTCATGGGCGCGCCGACCGCACGCGCATGGGAGAGGTCGGGGCAAATGCGCACAACAGGCACAGCTCTACGTTCACGCAGGACCGTTCTGGCGGTGGTGGCCGCGGGCTCGCTGGTCCTGGCCGCGGGATGCGGCAGCGGTAGCGACAACAAGAAGGACAGCGGGAGCGGCAAGCCCGCGGGGAAGAGCAGTGCGTCCGGGGTCGAGCTTCCCAAGCTGAGCGGTACGAAGCTCGAAGTGGCCGCGGTCTGGACCGGCCCCGAGCAGGCGAACTTCGTCAAGGTGCTGAAGGAGTTCGAGAAGCGGACCGGAGCGTCGGTCACCTTCGTGCCCGCGCAGGACCCGATCGTCAATTTCCTCGGTACGAAGATCGCCGGCGGCGCCCCGCCGGACGTGGCGATGATGCCGCAGGTGGGCGCGATCACCCAGGCGGTGGCCAAGAAGTGGGCCAAGCCGGTTGGCCCGGCCGCGCAGGCGCAGTTGGACAAGAACTACTCGCAGGTCTGGAAGGACCTCGGCACGGTCGGCGGCAAGCAGTACGGCGTGTACTTCAAGGCCGCCAACAAGTCCCTGGTCTGGTACAACACCAAGGCGATGCAGAACGCGGGGGCGACCGTACCCAAGACCTGGCCGGCGTTCCTCAAGACCGCGGAGACCGTGTCGGCTTCGGGTGTCACCCCGGTCTCGGTCGGCGGCGCGGACGGCTGGACCCTGACCGACTGGTTCGAGAACGTCTATCTCTCCCAGGCGGGCCCGGACAAGTACGACCAGCTGGCCCAGCACAAGATCAAGTGGACGGATCCGTCGGTCAAGGCCGCACTGACCACGCTCGCGCAGCTCTTCGGCAAGCCGTCGCTCATCTCGGGCGGTGCGGACGGTGCGCTCCAGACCGAGTTCCCGACGTCGGTCACCCAGACCTTCACCGGTGGTGACCAGCCCAAGGGCGCGATGGTCTTCGAGGGTGACTTCGCGCAGACCAACATCGCGCAGACCAAGGCGAAGGTGGGCACCGACGCGAAGGTCTTCCCGTTCCCCGCGGTGGGCGCCAAGGCGCCGGTGGTGACCGGCGGCGACGCCGCGGTGATCCTCAAGGACTCCAAGGGCGCGCAGGCGCTGCTGACCTGGCTGGCCTCCACGGACGCGGCGAAGATCGCCGCGGGGTCGGGCGGCTTCGTCTCGCCCAACAAGGGCCTGGACCTGTCGGCCTACCCCAATGACGTGCAGCGCACCATCGCCAAGGCACTGGTCGCGGCGGGCGACGACATCCGCTTCGACATGTCGGACCAGGCACCGCAGTCCTTCGGCGGCACACCGGGCAAGGGCGAGTGGAAGGACCTCCAGGACTTCCTGAAGAACCCGAAGGACATCGCGGGGACCCAGCAGAAGCTGGAGTCCGACGCGGCCAAGGCGTACAAGAACTGACGCCGCGATGACCTCCGCTGTCGCGGGGGACGTCCTCAACGGGGCGCCCCCCGCCGGAAAGCCGCACAAGAGCGTGACAGGCACACGTAAAGTCCTGGCGGCCGCCTTCCTGCTGCCCGCCCTGGTGCTGCTCGGCGCGCTCGTGGTCTACCCGATCGGGTACTCGGTCTACCGGTCCTTCTTCGACCAGGCAGGCTCCAGCTTCATCGGTATCGACAACTACAAGACCCTCTTCACCGACGACGCGATCCGCACCGCGATCAAGAACACCGCGATCTGGGTCGTGGTCGCCCCGACCGTCGCCACCGTGCTCGGTCTGATCTTCGCCGTACTCACCGAACGGGTGCGCTGGGGAACGGCGTTCAAGCTGGTCGTCTTCATGCCGATGGCCATCTCGATGCTCGCGGCCGGCATCATCTTCCGGCTGGTGTACGAGCAGGATCCGGGGCGCGGGGTGGCCAACGCCGTCTGGGTGGGCGTGCACGACACGTTCGCCGAGTCGGCGGGGTACCCGGGGGCGCACCCGCTGCCGGTGGCCCCGCTCAAGTCCGGCGGCGGTGGCTCGTTCCTCACCAGGCAGCCGGTGCACGCGGGCACCCCGGTCCGGCTGCCGCTCGTCGGCGTACTGCCCACGAAGATGCCGTCGTCGGCGAAGCCCGCCAGAACCCCGAAGGCCGCGGCCGGTTCGGTGACCGGCACGGCCTGGCTGGACTTCACCCTGGGCGGCGGCGGCAAACCGAACGTCATCGACCCCAAGGAGCTGGGGCTCAAGGGCGTCACGGTCGAGGCGGTCAAGGGCGGCACGGTGGTGGCGAGCGCCAAGGCGGCGTCCGACGGTACGTTCACGCTGCCCGCGAAGGCGGACGGGGCGCTGCTCCGGCTCCCCGACTCGAACTTCCGCGAGCCGTACAACGGCGTCAACTGGCTGGGTCCGACCCTGGTCACCCCGTCGATCATCGGCAGTTACGTCTGGATGTGGGCCGGCTTCGCCATGGTCCTCATCGCGGCGGGCCTGGCCGGACTCCCGCGTGAACTCCTCGAACAGGCCCGGGTGGACGGGGCCAGTGAGTGGCAGGTCTTCCGCCGGATCACCATCCCGCTGCTCGCTCCGGTCCTCGCGGTGGTGCTGGTCACGCTGATGATCAACGTCCTGAAGATCTTCGACCTGGTCTTCATCGTGGCGCCCGGCTCCTCGCAGGACGACGCGAACGTCCTGGCGCTCCAGCTCTACCGCTCGTCGTTCGGTACGGACGCGGATCTGGGCACCGGCAGCGCCATCGCCGTACTGCTGCTGCTCCTGGTCGTCCCGATCATGCTCGTCAACATCCGCAGGATGCGGAAGGAGGGGCGCCGATGACCACCGAAGCCCAGGTGCCCGCGCCACGGGCCCCCGACGACCGGCTGCCCGCGGTCCCGGCGGCGAAGCCGAAGGAGCCGCTGGCCTCCCGGATCGCGGCCCGCGCGGGCGGCAGCGTGATGCGGGTCTTCCTCGTCCTGGTCGGCCTGTTCTGGCTGATGCCGACGATCGGGCTGCTGCTCTCCTCGCTGCGCGGCTCGTCCGACATCGCGGCGTCCGGCTGGTGGAAGGTCTTCACCGCGCCCTCGCAGCTGACCTTCGACAACTACTCCAAGATCCTCGACAACAAGGTCATCACCGACTCCCTGCTCAGCACGGTCATGATCACCGTCCCGGCGACCCTCCTGGTGGTGGTCATCGGCTCGCTGGCCGCGTACGCCTTCGCGTGGATGGACTTCCCCGGCCGCGACTGGTGGTTCCTGGTCGTGGTCGGCCTGCTGGTCGTGCCGGTCCAGGTGGCCCTGATCCCGGTCTCGAAACTCTTCGGCGAGATCGGGCTCTTCGAGACCACGGCGGGGGTGGTCCTCTTCCATGTGGCGTTCGGGCTGCCGTTCGCGGTCTTCCTGCTGCGCAACTTCTTCGCGGAGATCCCGAGGGAACTCCTGGAGGCCGCGCGGCTGGACGGGGCCGGGGAGCTCCGGCTGTTCACCCGGGTCGTGCTGCCGCTCGGCGGTCCGGCCATCGCCTCGCTGGGGATCTTCCAGTTCCTCTGGGTGTGGAACGACATGCTGGTCGCCCTGATCTTCGCGGACTCCAAGCACCCGCCGATCACGGTCGCGCTCCAGGAGCAGGTCAGGCAGTTCGGCAACAACATCGACGTGCTGGCACCCGGCGCCTTCATCTCGATGGTGATCCCGCTGGCGGTGTTCTTCGCGTTCCAGCGGCAGTTCGTCAGCGGCGTCATGGCGGGCGCGGTGAAGTAGGCCACCGTCGAGGTGGGACGTTGCCAGTCGGGTAAGCAGAGCAGCCGGGTAAGCAGAGCAGCCGGGCAGCAGCGGAGTCAGGCAGCAGACGGGCGGGCCCGTTCCCGGATGTACGGGGGCGGCCCCGCCCGTCTGCTGCGTACCGGGGCGGGGCGGGGCGGCGTTACGTACCGGCCCGGGGGCCGGCGTGTGCCCGAAAGGGTGGTTCGGGCGGCCGGGATGTGCTCCGGCGCAACCGCGTCATGGCGCCTTCGTTAAGCCCGACATGGCCTTTTGATCACGATGTGCCATCCCCCCCCCACGTGAGAGAGCCCCCATGCACAGGCACGAATTCCTGCAGCGGCTGCACGCGGTGCTGAAGCCGCGCACCTATCTGGAGATCGGGACCAACGACGGGCGGAGCCTCGCCCTCTCCCGCGTCCCCAGCATCGCGGTCGACCCGGCCCCGAAGATCCGGACGCGGCTGCACTGCGACCTCCAGCTGATCACGGCCACCAGCGACACCTTCTTCGCCGGCCGGCACCCGATGGGTCATCTGATGAGCTGTCGCAATCCGCTGCGCAACATGCGCAAGGGCCGTCCGCTGCTCGGCGCGTACACCGGCGCCAACCAGGTCGACCTGGCGTTCATCGACGGGATGCATCTCTTCGAGTACGCGCTGCGCGACTTCATCAACACCGAGCGGTTCACCGGCTGGTCGAGCGTGGTGGTCCTGGACGACATGCTGCCGCGCAACAACGCGGAGGCCGTCCGCGACCGGGTCGCGCCGTCCGGCCCCTGGACCGGGGACGTCTACAAGTTCATCCCGGTGGTGGCCAAGCACCGGCCGGATCTGATCACCGTCCAGGTCGACACCCAGCCGACCGGTGTCTTCCTGGTGTTCGGCATGGACCGCTCGAACACCACCCTCAAGGACGGGTACGACGGGATCATCCAGGAGTGGCTGACGCCGGACCCGCAGAAGGTCCCGGAGGCGCTGCTCGAACGGGTGGAGGCCGTCGAGCCCGAGGCCCTGCTCGGCTCCCGGATCTGGCCGGCACTGGCCCGCAGGCGGGGCCGGACCGCCGGCCTGCGGACGGTACGCCAGGAGCTGGCGGCCCTGCGCGGCTACTGAACCGCACCGCGGCGGCCACACCGTACGAGCCGCGGCGGCCGCACCGTACGAAGGGGCGCGGAGGATGACCTCCGCGCCCCTTCGTGCGCTTCGCGCCCGACACCACGTCGCTAGCGCGTCGCAGCCCTCCGCCGCACCTTGCGCACCACGCGCCCCAGCGCACTGCGCCGGAGCGTCCGCATCAGCCGGGCCCGCCGGTGCGCCAGGCTCTCGCGCGGGCGCCGGACCGTCAGCGCGCCGGAGGCCCCGGAAGCGACGAGCACCAGCGGCAACGGCGTGCGCTCCGCGTCCTCGCCGCCGACGCTGACCGCCATCTCCCAGGTACCTGCGGGCAGTTCCCCGGCCGGCCGCTCGGCGCACAGAACCGTTCCCGCGCGCCCCTTGGACGTGGTCAGCGTCGCCGCCACCCGTACGGTGTCGCCCGAGCCCTTCCGGTCCGTGAGGTGGAGCTCGGCGGGTACTGCGTCGGCGGCCTCGGTGTGCAGCGGCAGCAGCGTTTCGAGGAGCAGCGGTTCGTCCATCACCCGGACCTCCCGCACGCCGAGCTTCCGGTACTCCCTGCGGAGGCTGCCGGTCGTCGCGCCGACGTCGAGCGAGAGGTTGCCGTGCGCCGTCCAGTACGGCACGACGACCTGGGCGGGCTCGCCCACCACGGCCGGCTCCCGCCCGGCCGTGACCGCCTCGGTCCGTACCGAGCCGAGCCTGACGTTCTTGTTCCAGCCGCTCTGGTGGACACGGACCAGGACGTCCCAGACACCGGCGCCCAGCGGTGCGCCGCCGGCCGCCGTGCCGGGGGTGACCGCCGCCGTCCCCCGCAGCACCAGCCGGAACTCGCCGGCCCGCGGGCCGTCCACCCGCTCCCTGGTGAACTCGACGGGCTGGTAGAACTCGGCGGCGCTCGACCGCTCCCGTACCACCAGTTCGGCCTTGGCCCGGTCGGCGGCCGCCAGGGGCTTCACCCCGAGCTGTGCGAGCGCCTCGGGGCTGTCCAGCCCCTCGGGCAGGCCGATCAGCTCGTCGCCGCCCTCCCTGACGTAGTGGACCGGCTCGTCCCCCGCCTTGAGTCCTGCGGTGAACGCCAGCTTCAGCGTGCCGTCCTCCCAGGCGAGCCCGGTGAGTTCGGCGTGCGCGGCGATGCCGCTCTCCCAGCGGGCGAAGTGCTCGACGTCCTGGTAGCGGTCGGCCCTGATGAGCGCGCCGACGAGCTGCTGGGTGGGCAGCAGGGACGCGCCGACCCCCGGGCCGAACCGCTCCACGGCGAGCTTGTGCATCTCCTGGAACATGTCCTGCCGGTAGCCGTCGTCGGGCGTGGCCAGCAGCCGGGCGCCGCGCATCCGCTCGATCATCTCGTTGCGGAACCAGCGGCGGTGCAACTTGTCGCGCAGCGGCCCCGGTTCGGTGTACTTCTCCACGACGTCGAGCGCCTCGCCGAGGTTGTGGAAGTAGCCCACCGGCTCGATGCGCCGGAAGCCCGCGTTCGATGCGTCGTCCCGCTTGACGTGGTAATAGCAGACGTAGTCGCTGACCACGGCGACGCTCTTCGCCCGCAGATACGCCTCCGTGACGAAGACGTGGTCCTCCAGGCGGCGGCGCCCTTCGAGGAAGCGCAGCCCCGTCTCGTCCAGGAAGGACCTGCGGAACATCTTGTGCGGGGTGAGGCTGTCGATCAGCGGGGCGTTCCTGACCGTGGCGCGTGGCCGGTTGACGCGGAAGAGTTCGCGCGGCACGGGCCGCCCCTTGCCGGCCATCTTGCCCACGACGACGTCGGCGCCGTGCTTGACGCCGTAGTCGTACATCCGCTCCAGCGCTTCGTCGCCCAGCCAGTCGTCGTTGTCGACGAACATCACGAACTCGCCCTGTGCGGCGTCGATCCCGACGTTGCGCGGCTTGCCCGACCAGCCGGAGTTCTCCTGGTGGACGACGTGTACCAGCGGGTGTGCCTCGGCGAGCCGGTCCAGCCGCTCGCCGGTGCCGTCCGTGGAACCGTCGTCCACGAAGATCGCTTCGTATGCGTCGTCAGGCAGCGACTGTCTCAGCAGCGATGCGATGCAGTCCTCGATGTAGGGCCCCGGGTTGTAGACCGGAATGATCACGCTGACTTTGACCGTCATGCTGTGCACTCGTTTCCCACTGCTCTGCGCCGGCGATCTCTCGTTGCGGGTGCACAGTACTATCGCCGGGAACATCCGGCCCGCCGGGTGGCCCTGTCGTGTACAGGGCCGATCCGCCTCGTTTCACCGTTGCTCAGCGGCCGCCCTCACGCCTTGAGCGCCGCCACCGCGGCCGCCGCGAGTCCGTCCAGATAGCCCTTGGGCAGGTCGTCCCTGACCACCGCGAGCCGCCAGTAGAGCGGCCCCACGATCAGTTCGAGCGCCCGCGCGGGGTCGGCGTCGGCAGGGAGCTCGCCACGGGCCACCGCGTCGCGGACCACCGCGGCGGCGACACCCTTCTGGTTGTCGAGCAGCGCCGCCTTGATCGCGTCCGCGATCTCCGGCTGGCGTGCGGCCTCGACCAGCAGATCGGGGATGACCTGGGAAGCGACCGGGTGCCGCAGCGCCGTCGACGCCACGGCGAGCAGGGCGCGCACATCGCCGTACAGCGAGCCGGTCGCGGGTGCGGGCAGGCCCTGCGCCGCGAACGCGGTGACCAGGTCGAGGACCAGATACAGCTTCGACTTCCAGCGGCGGTAGACCGCGGTCTTGCCGACGCCGGCCCGGCGGGCGATGGCCTCGATGGACATCCGCGCGTACCCGACGGACGCCAGCTCCGCGAAGACGGCGGCACGGATCGCCTCCGTCACGTCCTCGCGGAGCACGGCGGCCCCGGCGGGGGCCCGGCGGGGCGTACGGGGCTCAGTCGTACGGGGATCAGGGGATGCCATGGGGAGAAGTTTACCTATTCGTCGCGACGAGACGGTTGCGTTTCGACGTCGATCCGTCCTAACCTCGGCGTTACGACGATACGGATCCGTTGCGACGTATGTCGGGGGCGCGCTCATAGCCGCCCTTCCCTGTGAATCCCGTGAATCCCGTCGAACTCCGTCGAAAGCGAATGCTGTGATCCCCACGACAGCCCGGAACGCGCCCGCCACGGAGGCGGCGATTCCGAGGGTCTCCCCGCAGCCCCCGCAGGATCTGGCCGCGCTGGCCGCCGAGCACGGCCTGACCATCAGCGGTGCCCGCCCCCCGCTGTTCACGTACATCCGCAGGACCTGGGGGCGCCGGCACTTCATCACCGCCTTCGCCACCGCCCGGCTGACCGCGCAGTACAGCCAGGCGAAGCTGGGGCAGGTCTGGCAGATCATGACGCCGCTGCTGAACGCGGCCGTCTACTACTTCATCTTCGGCGTCCTGCTCGGCACCAGCCACGGCGTCCCCGACTTCATCCCGTTCCTGGTGACCGGCGTCTTCATCTGGACGTTCACCAGCAACTCGATCCAGACGGGCACCCGCGCCATCAGCGGCAGCCTGGGCCTGGTGCGGGCCCTGCACTTCCCGCGGGCCTCGCTCCCGATCGCGTACGCCGTCCAGCAGCTCCAGCAGCTGCTGTTCTCGATGGGCGCGCTGGTCGTCATCCTGGTCTGCTTCGGCGAGTACCCGAAGATCAGCTGGCTGCTCGCGATCCCCGCACTGGCCCTCCAGGCGCTGTTCAACACCGGGATCTCGATGGTCATGGCCAGGCTCGCGGCCAAGACCCCGGACGTCTCACAGCTGATGCCGTTCATCCTGCGCACCTGGATGTACGTCTCGGGTGTGATGTGGAGCATCAAGAAGGTGCTGGCGCACGACAACCTGCCGCACCTCGTCCTGCTGGGGCTCCAGTCCAACCCGGCCGCGGTCTACATCGGCCTGATGCGTTACGCGCTCATCGACAGCTACCACGCCAACCAGCTCCCGCCGCACGTCTGGGCGCTGGCCATCGGCTGGGCGGTCGTGGCAGGCGTGGGCGGCTTCATCTACTTCTGGAAGGCAGAGGAGCAGTACGGACGTGGCTGAGAACCCGGTGAACACCCTGAACCCGACCCCGACGGACACCTTGACGCCGACCATGACGCCCTTCACCGTGCCCCAGGCCCAGGCCCAGGCCCCGGCACCGGTGGTCCTCGGTGCCCCCACCGTCATCGCCGACGACCTCCACATCGTCTACAAGATCCAGGGCACCGGATCCGGCAAGGGCAGCGCGACCTCCGCCCTCAACCGGATCGTCTCCCGCAAACCCCGGCCCGGCACCCGCGAGGTGCACGCCGTCCGGGGGGTGACCTTCGTCGCGCACAAGGGCGAGGCCATCGGCCTGATCGGCTCCAACGGGTCCGGCAAGTCGACCCTGCTGAAGGCCGTCGCCGGGCTGCTGCCCGCCGCGTCGGGCCGGGTCTACACCCAGGGCCAGCCGTCGCTGCTCGGCGTCAACGCCGCCCTGATGAGCGATCTGACCGGCGAGCGCAATGTGATCCTCGGCGGTCTGGCCATGGGGATGACCCGCGAAGAGGTCCGCGACCGCTACGAGGAGATCGTGGACTTCTCCGGCATCAACGAGAAGGGCGACTTCATCTCGCTGCCGATGCGGACGTACTCCTCGGGCATGGGCGCACGGCTGCGCTTCTCCATCGCCGCGGCCAAGAGCCACGACGTGCTGATGATCGACGAGGCGCTCTCCACCGGCGACGCGAAGTTCCAGCGCCGCAGCCAGGACCGGATCGCCGAACTGCGCGAATCGGCGGGCACCGTCTTCCTGGTCAGCCACAGCAACAAGTCGATCCTGGAGACCTGCGAGCGAGCCATCTGGCTGGAGTCGGGGACGATGAGGATGGACGGCCCTGCGGAGGAAGTCGTCGCCGCCTACGAGGAGTTCACCTCCAAGAAGTAACACCTGCGGGCACCCGGGCCCCAGCCCATTGCGCTCGGCCGCCCCGCCGGGTCGGCCCACCCATGCCCGTCGTACTCAGCCGCCCCGCCGGGTGCTGCTCCGGAGCCGGAGCAGCACCCGGTCCGGTCGTTCCCCGCCCGCCGGCATCGCGGCCGCACCCGGCCGGCAGCCCGCGGGCAGACCGTTCCCGGTGATCAGCCGGTACAGCACGGGCGCGGGCCCCGGCAGCATCAGCAGCTCCCCGGCAGCAGACCACGGCCCGGCGCCGCAATCGCCATCGCGATCCGCTACCGCTACGGGGAGACGCAGCGGCCCCGGCCCGCCTGTACTGACAACAGACGGGCCGGGGCCAGGGCCGCGACGGGGGCACACGCACGGCGCGTGCCCCCTGGGTTACGCGGGCGGGCACGCACACGGCGTGCCCGCCGAGAGCCACGCGGGCACGCACGCGGCGGGCCCCCGCATCATGCTCCGACGCCTCAGGCGCCTCAGCGCCTCAGACGTGCGTCCGCAGGAGCGAGCGCATCGTCCGCATCGCGACCGACAGGTTCGCCAGGTCGAAGGCGTCCGAGGACTGGATCTCGTCGAGCGTGGTGCGCGCACGGCCCAGGATCGACGCGTTCTTCTCCTCCCAGGCCTCGAAGCGCTCCTCCGGCTTCGATGCGCCGTTCCCCGCCGAGAGCACGTCGAGGGTGAGCCCGGCGTGCGCCGCGTACAGGTCCGCACGGATGGAGGCGCGGGCCATGGACTGCCAGCGGTCGGCCCGCGGCAGCTCGATGATCCGGTCCATCAGCTGGGAGATCGCCAGCCGGTCGCCGAGGTCGTAGTACACCTCGGCGACGGCCATCGGGTCCTTGTGCGTACGGTCGGCGATCGCCACGATGTCCAGCGCGGGGAAGGCCCCCGAGAACCCGGCCACCCGGCCGGCCAGTTCCTCCGGCACGCCCGCGGCGGTCAGCTCGTCCAGGATGCCCCGGTACCACTCCAGGTCGTCGCCCTTGAGCAGGTTCGGCAGCTCGCCCCAGACCTTCGACACACCCTCGGTGAAGAAGGTGATGGTCTCGCTCAGGTCGAGCGGCTGCGGACGGTTGCCGAGCAGCCAGCGCGCACCACGCTCCACGAGCCGGCGCGAGTGCAGCCTGATACGGGTCTGGACATCGGCCGCGACCTTGTTGTCCAGCTCCTCGACGGCGTCCCACACCTCGGCCAGGCCGAAGATCTCACGGGCCGCGGCCTGCGCCCGTACGATCTCCTCGATCGAGGCGCCCGTCTCCTCCCGGAGCCGGTGCAGGAAGGTCGAACCACCGGTGTTCACCGTGTCGTTGACCAGGACCGTCGTGATGATCTCGCGACGCAGGGCGTGCCCCGCGATCGCTTCGGGGTAGCGCTCACGCAGCGGCTTGGGGAAGTACGCGTGCACCAGCTTCTGCAGGTACGGGTCGTCCGGCAGATCGGTGGTGATCAGCTCCTGAGCGGCGGTGATCTTGGTGTACGCGAGGAGCACGGCCAGCTCGGGCTGGCTCAGCCCCTTGCCCGCGTTGAGCAGTTCACGGACCTGGCGGTCGGTCGGCAGGAACTCCAGCGCCCGGTTCAGATGTCCGTCGCGGACCAGCCTGCGCATGAAGCGCTGGTGGGCGTGGAGGAGCGACGGCGCCTGGGACTCGGCGTTGGCGAGTGCGGTGTTCTGCGCGTAGTTGTTGCGCAGGACCAGGGCGCCGACCTCGTCGGTCATCGACGCGAGGATCTTGTTGCGCTGCTTGACGGTCAGATCGCCCTCGGTGACCATCCCGTTGAGCAGGATCTTGATGTTCACCTCGTGGTCGGAGGTGTCCACGCCCGCGCTGTTGTCGATCGCGTCGGTGTTGATCTTGCCGCCCGTGCCGTCGCCGCCCGACCTGGCGTACTCGATACGACCGAGCTGGGTCAGACCCAGGTTGCCGCCCTCGCCGACGACCTTGGCGCGCAGGTCCTCGCCGTTGACCCGGATGGCGTCGTTGGCCTTGTCGCCGACGTCCGCGTTGGACTCGGCGGAGGACTTCACGTACGTCCCGATGCCGCCGTTCCACACCAGGTCGACCGGGGCCTTGAGGATCGCCCTCATCAGGTCGGCCGGGGTCATCTTGGCCACGCCCGACTCGATGCCGAGCGCCTCACGGACATGTGCGTTGAGCGGGATCGACTTGGCGCTGCGCGGGTGGATGCCGCCGCCGGGCGAGAGCAGGGCGGTGTTGTACTCGGCCCACGAGGAGCGCGGCATCTCGAACAGCCTGCGCCGCTCGGCGTAGGACGTCGCCGCGTCCGGGGTCGGGTCGATGAAGATGTGCCGGTGGTCGAAGGCGGCGACCAGGCGGATGTGCTCGGAGAGCAGCATGCCGTTGCCGAAGACGTCGCCGGACATGTCGCCGACGCCGACCGTGGTGAAGTCCTCGGTCTGGGTGTCGTGGCCGAGCTCCCGGAAGTGCCGTTCGACGGACTCCCAGGCGCCGCGGGCCGTGATGCCCATGCCCTTGTGGTCGTAGCCGGCGGAGCCGCCGGACGCGAAGGCGTCCCCGAGCCAGAAGTCGTACGACTCGGCGACCGCGTTGGCGATGTCGGAGAAGGTCGCGGTGCCCTTGTCGGCGGCGACGACGAGGTAGGTGTCGTCCTCGTCGTGGCGTACGACACCGGTGGGCGGCACGACCTCGCCTGCCACCAGGTTGTCGGTGATGTCGAGCAGCGCGGAGATGAAGGTCTTGTACGCCGCGATGCCCTCGGCCATCCAGGCGTCCCGGTCCACGGACGGGTCGGGCAGCTGCTTGGCGACGAAGCCGCCCTTGGCGCCGACCGGCACGATCACCGTGTTCTTGACCATCTGCGCCTTGACCAGGCCGAGCACCTCCGTACGGAAGTCCTCACGCCGGTCGGACCAGCGCAGCCCGCCTCGGGCGACCTTCCCGAACCGCAGGTGCACGCCCTCGACGCGCGGCGAGTACACCCAGATCTCGTACGCCGGGCGCGGCGCGGGCAGGTCGGGGATGGCCTGCGGGTCGAACTTCATGGAGACGTACGGGTGGTACGTGCCCTGCTCGGTGCCCCGGCCCTTGCGGTCGCCGCTCTCGTCGGCGCTCTGGAAGAAGTTGGTCCTGAGCGTCGCCTTGATGACGGTGAGGAAGGAGCGCAGGATGCGGTCCTCGTCCAGGCTCGCCACCTGGTCGAGCGCACCGTCGAGCTCTTCGAGCAGCCCGTCGGTCAGCTCGGTGCCGGCCCGCTGGCGGCCCGGCGACATCCGGGCCTCGAAGAGCGAGACGAGCAGCCGGGTGGTGTGGACGTTGTTGCGGAGGGTGTCCTCCATGTAGTCCTGGCTGAAGGTCGATCCGGCCTGGCGCAGGTACTTGGCGTACGCGCGCAGCACCATCGCCTGCCGCCAGGTCAGCCCGGCGCCGAGCACCAGGGCGTTGAAACCGTCGTTCTCCGCCTCGCCCGTCCAGGAAGCGGCGAACGCGTCCTGGACGCGCTCCCTCGCGTCGTCGGCGAGGTGGTCGCCGCCCACGCCCTCGATCTGCGGGATCCGCAGCCCGAAGTCGTAGATCCAGGCATGTGTACGGTCGGCGCAGCGCAGCTCGTACGGGCGCTCGTCGGTGACTTCCACACCCAGCTTCTGGAGCACCGGGAGCACCGCGGAGAGGGAGACCTGCGAGCCGATCCGGTAGATCTTGAAGCGGCGCTCGCCGGGAGCCGCGCCCACCGGCTCGTACAGCGAGAGCGCGAAGTCCTTCTCGCCCGGCTGGAGGTGTTCGAGGTGGCCGAGGTCGGCGACGGCGGCACGCGGCGAGTGGTCCGCCTTGTAGCCCTCGGGGAAGGACTGGCCGTAGCGGCGCAGCAGTTCGGCGGCGCGCTCCTCACCGCACTCGGCGGTCAGGGCCTCGCTGAACCCGTCGGCCCAGGAACGGGCGGCCTCGACGAGCCTGGCCTCGATCCGGTCCGCGTCGGCGTCGGTGAGCTCGGTCAGCTCGGTGCCCGCGGGGACCCGCACGACGAAGTGCAGCCGGGAGAGGATGGACTCGGTGTTGCGTGCGGTGAAGTCGACGCTGGTGCCGCCGAGTTCCTCCTTGAGGATGTCGATGAGGCGCAGCCGCACCCCGGTCGTGTACCGGTCGCGCGGCAGGTAGATGAGCGCCGAGTAGTAGCGCCCGTACTCGTCCTGGCGCAGGTAGAGCCGGAGCCTGCGCCGCTCCTGGAGGTAGAGCACGCTGGTGACGATGGAGCGCAGCTGGTCGACGGGCGTCTGGAACAGCTCGTCGCGCGGGTACGTCTCCAGGATCTGCATCAGGTCGCGGCCGTCGTGGCTGTTGGGCGTGAAGCCCGCGCCTTCGAGGACCTCGGCGACCTTGCGGCGGATGACGGGGACCCGGCGTACGGACTCGGTGTACGCGGCGGAGGAGAACAGCCCGAGGAAGCGCCGCTCGCCGATGACGTTGCCCTCGGCGTCGAACTTCTTCACGCCGACGTAGTCGAGGTAGCTGGGGCGGTGCACCGTCGAGCGGCTGTTGGCCTTGGTGAGCACGAGGATCTTGTGCTCACGGGCCTTGGCGCGGGCGTCGGCGGGCAGCCTGCCGAACGACGGCGAGACCGGGTGTTCCTCGTCGACGCTGTGGTGCGGGTCGGAGCGGAGGATACCGAGCCCGGTGCCGGGCACCGCGGTCAGTGAGTCCTCGTCCGTCAGCTGATACTCGCGGTAGCCGAGGAAGGTGAAGTGGTCGGCGGCGAGCCAGCGCAGCAGCTCGCGGGACTCCTCGACCTCGCGTACCGGCAGATCGGCCGCGGTCGGCTCGGTGGGCAGCTCCTCGGCGATGCGGACGGCGGCGTCACGCATCTTGTCCCAGTCCTCGACGGTTTCCCGTACGTCGGAGAGGACCCGCAGGAGGTCCGTGCTGATCTGCTTCAGATCGGCGCGCTCGGTCTCGCGGTCGATCTCCACATGGATCCAGGACTCGACCAGGGCGTCGTGGAGGCCCTCGCCGGTCTCGTCCTTGCCGAGCACCTCGATGAGCTTGCCGGTCACGTCACGGCGTACCAGGAGCTGCGGGTGGATCACGACGTGGATGCCGCGGCCCTGGCGGGTCAGCTCGTTGGTGACCGAGTCGACCAGGAACGGCATGTCGTCGGTGACGACCTCGACGACCGTGTGGCTGCAGGTCCAGCCGTTCTCCTCGACGCTCGGGGTGTGCACCCGGACGTTCGCGGTGCCCTGCGGGCGCTTCTCGGCCAGCCGGTAGTGCGAGAGCGCCGCTCCGAACGCGTCCTCGGGGTCGCGGTTCTCGATGTCCTCCGGAGCGGTATGCAGGTAGTAGCGCTCAAGGTACGCAAGGACAGTGTCCCGGTCCGGACTCCCCCCGCTCGTGGACCCACCCGGAAGTTGCCCCCCGGTCGGGCTGTTCTCAGCCACCTGGGCCGCGCGTGCGAGCAGTTCTGCCTTGGGTTCGTCCAGCTTGGTCTGCATGTCCTCTGGCTCCTGTCGCGCGCCGTTGCGTGACGTAGGTGAAAGAAGCGGTGCAACGCCACGACCACGACGCGAGGTATCCGGTCGAAGTCGACGTTATGCCGCATTGAGAGATACCCGCGACGTTATTGGCCATTTTCGAAGGCCGGTCCGGGTGAGGGGTGCCAGCGATGACCCGGACACCGTAGTGCTCCGGGCGCAGGGCAGAGGCGTCAATGCCCCCGCGAGATATCGCGCTGATCACGGGACCTAGGCTATCGCCCCCGGACCGGTGGACGTCACCGGCCGCATCTGTACAAGTCGGCATCCCGCACTTCGACACTTCGGCCAGGTGCGGGAACCGGTCAGAGTGCCCAGTCGCGTGCGGTACTGACCGCCTCCGCCAGCGAGTCCACCACCGGCACCCCGGCGGTCTCCAGGCTGGCCCGGCTGTGCGATCCGCCCGTGTACAGCACGGCCCGTGCCCCGGCGTGCGCGGCCGCCACCGCGTCGTCGACCGCGTCACCGATCACCACGACGCGCTCGGGAACGACACCGCCGAGCCCGGCCAGGTGCCGCACCATGTGCTCCGCCTTCCCCCGGTTCGACGGGCCGGTCCTGCCGTCCACGCGCAGGAAGCGCCGCTCGATCCCGTGCGTCCGCACGATCGGTATCAGTTGGTCGTGCGGCGCCAGCGAACAGAGCGACTGGGTGAGCCCGGACGCCTGCCAGTCCCTGAGCAGCTGCTCCGCCCCCGGAGCGAGCCCCGCCCCTTCGGCCAGCGCCCAGTAGTGCCGGTGGAAGGCCTCGTCCATGACGGCCCACTCGGCGTCCGTCGGCAGCCGGCCCATCAGCCGCTCGTAGAACCGCGGAACGGGCACGCAGTACAGGTCCCGGTAGCGCTCCAGCGTGATCGGCGCCATACCGACCTCGCCGAACGAGGCGTTCGTCGCCCCGATCACCGCGTCGATGTCGTGGAACAGCGTCCCGTTCCAGTCCCAGACGATGTGCGTCCCCGCCGGTGCGGCACCCGACCCGGTGTCCACGTCCGCGCTCATGTCCAGCCCGCTCATGTCCAGCCCGCTCATGTCCAGCCCCCCCGTTCGAACCTCTCCCGGACCATGCGGGGCACCGCCCGTGCCCCGCTTTCCCCACTTCGACAACGGTACGCGGGGGGTCTGACAACGGACCCCGCAGACCGTGACCGGGCAGGGGATCAGGCGATCAGATGCGGGATCTCCTGCACACCGAACCAGAGCAGTTCGTGGTCCTCGGCGCCGTCCACCGTGAACTGTGCGTCGTCGTCACCGTGGTCGGCGGCGCCCAGTGCGGCAGCCGCGGCCGCGACGTCCGGCTCGGCGTCGTCCGCGTCGGCGTGGACGGCTGCGGCCTTCGACAGCGGCACGGCGGAAGCGATCCGCACCTCACCGAGCGAACTCGCGTCGAGACCGCGGTCCGGGTCGGCCACCGCGTCCTGGTCCGGCACGTCGACAGCGACGACCACCCGGCGGCGGGCGATGCCCGGGGCCCCGGCCAGCAGCCGCAGCGAGGCCGATGCGGCCCGGTTGAGCGCCGCGTACTCCAGCTCTTCGATGTCGTCGGAGACGTACCACTCCCGCAGGCCGGGCGTCACGGCGTAGGCGGTCAGCGGTCCTGGGCCCAGTTCGCCCGCCGCGTGCGCCGCTGCGAGACCGGGGAGGGTCAGTGGGACGTACACACGCATGGCCGGCCGCTTTCGTCGTCGGATGGGCGCCCCGGGCTCCGTCCGGAGGACCGGAAGGCGGCCCGGCAGAGCCCGGTGATGCCTGATGAAGAGGGTCCCAGGATACGTACCGGGTCCCCCTTCGTGGCGCCGGGAGCAGCCCGGTACGGCGTCCACCCGGCGACGTCCGGGAGCACGCCGCATCCGCCCGTGGCACCGGCCCCGTCACCCGGATAGGTGATCCCGAACAGCACCGTCCGCACACCGCCCGCTCCCTTGCCACAGCTTCGCCGCCCCCCGTACAAGAGGCTCAGCAGAAGCTACCGCCCGGTATCGAAACCGGGCCCGGCAGAGCGGGGGCACTCACTTCATGCAGCGGACCAGGCCGGCGGGCCGGCACGACCAGCACAGGCCAGGCACCACCCCGATCCAGCGCCGTCGGCTCAAGCCGCACTACTGGTTCGCCGAGCGGCTCCTCGCCGTGCTCAGCGGGCAGCGGCCCGTCCACTGGATGCTCGGACACACCATCGGCGAGGCCTACGACCAGCTCGTGCTGCTGGCACCCGGCACACCGCTGCGGGGGCCCGGGGTGCGGCCCGTCGTACGCCACTGCGGCGAGTTCGTCCCGGCGCCCGGCGTGATCGAGGCGTTCGCCAGGATCGGCTCGGGCGAGCACGTACAGGCGATGGCGTTCCGGCTCGAACAGGGCGCCGATCTGCGCTGGCGGTGCGCAGCGGTGGAGCTGGGCGGCGAACGCGTCGGCGTATGACCCGAAGACGGAAGGGGCCGGGCCGGACACCGCAGTTTCTGCGGTGTCCGGCCCGGCCCCTACGACATGCGGCTCGCGCCGCTGCCGCCGCTACTTCTTGCGGCGCCGGCCGCCGCCCTTCTGTGCCTTGCGGCGCTCGGCGCGCGTCATCCCGTCCGCCTCGGAGCGGGACGGGCCGTCCTCGTTCTCGAAGTCGCCCTCGACGACACCGCCCTCACCGTCCACGGTCGGGGCCGAGAAATGCAGCCTGTCGGGCCGCTGCGGGGCCTCCAGGCCCTTGGCCCGGATCTCCGGACGCGCACCCGCGGGCACCGCGTCCTTCTCCAGGGAGGGCTTCTCCGCCGCGTCCTGGACCGGAACCTCCTCGACCTGCTGCTCGACCTGGACCTCCAGGTTGAACAGATAGCCGACGGACTCCTCCTTGATGCCCTCCATCATGGCGTTGAACATGTCGAAGCCCTCGCGCTGGTACTCGACCAGCGGGTCCTTCTGCGCCATGGCACGGAGGCCGATGCCCTCCTGGAGATAGTCCATCTCGTAGAGGTGCTCACGCCACTTGCGGTCCAGCACCGACAGGACCACGCGGCGCTCCAGCTCACGCATGATCTCGGAGCCGAGCTGCTCCTCGCGGCCCGCGTACTGCTCGTGAATGTCGTCCTTGATCGACTCACCGATGAACTCGGCGGTGATGCCGGCCCGGTCGCCCGCCGCGTCCTCCAGCTCCTCGACCGTGACCTTCACCGGGTAGAGCTGCTTGAACGCGTTCCACAGGCGGTCCAGGTCCCACTCCTCGGCGAACCCTTCGACCGTCTCCGCCTGGATGTACGCGTCGATGGTGTCGTCCATGAAGTGCTGCACCTGCTCGTGCAGGTCCTCGCCCTCCAGGACCCGGCGGCGCTCGCCGTAAATGACCTCACGCTGGCGGTTCAGCACCTCGTCGTACTTCAGGACGTTCTTACGCGTCTCGAAGTTCTGCTGCTCGACCTGCGACTGCGCCGAAGCGATGGCCCGCGTCACCATCTTGTTCTCGATGGGCACGTCGTCGGGCACATTGGCCATCGCCATGACGCGCTCGACCATCTGGGCCTTGAACAGCCGCATCAGGTCGTCACCGAGCGAGAGGTAGAACCGGGACTCGCCCGGGTCGCCCTGTCGTCCGGAACGGCCGCGCAGCTGGTTGTCGATACGGCGCGACTCGTGGCGCTCGGTGCCCAGCACGTACAGCCCGCCGAGGTCCTTGACCTCGTCGTGCTCGGCCTTGACCGCGTGCTCGGCCTTCTCCAGTGCGGCGGGCAGGGCCGCGGCCCACTCCTCGACGTTCTCGTCGGGGTCCAGGCCGCGCTGGCGCAGCTCCGCCTCGGCGAGGTCGTCCGGATTGCCGCCGAGCTTGATGTCGGTACCTCGTCCGGCCATGTTCGTCGCGACGGTGACGGCGCCCTTGCGGCCGGCCTGCGCGATGATCGGCGCCTCCCGGTCGTGCTGCTTCGCGTTGAGCACCTCGTGCTGCACGCCGCGCTTGGAGAGCTGCTGCGAGAGGTACTCGGACTTCTCGACCGAGGTGGTGCCGACCAGGATCGGCTGGCCCTTCTCGTGCTTCTCCGCGATGTCCTCGACGACCGCGTCGAACTTGGCGACCTCGGTGCGGTAGATCAGGTCGGACTGGTCCATGCGGACCATCGGCCGGTTCGTCGGGATCGGCACGACACCGAGCTTGTAGATCTGGTGGAACTCGGCGGCCTCGGTCATGGCCGTACCGGTCATGCCGGAGAGCTTGCCGTACAGACGGAAGAAGTTCTGCAGGGTGATCGTGGCGAGCGTCTGGTTCTCGTCCTTGATGTCCACCCCTTCCTTCGCCTCGATGGCCTGGTGCATGCCCTCGTTGTAGCGTCGGCCGGCGAGGATACGGCCGGTGTGCTCGTCGACGATCATGACTTCGCCGTCGATGACGACGTAGTCCTTGTCGTTCTTGAAGAGCTCCTTGGCCTTGATCGCGTTGTTGAGGTAACCGACGAGCGGGGTGTTCACCGACTCGTAGAGGTTCTCGATGCCGAGCCAGTCCTCGACCTTGGCGACACCGGGCTCATGGATGGCGACCGTGCGCTTCTTCTCGTCGACCTCGTAGTCGCCGGTCTCCTCGATGCCCTTGAGCTGGTTGCCCGCCTCGCCCTTGGTCAGCCGCGTGACGAGCTTCGCGAAGTCGCCGTACCACTTGGTGGCCTGGTCGGCCGGGCCGGAGATGATCAGCGGCGTACGCGCCTCGTCGACCAGGATCGAGTCGACCTCGTCGACGATGGCGTAGTTGTGGCCGCGCTGGACGAGCTCGTCCTGGGCCCACGCCATGTTGTCGCGGAGGTAGTCGAAGCCGAACTCGTTGTTCGTGCCGTACGTGATGTCGCAGGCGTACTGCTCACGGCGCTGCGCCGGGGTCATGTTGGCGATGATGCAGCCGACTTCGAGCCCCAGGAACTTGTGGACCCGGCCCATCATCTCCGAGTCGCGCTCGGCCAGGTAGTCGTTCACCGTGATCAGGTGGACGCCCTTGCCGGACAGCGCGTTCAGATAGGCGGGGAGCGTGCCGACCAGGGTCTTGCCCTCGCCGGTCTTCATCTCGGCCACATAGCCGAGGTGCAGGGCAGCACCGCCCAGCAGCTGTACGTCGTAGTGGCGCTGGCCGAGGACGCGCTTGGCGGCCTCACGGACCGTCGCGAAGGCCTCGGGCAGCAGGTCGTCGAGGCTTTCGCCGTCGGCGAACCGCGCCTTGTACTCGTCGGTGAGGGCCCGCAGCTCGGCGTCGGAGAGGTTGATGAAATCCTCTTCGATGGAGTTGACCTGGTCCGCAATGCGGTGCAGCTTGCGCAGGATCTTTCCTTCGCCTGCACGCATGAGCTTGTTGAAGACGGACACGGGGGTTGGTCTCCTTGCCGGTCGGGCCTGGCGCGGTCGAGTTCATGGTCTGAACCTCCCGGGGTGCTACCCCCGGACCCGGGCCGGAGAAACAGACCGACCAGGGAGCCCGGCTTACTTTCACGCGGCAAACCGGGGTAGAGCAACGGCCATCGTAAGCGAGGACCCCGCCGCGCCGGGAGGCCTGCCGCTCAGGACAACGGTCGGGGCGTACGGAAGGTGCCGGGAGAACCCCGAAAAAGCCATGGCACCTGCTCCGCACGGGCAGCAGAATCAGCCGATGGACCCTATAACACTGACATCGGAGCGGCTGCTGCTGCGCCCCTTCACCGCCGCTGACACCGAGGCCGTGTTCCAGGCCTGTCAGGACCCCGACATCCAGCGCTGGACGATCGTCCCGTCCCCCTACCGGCGCGAGGACGCGGAGAGTTTCACCGTACGGATGGTCCCGGACGGCTGGCGGGCGGGCACCAGTCTGGCCTTCGCCGTACTGACCCGCGCGGACGTCCGGCTGATCGGTGCGATCTCCGTGTTCCAGCGCGGACAGGCAGGCACCTGGGAGATCGGCTTCTGGATGGCGAAGGAGCACCGGGGCAACGGATACATGGCCGAGGCCGTGACCGTACTCACGCACTGGTCGCTGACCAAGCTGGGCGCGGAGCGGCTGGAGTGGCGGGCCGAGGTCGGCAACACGGGGTCGCGGGCGGTGGCGGAGAAGGCCGGGTTCCGCGTCGAGGGGGTGCTGCGCGCGGACCTCCTCAACAAGGGCACCCGCCGAGACGCCTGGCTGGGCGCGATACTCCCCTCCGACCTGGGGCTGCCCACGGAACACGTGTACCTTCCGGCAGGGCCGTGAACCGCGCCGCCTGCACGCGGACCGCATCCGCCCCCTGCACGCCCGGGCCCCCGCACCGCGATCCGCCTGCTCCACTGATCCGGATCCGCCGGTCCTGACCAGGTCCACCGCTCCTGATCCGGATCCACCGGCCCGCCCCCGACTGTCAGTGCTGCCCCCTATCGTTCGGGGCATGACTCCTGTGCCGCCCCCAGCCGTCGAACTCTCCGCCGACGAAGCCCGCCGGACAGCGCTGCGAGCCCAGGGATTCCTGGACGCGCCCGACCGGCGGGGCGGGGTCCGCGGGGTGCTGCGCCATCTCGGCGCGGTGCAGCTGGACACCATCTCGGTCCTGGCGCGCTCGCACGAGCTCATCCCTTACGCCAGGCTGGGCGCCGTCGGGCGCAGGACCGTCGAGGACGCGTACTGGTCGGGGGGCCGCTCCTTCGAGTACTGGTCGCACGCGGCCTGCATCCTGCCCATCGAGGAGTGGCCTCACTTCGCCTTCCGCCGCCGCGCCTACCGCGACCGCCCGCACTGGAATCACGAGCTGCCCGAGTCGGCCTACGAGACCGTGATCAAGCAGCTGCGCGCGGAGGGGCCGTTGACGGCCACCGAACTGGGCGGCGCGAAGAACGGCGGCGAGTGGTGGGACTGGTCGGCGTCGAAGGTCGCGGTCGAGCGGGCCCTGATGTACGGAGAGGTGGTGTGCACCGAGCGGCGCGGCTGGAAGCGGGTGTACGACCTGGCCGAGCGCGCGATCCCCGGCCCGCTGCTCCATGACGAGCTGGACGACCTGGAGTGTGTCCGGCGGCTGGTCGCGCTCGCGGGTAAGTCCCTGGGGGTGGGGACCCGTACGGACATCGCGGACTACCACCGCCTCAAGGCCGAGCAGTTCGACGCGGTCGTCGCGGACTCGGGCCTGGTCCCGGTCAAGGTCGAGGGCTGGTCCAAACCGGCCTGGGCGGATCCGGAGGCGCTGTCGTCCCCGCTGCGCGGCCGCCACCGTACGACGCTGCTCTCGCCGTTCGACTCACTGGTCTGGGAACGCTCCCGTACGGAGCGGATCTTCGGCTTCACCCACCGGCTGGAGGCGTACGTGCCGAAGCCCAAGCGGATCCACGGCTACTTCTCCATGCCGCTGCTGGCCGGCGGGAAGCTGGTGGGGCGGGTCGACCCCGCGCGGGAGGGCACCACCCTGGTGGCCAGGCAGATCTCCCTGGCCGACCGGAAGACGGTGCGGCCGATGGCCGAGGCGCTGGCCGAAGCCGCGGGCTGGGTGGGGTGCACGGACGTGCGGGTGGAGCGCATCAACGAACCGGAGCTGCGGGCCCCGCTGGCAACGGCCCTGACCGGGACACTGGACGCGGCCCGGTAGCGACCCCGGCCATCCACTCCCCCAGCGGATGCGCTCAGCGGGTGCCTTCAGCGGGTGCCTCAGCGGATTTCGAGGATCTTCTCGCGCATCGCGTAGACCACGGCTTCCATCCTGGAGTGCAGCTGCAGTTTCTCCAGGATGTTGCGGACGTGGTTCTTCACGGTGTTCTCGGAGATGAACAACTCCTTGGCGATGTCCCGGTTGTTCATCCCGGTGGCCACCAGCTTCAGCACCTCCAGCTCACGCTCGGTGAGCCGCGGCGCCGGTACGAGCCTGCGCTCGTCGGTGCGCTGGATCATCGACTTGAACTCGGTGAGCAGCTTCGACGCCATGGAGGGGCTGATCTGGGACTGCCCGTCGGCCACCGCCCGGATAGCCGTCGCCACTTCGTCGGTCGAGATCTCCTTCAGGAGATAGCCGGTGGCCCCGGCCTTGATCGCCTCGTAGAGGTCGGCCTCCTCATCGCTGATCGTCAACATGATGATCTTCGCGCTGGGTGCCACCTCCTTGATGGAGGTACAGGCCTCGATGCCACCGCGCTTGGGCATCCGTACGTCCATCAGCACGATGTCGGGCAGCAGATCGGCGGCCTTGTCCACCGCTTCAGCGCCGTCACCCGCCTCGCCCACGACCTGGATGTCCTCCTCAGCCGCGAGAACGATCTCCAGACCGCGCCGGAAGAGCGCGTGGTCGTCCACCACCAGGACCCGGATCGGCTCCTTGCACGAAGCCCCACCATGGTCCGCCGCACCATGGTCCATGGGGTCCTCGTCCCGGTCGTGTGCGGGACCGAAGCGGTCCGCCATCGTTCCTCCCCCTGAAGCATGGGCCCGAAGTTCATGTACGACGTTCACCTACGACACCAACCGCAGCTCACAGAAGCCCGGTTGGCGCGTGCGCCCATGATTTCATGCCGGAACGACGGAACGGTGGTCCCCAGCCCCGATCCCCCGCACCGATCCCTACCGCACGGCGGAGCCCCCGGCGCGCATATACACGTCCAGGGGCACCGCGACGGGTAATGGAGTCATCCGCCGAGCGCACCGCCGGCGCCGGCCGCCTCCATGTCGGCGAGCGGGTCGGTCGTCAGGTGGATGACACCGTAGTCGTAGGCGTGCCGCCGGTAGACGACACTGGGCTCCTTTGTCTCCGCGTCGACGAACAGGTAGAAGTCGTGCCCCACCAGCTCCATCTCGTAGAGCGCCTGGTCGAGCGACATCGCTGCTGCGATATGCGTCTTCTCGCGTACCACCAGCGGTCCTTCGCCCTGGACTTCGAGCGAACCCATCCTGGTGGTCGGAATGGTCTGGGTCGCCAGGTCGGCGGTGAACTCACCGTTGCCGTTGATCGGCGCCGTGTCCGGCACCGCGTCGACGACTTCGGCCGCCGAAATGCGGCCCGCACCCCTCCTGTTGTGGCGCTTCTCGTTCTGCTTCCGCAGCCGCGCCTCCAACTTGCCTGTGGCCAGATCCAGCGCTGCGTACGGGTCGCCTGCCGCTGCCTCCGCCCGGATCACCGGGCCTCGGGAGTGCAGCGTGATTTCCACACGGTCCGAACGGTCGGCCTGCCTCGGATTGGGCTCCTTGGACACCTCGACGTCAAGGCTGATCACCTTGGCGTCCAGCTTCTGGATCTTCTCAATCTTCAGCTTCTCGGCGACGTGCTTGCGGAACCGCTCGGGTACCTCGGTCTTGCGGCCCTTGACGACGATGTCCACGCAGAACTCCGTTCCCGGATCGCTCCGCTCAGCGGCGGAGCAGCTCCCTCTTGCACCAGACCCCGGTGAGCACCGGAGTCTCGGACTTGGTGACTTTCACCTCCTCCTCCCCCGTCGGGAAGATCCCCACCCACACCAACCTCCGGCCTCGCAAGCATCCGGGTTTCCACGGAACCAGCAGAAACCGGAAAGTGCCATGCACGTCCGTGTATTCAAGTGAGCCACAGCTTTCGCCATTCCTCACAACCGAACATAGCTCGCTGGGACGGGTATCGGCACCTGCTACTCACGCGTACCCCCGTTCAGGTGGTTTTTCTCCCTCGCTACCTGCAACGATGCAAGTTAGCTATCAGTTCCGGTTTATTTCGAAAGACAACGGGGGTGCGGCGACGACCGCGGCCACCGGTTCCATGGCCCCGGCGAATTCCCGGCCGGGCACTGCCCGTACAGCACGCGCGGCCTCCACGAGTGATGCACCGGTCGTCATGAGATCGTCCACCAACACCACCCTGCCCCCGTCCAGCAGCCCTACGCCCCCAGGCACCACTTCGAGTGCACCCGAGAGATTCGCCAGCCTCTGCGGGGCATCCAGACCCGCCTGGTCGGCCACCGCACGCCGCTGTCTGAGCGCCCCCAGCATCCGCGCCGGTGTACCGCTCCTGCGCAGCTCGGCCGAGGCGGCACAGGCGATCCGGCGGCCCGCGTCATGCCCCCGGGCCCGCACCGCACCGCGCGACGAGGGCACCGGGACGAGCAGCAGCGTCCCCTCACCCGCGCTCCGCCCTGCCGCGGCCCGCACCGCCGTGGCGAGCGCACGGCCGAGCGCCCCGGCCAGCCCCAGCGCGCCCCGCTCCTTGTGCGCGAGCAGCACCGCCCGCACCGCGTCCTCGTACGCCGCGGCACCCCACACCGCCGGCAGCCCCGGCGGCTCGGGATCCGGTCTGGCCCTGCGCACCGGACCGCCGCAGAGAGCCTCGGCGCATTCCGCGCAGAGCGCCGTACGAGATCTTCCGCAGCCTCCGCATGCGCTCGGCAGCACCACTTCGGAGATTTCCTGCCACCACCCCCTCATGGCCTCTACTCTGCCAAGCAACGGAGCTTCCGGCCACCCCTGTGGATAACCGGGGCGGACGGCCACGGACACCTGCCGCATACAACTGTCCAGCGGCCATCCGGATACAACTGTCCAGCGCCATCCGGCGATCATCCGGCAGCGGTCCAGCAACAATGCCGAAGCCACCCGAAGCCCTTCCGAAGCCTTCCGGAAGCTATCCGGCTATCCGGAAGCCGCCTCCGGATAGCCGGTCCGTCCCGGACAGCCGCCTATCCGGGATAGACCGGCGACTTCCCTTCCTCCACCACGGTTTTCCAATTCGCACGCGGGGGAAGACGCACAATTCCGTCCTCGTCCGAGAGCGCCATCAGCGGCAGCCTGTCGTCGTCCGAAGCGGCGACGGCGGTGATCCGGTTGGCGCCCGGCAGCGGGTTCACGCCGGAGACCGAACCGTCCGCCTGCATATAGCGCACCTGCTGCACCCCGCCGGCCTCCTTGCCGACCACCACGAGCCGGCTGCGCCCCGCCCAGGACACCGCCGTCACATCCGCCATCTGCGGTGCGGCCGGGCGCAGTTCGTCCACGACCGAGACCGTCGGGCTGTCGGCGCTGCCCTGCCGGACCACCCGGCCCACCTTCAGCGTCGTATGCCCGTCCTTCGTCAGCAGCAGCGCGATCCGTACCCCGTCGGACGACATCCGCAGCCCGGCGATATGCGCGCCGTCCAGCCCCAGTACCGGGACGGACTGCGGCTCGCCCGAACCGCCGGGGAACCGCAGCAGCTGCGGATTCGCCGGGTTCCGGTCAGCCACCCAGAGATCTCCGCATCCGTCCCAACTCGGGGCCGACAGACGGTTCTTCTCCTGCTTCGCATGGCTGGTGTACAGCTGCTCGGCCGTTTCGTCGCCGGAGACGATCGACGAAGTGGACAGCGTGCTGCTGTCCTTCGACACACCCGCCGCGCGGCGTTCGTCGCGCGCCACCGCAACCGTGCTCAGCGGCTTGGCGCCCGTGCCGAGCGGACCCTCGACAGGCTCGGGATCCGCCTTCCCCGAGCTGTCACCGCCGATGGCCTGCATCCGTACGAGCCGGCCCTTGGCATCCACGAAGTACTCGCCGGCCGGACTGCCCGATGTGTGGTCGGGCGCGTACTCCTGCGACTGGTCCGCGCTGAGCACACACAGCTGCGAGCCGTCCGTACGCTCCAGCTCCACCTGCTCGACCCGCATGGACGTCACATCGCGCAGCGTGAAGAGCAGTTGAGCCGCCATCTGCCGGCACTGCCCCTGCCCGACGCCCGACGCCTTCTCGTTGAGCGGCACTTTGAGGCCGTTACGGTCGTCGAGCGTCAGGGCCCGGACACCCTTCTTGAGCGCCGTTCCGGCCGGGAAACGCGAATTCGCCACAGGACGCAGCCAGTTGGTCGGCCCGTCCAGCAGAGAGGCGACCGTCTGCGTCAGTGGATCCATCCTCGTCTCGGGGTCGATGCCCTGGCGGAGATAGACCGGGTCGGCGACAAGCCAGTTCCGGCCGGACGAGCCGCCGGGCGAACCGGACGCTCCCGACCCCCCGGACGTCCCGGACGGCACCGATGCGAAGTAGTACTTGTTGACGGAGTGATAGTTGCGCTGGAAGTCGGAGAGGCTGAGCAGCAGACCGGCGGGCAGATCGTCGATACGCCACCCGCCGTTCTGATGCACCAGATGGATGGAGTTGCGGTACGTGCCCTTGTCGGGCTGGTACGCGTGCTGCTTGTCGACCACGGCGACTTCCGTGCCGCTCAGTTCGAAGGTGGAGGAGACCTGCGGAGCGTCCCGGTCGTTGGCCGGATTCGCCCGGCGCGTGGGCCCGTCGGCGAGCACCGTGGTCCGCGCGCCCGGATCCCACTTGTGCGACGCTTCCTTCGTCAGATACTTCCTGGCCGTGGCGAACTGCAGATCATCGCTGGTCATCGCCTCCAGGAAACCGTCCACGATCTCGGCCGGCGCGGCCCCCTCGCGCGGCGGCACCGCATACACCTTGACCTGTGAGTCGCTGCGCTGCGAAGGATCGACGGCTTCGATGTCCCCGCTGTTCGGCATCGACGCACAGCCCGCCAGCAGCACGCCACCGCAGCCGAGCCAGGCGTACGCCCGAAGTCCCCGTACGCCGCGGCTGCCCCCACGATCATCGCCCACGGGCGGTGTCCTCCCGGTCCGAAGCTTGCGTTGCAGAGTCACCGGCCCTCGGCACCACCCGGGCACCGCTGCCCGGCAGTGCCGTCGGGTCGGCCGGTATCGCACGGGGCAGCGGCGGCAGCGGCGAACGGTCCGCACCGGACTGGGCCGGCACCGCGACCAGCCGCCCCGCCTCGGCCTGCGTGGCGCGGGCGCGGCGCGAGTCGTCGGGCTCCAGCGGTATCGGGGAGCCGCGCAGCGGTTCGTCCGCAGTACGCGGCAGGGTCAGCCGGAACTGTGAACCCCCACCCGGCTCGCCCCACGCCTGGAGCCAGCCACCGTGCAGCCGCGCGTCCTCGACGGCGATGGACAGACCGAGCCCGGTACCGCCGGTCGTACGGGCCCGCGCCGGGTCGGCCCGCCAGAAACGGCTGAAGACCCGGGTCGCCTCGCCCGGCTTCAGCCCCACACCGTAGTCGCGCACGACGATCGCGACGGCGCCCCCCGCGACACCGAAGCGGACCACCACATCGTTGCCCTCGCCGTGCTCCACGGCATTGACGACGAGGTTGCGCAGCACGCGCTCGATCCGCCGCGCGTCCACCTCGGCGACCACGGGCTGCTCGTCACCGACGACGCGGATCCGGCTGCCCTTGCGCTCCGCGAGCGGCTCGGCACCCGATATCACCCGGCGCACGGTCTCCCGCAGATCGATCGGCTCCGCCTCCAGCGCAGCGGCGCCCGCGTCGAACCGGCTGATCTCCAGCAGATCCGCGAGCAGCGACTCGAAACGGTCGAGCTGATCGCCGAGCAGCTCTGCCGAGCGAGCGGTCACCGGGTCGAAGTCGCTGCGCGCGTCATGGATGACGTCGGCGGCCATCCGTACGGTCGTCAACGGGGTGCGCAGCTCGTGCGACACATCGGAGACGAAGCGGCGCTGCATCCGGGACAGCTCCTCCAGCTGCTGGATCTTCAACTGAAGGCTCTGCGCCATCTTGTTGAAGGCTTCGCCGAGCCGGGCGATATCGTCCTCGCCCGTGACCTTCATCCGCTCCTGGAGACGCCCGGCAGAGAGCCGTTCGGCGATCCCGGCGGCCATCCGCACGGGCGTGACCACCTGACGCACCAGGAACCAGGCGATCGCCCCGAGCAGCACCACCACGAACAGCCCGGCGGTGGCCAGGGTGCGCTTCACCAGGCTGAGGGTCTTCTCCTCCTGCGAGAGCGGGAAGAGGTAGTAGAGCTGGTACGGCTTGTGGTCGATGTCCTCAAGACGCTGCCCCACGACCAGACCGGGCTCCGGCGCCCGCCCGTCGACGTACTTGATGTCCGTGTACGTCTTGTACGGCGCGGTGCCCTGGTCGACGCTCATGCGCAGCTTCTCGGAGACGCTGTCGGGGCTCACCTGGCCGGACGTACGCTCCCCGCCGTTGCCCGCGCCCGTCTCCTCGGAGGCCGGGGCGAGGGTGACCACGTTGTACGCACCCTGACCGCCGCTGGCGAGCTGGGCCACGAGGTCGGTACGCCACTGGCGGGAGTTGCTGGCCGCCCCGGTGTCGGCGGAGTCACTGTCGGACACCGTCGACGCGTTGGCCTTGTCCTTGGCGACCGTGAAACCACCCGCGGCCTGACTGACCGCGGCCTTCCCCTTGGCGTCCAGCAGACCGTTGCGCACCTGGCCGATGACGACGAATCCGAGCACCAGGACCACGCCCAGCGACATCAGCAGTGTGCCCGCGACCACCCTGAGCTGGATGTTCCGCCGCCAGAGGCGCACAGCGGGAAGCAGCGGACGGCGCACCCAGCGCGCGAAGAGCCGCAGCACATGACCACCGGGCGCTCCGTCCTGGAGCAGCCGGCCACCCCGCAGAAAACGGTCGCCGAACCTGCGCAGCACGGCCGCCCGGCCGCCGGACGGACCTGACGACGCGGGCGGTGCGGTGAGCCGGGGCGCGTTCACCGCGGCTCCGGCAGCCCGCTCCGGCCGTGCTCCCGGCTCCCCGGGCGCCGGAGCGGCGCTGCTGCGGGCCATGTCAGCTCGGTCCGGCCTTGTATCCGACACCGCGGACGGTCACCACGATCTCCGGCCGCTCGGGGTCCTTCTCGACCTTCGAGCGCAACCGCTGTACGTGCACGTTGACCAGCCGGGTGTCCGCAGCATGGCGGTACCCCCACACCTGCTCCAGCAGCACCTCGCGGGTGAACACCTGCCAGGGCTTACGGGCCAGCGCGACCAGCAGATCGAACTCCAGCGGGGTCAGCGCGATCGACTGCCCCTCCCGCTTCACGGAGTGACCGGCCACATCGATGACCAGATCACCGATCGCCAGCTGTTCCGGCGCGGGCTCCTCCGACCTCCTCAGCCTCGCCCTGATACGGGCGACGAGTTCCTTGGGCTTGAACGGCTTGACGATGTAGTCGTCGGCCCCGGATTCGAGCCCCACCACCACATCGACTGTGTCGCTCTTCGCCGTGAGCATCACGATCGGCACACCTGACTCGGCCCTGATCAGCCTGCAGACCTCGATGCCGTCCCGTCCGGGCAGCATGAGATCGAGCAGCACCAGGTCCGGCTTGGCCTCACGGAATGCAGCCAGTGCCTTGTCGCCGTCCGCTACAAATGACGGCTCAAAACCTTCACCACGCAGCACAATGCCGAGCATCTCGGCCAGTGCGGTGTCGTCATCGACGACAAGGACGCGTCCCTTCATACCGACATCATCCCATTAGCTAATCGTTACCTGGCGTGACCTGTCACACAATGCGGTGAGTGCGTCCCTGGTGACAGGGGATGCGATCCCCGATTCCGTGACGACGGCCGTCACGAGCTCGGGGGGTGTGACATCGAACGCGGGGTTGTACGCCTGCGTCCCCAACGGCGCCACCGGCACCCCGCCGCACTCGGTGACCTCCCCGCCCCCACGCTGCTCCACCTCGATGGACGCACCGTCCGGCGTGGACAGATCGACCGTGGTCGTCGGAGCGACGACCACGAACGGCACATGGTGGTACTTGGCCAGCACGGCCAGCGGATAGCTGCCCACCTTGTTGGCCACGGAGCCGTCAGCGGCGATCCGGTCGGCACCGATCAGCACGGCATCCACCTCGCCCGCCGCGAAGAGCGAACCAGCCGCGTTGTCGGTGAGCAGGGTGTACGCCATCCCGTTGCGGGCCGCCTCGTACGCCGTCAGACGTGCCCCCTGCAGCAGTGGCCGCGTCTCGTCCACCCACAGCCGCCGCAGACTGCCCGCGCGGTGCGCCGCCAGCGCCACGGCGAAGGCGGTGCCCTCACCGGCCGAGACCAGCGCCCCGGTGTTGCAGTGTGTCAGAATCCGGTGCCCGCCGCCCGGCAGCAGCTCATCGAGGAGCTCCAGGCCCCGGACCGCCATCTGCCGGCTGGCCTCGACGTCCTCCTGGTGCAGCGCCCTGGCTTCGGCGAGCGCCGCCGCCGCTGCCGCACCGGTGTCCGCACCGCCCCGGACAGCTGCCCGGTACACCTCGGCCACCCGGTGCACCCCGTACCCGAGGTTCACCGCGGTGGGCCGCGCACCCGCGAGGAGCGCCGCTGCCTCCTCCACGTCGTATCCCCGTACGGCAGCGAGCGCGACCCCGTACCCCCCGGCGACCCCGAGCAGCGGCGCCCCCCGGACAGCGAGTGTCCGGATCGCCCGGACCAGCGCGGGAACATCCGTGCACACCAGCTCGACCTCTTCACCGGGCAATCGAGTCTGGTCGAGCAGCACGACGACCGGCCCCTCCGGCCCCTCGGGCGGCTCGTCCCAGAGAAGCGAAGGAAGCATGGGCGGCCCCGCGCCCAGCGGGGTTTGCTCGTCCTGATCAGCCATCCGCACAGTCTGCCCCGTGTGGCACCGACAATTGAAGGTGCAAAGGAGATACAGCAGCGGCTCCGCTGCCACACCCCCGCATGACACGATGGCTGCCGACCTGCTGCCTCGACGCACGGACGGGCATGCGGCGGACAGGCATGATGAAGGAGCGACAATGAACGACTCTCCGGGCTGGGCCTCGCCCGGATCCGCCCCCTCCGACGGACAGGAGCCGGGCGTCCCCCGCCCCGCCGAGCCGACCGGCCAGGGAGAATCCGCTCCGAAGTGGTCCAGCAATCAGCCGCCTGCCGCGCAGTGGACCCCGCCGAGCCCGCCTCCCGTACCACCGCAGCAGACGTCCCGCCGGGGCCCGCGCGCGCAGTCCGGTAACGGCGGCGGCCGGCAGAACACCGGCTGGGGCGGACCGCCGCAGGACGGCTGGGGATATCAGCAGCCGGTCGTGGCCAAGCCGGGCATCATCCCGCTCAGGCCGCTCGGCGTGGGAGAGATCCTCGACGGCGCGGTGTCGACGATGCGCGCCCACTGGCGCACGGCACTCGGCCTCACGATCGGCGTGGCAGCCGCCGTCCAGCTCTGCTCGATCCTCGTCCAGCACTACCTGCTCCCCGAGCCCACCCAGATCGACAGCGGGGCCGGCCCCACCGAGCAGCTGCACCAGAGCGTGGATTCGCTGCGGACGACCCTGATCGGCCTGGGACCGCTGTACGCGATCACGCTGATCGGGACGATCTTCACCACCGCGGTGCTGACCATGGTCGTCAGCCGCTCCGTGCTGGGCCGCCCGGTGACGCTCGCCGACGCCTGGCGCGAGGCCAGGCCCCAGCTCTCCCGGTTGGTGGGGCTGAGCCTGCTGCTGCCCGTCGCCTACGCCGCGGTGATGACGGTCGGTCTTCTTCCCGGCCTCCTGGTCGGTGGCTCCGAGGGTGCCGGACTCGCCGCCCTCGGCGGGCTCGCCGCGGTCGTCGTGGTCGTCTGGCTGTGGATCTGCTTCAGCCTGGCCGGACCCGCGCTGATGCTGGAGCGACAGGGCATCGCGGCGGCGCTGCGCCGCTCGGCGAAGCTGGTGAAGGGCGTCTGGTGGCGCATCTTCGGGATCACCCTGCTGACTCTGCTGCTGACCGCCCTCGTCTCGGGACTCATCGATCTGCCGTTCAACGCGGCCGCCACGATGGCCGACGGCAAGAGCGTCAGCGACCTTGTCTCCAGCAGGACTCCGGAGTTCGGCTGGCCGTACCTGATCATCAGCGGCATCGGCGCGATGCTCACCGCGGCGCTCACCTACCCCTTCACCGCCGGCGTGACGGTGCTCCTCTACGTCGACCAGCGCATCCGCCGCGAGGCACTCGACATCGACCTCGCACGATCCGCGGGCGTACCCGGCTACGAAACCTCCGGGAGCTGACCCGCCCCGCGGTACCGGCACTCCTCTTCGAAGAGCCCCAGCAAGCCCCCAGAGGGCGCGCTGGGGCTCTCGTCGTCGAGCCTCGACGAGACGTTCCATACGGCGGCCGCATCGCCGACGACCAGGCACACCTGCACCTCAGCGAGCCGGACGGGGCGGCACGCTCGGGCACCTTGGACGCTGTGTACGAGGTCCGAGGTACGAGAGTTCCAGGCCGGCGCACAGGGCCCAGGAAGGAGTTAAGCCCGACCGCATGGCAGAAGAGCTCAGCAGACCGACTCCAGAAAGGGGGAAGGCCAGCGGCAAGGTACCGGCTGTCTGGGAGTGAACTGCACGTGGACGCAAAAATGCCTCAACCCCGAGCCATTACAGCTCGGGGTTGAGGCTAAAAATTGTTCGGCGGCGTCCTACTCTCCCACAGGGTCCCCCCTGCAGTACCATCGGCGCTGAAAGGCTTAGCTTCCGGGTTCGGAATGTAACCGGGCGTTTCCCTAACGCAATGACCACCGAAACACTATGAAATTAACCAACACCGGATACAACACGGTCGTTCGTTATTTCAGAACTAACACAGTGGACGCGAGCAACTGAGGACAAGCCCTCGGCCTATTAGTACCAGTCAGCTCCACCCGTTACCGGGCTTCCACATCTGGCCTATCAACCCAGTCGTCTACTGGGAGCCTTAACCCCTCAAAGGGGGTGGGAATACTCATCTCGAAGCAGGCTTCCCGCTTAGATGCTTTCAGCGGTTATCCTTTCCGAACGTAGCCAACCAGCCATGCCCTTGGCAGGACAACTGGCACACCAGAGGTTCGTCCGTCCCGGTCCTCTCGTACTAGGGACAGCCCTTCTCAATATTCCTACGCGCGCAGAGGATAGGGACCGAACTGTCTCACGACGTTCTAAACCCAGCTCGCGTACCGCTTTAATGGGCGAACAGCCCAACCCTTGGGACCGACTCCAGCCCCAGGATGCGACGAGCCGACATCGAGGTGCCAAACCATCCCGTCGATATGGACTCTTGGGGAAGATCAGCCTGTTATCCCCGGGGTACCTTTTATCCGTTGAGCGACAGCGCTTCCACAAGCCACTGCCGGATCACTAGTCCCGACTTTCGTCCCTGCTCGACCCGTCGGTCTCACAGTCAAGCTCCCTTGTGCACTTACACTCAACACCTGATTGCCAACCAGGCTGAGGGAACCTTTGGGCGCCTCCGTTACTCTTTAGGAGGCAACCGCCCCAGTTAAACTACCCATCAGACACTGTCCCTGATCCGGATCACGGACCGAGGTTAGACATCCAGCACGACCAGAGTGGTATTTCAACGACGACTCCACAACCACTGGCGTGGCCGCTTCAAAGTCTCCCACCTATCCTACACAAGCCGAACCGAACACCAATATCAAACTGTAGTAAAGGTCCCGGGGTCTTTCCGTCCTTCTGCGCGAAACGAGCATCTTTACTCGTAGTGCAATTTCACCGGGCCTATGGTTGAGACAGTCGAGAAGTCGTTACGCCATTCGTGCAGGTCGGAACTTACCCGACAAGGAATTTCGCTACCTTAGGATGGTTATAGTTACCACCGCCGTTTACTGGCGCTTAAGTTCTCAGCTTCGCAACCCCGAAAGGTCACTAACCGGTCCCCTTAACGTTCCAGCACCGGGCAGGCGTCAGTCCGTATACATCGCCTTACGGCTTCGCACGGACCTGTG